>JBAQYY010000147.1:0-5655 GCA_049790415.1 Candidatus Dormiibacterota bacterium | reverse complement strand
CTCGGCCACGCCTCCCCGAAGACCTCTACACGCTACACGGACCACCTCGAGCTTGGCGACCTTCGGTCGGCGCTGCCAGGCTACGTCGCCACAGCGCCGGCGCCGGTGGTGAGCTAAGCGCCGCCATGCCCGCCGCCGGCTGTCCCAGAGCCAACGGTCACCAGTCGCGAGGCTGCGGCCATTCTCGGGATCAGCGCGCAGATGGTCCTCTACCACTGGCATCAGGGGCGCCTGCAGGGAGAGCTGGAGTGCGGCGTCCTCCGCCTCGACCCCCTGTCCGTCGATGGGCTGCTGGTTGACTGGCGCACCCAGGAGTTGCACAAGGCTGACGCCATCGCAGCGAAGGTGAAGGCTCGAGAGGCAGCACGGCGCCCACTGCTGGAGCGCCGGGAGCGGGAGGCCGCACTGAAGGCCGAGGGTCAGAGCATCAAGGGGATTGCGCGCACCCTTGGACTGTCCCCGGCGACAGTCAGGGACGACCTAGCCGCGTTGCTCGGGGAGCGGCTAGGACCTTAGCTGAGCCCCCAGCGGGCCACGTCCTCCGGACTGGGAAGCTGCCCGTGGTCCCGGAGCTCACGGTAGGCGCTGATCGCCGTGAGCACCCGCTCCTGGCGGCTCTCTGGGGCGTCTGGCCAGCCCTTCGGGTTCAGCCACTCGGCGGCGAGAACGGCCAGGTCGCCCGAGGCGAGCTCTCGGATCTTCGGTAAGTCGCCCGCGCGGTCGCTGCGGTAGATGTGACCCTCGGCTTCCACCTCGAGATCCACTGCAGCTAGAGCCTCCGCACTTGCCCGGTCCCTGTAGTACCAGAGAAGCATGGCGGCCGCTTTCGCGAAGGGCTGCTGGCAGAGCCACTCACCCATCTGCCTCATCTCGGTGTTCCGGATCAGCCGGTTCCAGCCCTCGACGAAGCGAGGATCTGCCGGACGATCCGCCCTACGGCCACTCATCCCGTGGTGCGAAGAGGCAGGCTTCCTCGCTCTTGCTGGAATGTGCGCAGCGCGTTGACGATGTCCTGCGGGGACGTGATGCCGTGGAAGTTGGCGATCAGGTCCCCACCACCCGATGCCGACGCCTGCTGCTGCTTGTTCTGAACGACCTCGCCGGCATGGAGGTAGGCGAGCCCGTCTCCGGTCACCATGCCTCCCGTTGCCAGCATGGGGATCTTGGGCAGCGAGAACTTATCCCCGCCGATCACTGGCACCCATCCCGGGATGGAGAAGCTCAACTTCCCCAGGGTGTTGTTCCAGAGGTTGGCCACCAGGTCGAAGGCAGCTTTGAAGGGTGAGGTGATCGCGTTGGCCAGCGTGCCAAAGGCACCGGTGATTTTGCTCGGGAGCCCGGTGAAGAACCCCACGATGTTCGAGACCACCTGGCCGATGTCACCGGCCAGCGACGTGAAGTAGCCCGACACAACGGTCCAGACAGTCTTCGCCGCCGCCGTCACCTGGGTCCAGTGGGTGATCAGCAACACCCCGATGGCGATCAGGGCCACGATGGCCAGCGCCACCAGGGCGATCGGGTTGGCATCCATGACCGCGTCGAAGGCTCCCTGCGCGGCGGTCGCTGCCCAGGTGATGCCCGTCCAGACCGCCGTCCCAGCCTTGGCGACGTCCTGGGCCGCGGTCATGGCCATCGTGGCCACCTTGGTCGCTGCCATCACTCCCACCAGGCCGAACAGTCCGGCGGCCAGCACACCGACGCCGATTCCCAACCCGGTGAGCGCAGTGCTGTTGGAGGTGAAGAAGGTGATCAACCCCGCGAAGACCTTGGCGACCTTGGTCGCCGCCGGCATCAGGTCCTCGCCGATCTTGATCCCCAGGTCCTCGACGCGCACTTCGGCCACCTTGAAGGTGTCGCCTAGATTCGACAGGGTCTTGGCCGCGGCCGCGTGGACCGAGTTTGCCTGGGTGACCTTGGCCGTGTACCGATCGTACGCAGCGGGCCCAGCATCGACAGTGGCGAGCATCTTCTGTGCCGCCGAGGCACCGAACACGACCGAGAGGGTCTGCAGCTGCTGCGCCTGGCTAAGGCCGGCGAGCTTGCCCTGGAGCTGGCCGATCACCGACTGCATCCCGACGAACTTGCCCTGGGCGTTGGTCACGTGCAGGCCCAGCGAGAGGAACTGCTGCTCGTTCACCGCCGCGGTGTCGGTCAGGGAGGCGATCTGCTGCTGGGTCATCGTCGCGTTACTGATCAGAGTGCTCATCGCCGAGCTCACCGCCGACAGTGCCTTGCGTCCGGTCTCACCGTGGGCGGCGAGGTCCACCATCAGGCCGCCCACTTGGGTGAGCGGAGGCTTGGCGATGCCCAAGCCGGAGGCCATCTTGGCGATCTGCTGCGAGAGGGTATCGACGCCGTTGCCGGTCAGCTTGGCGGCGTTGTAGAGCACGTTCGAGGTCCGCCCAGCGTCGCCAGCGCGCAGCTGGTAGACCTGCATGACCCCCGCCAGGGAGTCGGTCGCCGTGCCCAGGTCCAGCCCGCTGGCGGTCGCCAGGCTCTGGGCGGCCGCCATCACCTTGACCGCCTGTCCGGCACCGAGCGCCTTGCCTTGGATCTGGCCGAGCTGCGCAGCCACCGTGGAGTAGGAGTCGGCGATGCTGGTGGCGCTGTAGATGGTGCTGTTCGAGGCGTCCAGGAAGGAGTCCGCGATGGTCTTGGCAGCCCGCTGCGAGATCCCCGCGTTGGCAGCGATCTTGTTGCTGCTCTTGTCGAAGTCGTCGGCGAGGTGTAGAGCCCCGACGCCCACTCCGACGGTCGCTGCTCCGACCGCCGCTGCAGCGCCCAGGAAGGGGATCCCCCAAAGGCTCACCTTCTGGCCGAGCCGCTCGAAGACGCCCCCGGTCCCCGCGGCCGACTCTGCCATGACGGCGGAGGACTGCGCCGCGGTCTCGTCGGAGACTGCTCCAACCTCTTTGATCTTCCTAATGGTCGCAGCGGTGTCCGCCGTGACCAGTACTCGCACCATCCGGTCTGCCATTAGGTCTCCAGTGCGGCGTCGAGGACCATCCCGACCACGTTGGCGACGGCTTCCTCAACCTCCTCGGCCTTGTCCCTGAGGGCTGGCACGAGGTACGGATGCATCGGCTGCTTGACCCAGTTCACCATGTTCCCGAACACCGGATGACGGAACTGGTCGCCACCCTTCTGGCCCTGGTTCCCGGCCTCCATAAGGCCGCCCAGGATGGTCGTGGTCTCGACGGCGATACCCATTCCGCTCAGCCGGACTCGGATGCCTGAAGGGATCTTGTCACTGAAAGCCGCCTTCTCCTTGGCGTCCTCAGCAACGATGCCACCCACGGCTCGGAGCGCGACTCGGACCTCCTTGTTGAGGTCAGCTGAGGCGCGGCGGAGATCGCGGGCCAGGAGGTGGAAGTCCTCGAGGTCGACCGTGACTCCGCCCGTGCCACGAATGGTCTGCTGGCTCATCGAGGCACCCTCATCAGCCGGCCCGACCCAGCGTGGCCGTGCTGGGCCGGGAAACGGCCTTTAGGAGGTGACGAAGTGGCCGCGCCCAGCCGGGGTGAGGAAACCCCGGACTGAGCGGCGGCCCATCTGCAGGACCGGGGGTCACCCTGGCTGGCGTCGACTCTCTTTGGCGCCACGCCAGGGGGGAACTTTGTCATCGAGGCGGCCGCCCGTCTGGCGGGAATGGCGGCTTCGGGAGCGGAGCGGGGAAGTTGGCCACGAGGCTCAACCTCCGTTGGACAGGACCCGGAAGGGGTTGCTGTCCAGTGCGTTGTAGCCGTGCCGGCTCCATGCCAAGAGGCCCCGCTGCCCGGTTGGGCGTCCGGTCGCTTGGTCGAAGATGACCGGGATCTGCTCGACCACCATCCCCGCTCGCTGCACGATGTAGAACTTCGAGAAGTCCCCAATCACGCAGTACTGGGTGACAGTGGTGGTCGCAGTCGAGTACTCCGGCGCGTAGTCGGAGAGGGCGATTGGCCGGCTGACCAGCTTGTCGATGCCCTGCGCGGTCAGGTCCGCGGTGAAATCGGAGAGCGCCAGGTTGTTGCCGAACGCTCGGATGATTGATTCAACCGTGACGTTCATGACCCAGCTCGCCCGCTGCCGGAAGAGCTCGCTCAGCTGGCTCCACGCGGCCCTGACGTCCACCGCCCCGAGAGTCCCCAGGGTGGTCAGAGCGACGACCTTGCCCGAGGTTCCGTTGGCGCAGTTGCCGCCGGAGCCCTTGAGCGCGGTGAAGATCCCGGTCGGCTGGTTGGACCCAGAGCCGGTCATGGTCCCCGAGGCAACAAGGTTGACGTAACCCTGCTCCAGGAGGCTCCCGAATTCCTCAGCAAAGGCGGGATAGTCCTGGGCCAATTCGAACGAGTAGGGGATGTAGGCGTCGGCCCGGTAGACCGGGATCACCGGCTGGGCCAGGGTCGGGGTCTTGTCAGCGACGACGGATGCTTCTTGGGTGTACTCGAAGACGAGGCCGGTTGAGGTCACTCCCTTCCACGCCTTGGTGGTGATGGTCTTCATCGTGGAGATAGACAGGATCGGGGCATCGGCCGCCCCTGAGGTCAGCACGATGGTCGGGTCGATCAGCACCGGAATCCCGTAGCCGCCGGCGGAGTCGGTTCCCTCGGAGGCGGCGCGGCGCTCAACCTCTCGGTACTGGCCCATGGCCCGGTTTTCCTCTGGCGTCCAGGCGGGAGCGGGCTCGGTCACGGCCTTGAAAAAGGCCGAATGGTAGGCGTCGGACTCGGTCGCCAGGAGCCTCGCAGCGATCAGGTCCGAGTCCAGGTTGACGCTGTGGCCTGACCGCAGCAGCTGCTCCATGTGCTGCTCCTGACGCGGAGCCCAGTTGCGTTCCTTGGCTCGTTGCTCGACCACCCGCAGCGCGGCGTCACGTCGCTCTGCCTTGCCTCGAGGGCTGTAGTCCCGGATCTCGGCATCGAAGGGGTTTCCACGGTTGATCTGGCCGGGCGCAGCGCCCACCGCGTCCATCAGGCGGTACTGGGTGTTGACCTGGTCCGCCTCTGCCAGGAGCGCTTCAAACTCACCTTCCTCTGCAGACGTGAGATCACGCTCTTTGCTGAGGCCGATGTAGCGGCGCATGTCTTGCTGGATCTCGCCAGCACTTCTTAGGGATGGTCTCATTTCGAGGTTCGCCTTATCTGGCGCCCCTTGGACCGGCCGCGGGGCATGTGGATTACGTCCACATCGCCCGCTGCCTTCCCCGCAATGGCGGTGTCTGGCGGCTGTCTTGCCTGCTCGCTCGACCCCGGCTCAGTGGAGCTCCGGGCCGCCTCGCTGACAGAAGCCTCGCCGTTGATGTCGGGCTGTTGGTCCGCCTCCGCGAGCAATGGCCCTGCGGCAGCGGTAGCCTGGCTCAGAGTATGAGCAGCCCCACCACTGGTGTCAAGCTCGGTCCTGGGCGCTACCTGTAGGCGCTGGGCGACCAGGCGGGCGGCTGCCTCCAGCGAGTACTGGCCGCCGTGATTGTTGGCCCACACCGCCGCATTGAGGACGGCCTTGCTCGTCACGGCGTCCCCCCAGCGCCGGCGTAGGCGCCAGATCTCCGCTGGGTGCGGGTCGCGGATCCCTTCGCCGACGATCGCCTGGAAAGCCAACAGCCACTCCCGCACCGTCTCATCCTCGACGTCCTCGAGTTCGCGCTGCTCAGCCACCATCCGCGGCCTCGACCCT
>JBAQYY010000146.1:0-2256 GCA_049790415.1 Candidatus Dormiibacterota bacterium | reverse complement strand
ACCTTGCCTCAGGCTATGCGAACGTCGTGGTGCTCTCGCCATTGGGCGGACGGAGCCCGACAGCACCGGAACGGGGTGCCGATCCGGCAGGCCAGTTCGAGGGCCTGCGCAGACCGCCGGAGTGGGGTACGGACCTGGCAAGCCAAGTCGAGGCCTTGCGCAAGCAGGGCAGCCACGTCGAAGTGATCACACCGGACGCCGATTCCCGTGCCGCAATGGGCACGAACCAGATGGATCCCGCGACCCGCCTCCCCGCCGCCCGCGCCGGTTTCGCCCAAGGCCAGCAGGAAGCGAGCCGCGTGACGTTCGTCTGACGATTGCACGCCGACGCCCAGCGCTACACCGTCATCTTTGAAGAGCCACCAAACCAATTGGACCCACTCGTCTAGACTGGGCGATCGTGTCCGCCGCCACCACTGAAGGCGCAGCGCCCTTCCACGATTTCCTGACCTGGTACCGGGTGGTCGGCGACCTGACGGCACAGTCAAACGGTGCGCCGGCCCCCCTGGTGCTCCTGCACGGCGGTCCCGGCGCCACCCACGACTACCTCAGCCCGCTGAGCGCTCTGGCCAGCGATGGCCGCGCTGTCGTCTTCTACGACCAGCTCGGCAACGGGCGGTCCACCCATCTGCCCTCCCGGGGAGCGGAATTCTGGACCGTCCCACTCTTCGTCGAGGAGCTGGCCAACCTGGTCCGCCATCTCGGGATCGGCAACCGCTACCACATCCTCGGTCAGTCCTGGGGTGGCTTCCTGGCCCAGGAACACGCGCTGACACAGCCCCCCGGTCTGCTCTCCCTGGTGCTCTCCAACACGGCCGCCTCGTACCCCGCATTTTCTGTCGAGGCCGAGCGGCTGCGGGCGGAACTGCCCGACGAGGTGCAGGCCATCCTGACCCGTCACGAGACGGCCGGGACGACAGATGACCCCGAGTACGCCTCCGCCTGCGAGGTTTTCTATCACCGCCATCTCTGCCGGCTCGACCCCTGGCCGCAGGGGGTAAGCGACGGCTTGGCCCAGATTGACGCTGACCCGACCGTCTACCACACCATGAACGGCCCCTCCGAATTCCACGTCTCCGGGTCGGCCAAGGAGTGGTCAGCCCAGCAGCGACTCGCTCAGATCGGGGTCCCCACCCTGGTCCTCTCGGGTCGCTTCGACGAGGCTACCCCGGCCCTCCAGGAGACCCTTGTGCAAGGGATCACGGGTAGCCGTCAGGTCATCTTCGAGCGCTCTTCCCACATGCCCTTCTGGGAGGAGCCGGACGCCTATATGGCTGTCGTCGCGGACTGGTTGCGCGGCCACGACTGAGCCTCTAGCGCTGCGCGACTAGCCACTGCCACGTTCCCGGGAGGAACCGCATGGTTCCTCCCGGGACAGAGGTCCAACCGATCCGCGGACTGACCCGCCTTCGATCAGACCTCCTGGCTGGCGTAGCCCATCTCGGTGGCGAGGACGGGCTCATTGCTGGTGGTCACCTCGCCGGTGACCTCGACGCGGCCCTCGCCGACCGGTCCGGCATGGGGACGGCCGAAGATCGCGAATATCGACCCAGCGACCACGAAGCTGACCAGGTAGGAGACATCGCCCAGCTGGGGATACGCCGAAGGGATGGGGCCGACGAACCAGCTTTGGTTCATGAAGGGAACCGATACGCCGAGACCGATCAACCAGGCGATCGTGCCGACCCGCACGGTCGAGGTCTGATCGTAGAGAGCGCGGAGCTCATATGAGCCGCGGTGCTTGAAGAACCAGTCGACCAGGACCACCGCCACCCAGGGCCCGATCCAGTAGGAGAGGAGAAGCAGGAAGTTGCTGTACTGGGTCGCCGCCTGGGTGGCATTGCTGCCGCCGGTGGCGAGCAGCCCGCCCAGTGCTCCGACGACGATGGCCGCCTGCCACCGTCGGAATCTAAAGCGCACGGCGGCAGCCACCACCAGTCCCACCAAAATTGCGGCACCGACCACCTCCGGGACGGCGATAAGCGACTCCTTGTCGGTGGCCAGGGTGGAGTTGGCGACCACCAGCACTCCCGCAGTGACGCCTCCGAAAATCACCCCGGCGATGCTGGCTCGTACCAGGGGTGATCGCTCGACCTTGATCACCAGGGCCGACATCGAGCCGCTGTAGATGTTGAGCGCGTTGGCACAGGCGGTGCCCACGGCGATCGCCAGCAGCGCAACCTTGGCCAGGGGACCCGGCATGAGGAAGGCGATCGCGTTGGCGGGGTTGGCGGCGGTGGCAGCAGGCATGGCGAC
>JBAQYY010000145.1:0-3198 GCA_049790415.1 Candidatus Dormiibacterota bacterium | reverse complement strand
GGATAGTGGCTCAGTTTGAACTACCCCGACTACGACCCCTACAAGGCAAGAACCCTGCCGCCGTACGCGGCGAGGGGAGGCGTGGCAGCAGGGAGCCCGGCGAGGCTTGGGAGTAATAGCATGGCCTCTTACCATCCGCCCAGAACATCGGTCGGGTCCTCAGGGATGGACACCTGAGGGGGAGGAAAGCCAGCGATGGAAGGGCGTAGTCGCGTAAGTCGGACCTTGGCCACCCTGGCAGCGGCCAGCTTGAGCGCCTCCGCCTTCGTCGCCCTGAGCGCCGTCCTAGCCGTTCCGGTGTCCGCCACCGCCAGCAGTTATCAGGTGTTTGTCGCGGGCACGGATTCCAGCAACGGAGAGGCGGCGGTGAAGGTGATCACCATGCCTGCCGGTACCCCGGACACGATCGACCTCGGGTCGGGCACGGGCGTAGCCTACGGCGTCGCCGTGAACGGGTCAGGAACTCAGGCCTTCGCCACGGTTGGATATGACTGCGACGAGTCCTGCGACTCTTACGAAGTGGTCCCCATCGCCGGGCCTTTCACCTTCACCTCTGAGGGTGCCTTCAACGGCACCGTCGGCTCTCCCATCCTGACGGACGCCACCACCGGTGGCATCGAGGGCAGCAACTTCGAGCTCGATTCAGGGATCGTGACCTCCGGCGACGTGGTGGCCGTAGCCAACGAAGCCTACCCGAACAGTGGGGTTTACCTCTTCAACGACACCTATCCATCGAGTGAGCAGGGCTCAGCCGCCCTGCCCGACTATGCGGATCTGCCCTTCAACCCGCAGGCCATCACCGCCAATGCGGCCGGGCTAGTCGCCGTCGCGGCTGAGGGCGAGTATTTCTCCGATGGCCCCTCGGATGTCACCTGCGGCACGTCCGGGGCAGGCGAGGTGGGTCCGGGGTGTGTTTGGACCTTCAACGTCTCGCCCCTGACGAACAACCCCACAGTTACGACGGCTGTGCTCGACATAGCCGGGTCGCACGTCGACTGCAACCCTAGCCCTGATACCGGCGAGGACAACAACTGCTATACGGTACAGGTTGGACTCCAGGGAATTGTGATCTCCCCTGAGAACGGCGACATCTATGTCACCGACAACAGCAACAAGGGAGTCTGGCAGATCAACCCCTCCTACACGACTGCCGACGTGGTGGGGTTCCAATACTTGGCCGACGCCGAGTACCTGGAAGCGATCACCATCAACGGGGCCGGGAACACGCTCTACCTGAGCAACGGGACGGACCCGTTTGCCTTGGAGGTCGCTCTCAGCGACGACACTGTCGCCAGCGACGCTGACACGACGTCCACGAATCTCACCGGGTCCGACACGGGCGGGACCTGGCAGATCGGCATTGGGCTCAGCCCAGACGGCTCCGAGGCGCTTGTCCTTGACGGAGACAACGGGGAAAGTTCGGGCGGCACCAGTTACGTCGACGAGATCGCGACGGACGCCTTCACAGCCGCCACATTTGGCCAGTACGACCCGCCGGTGGGAGCCACCGCGATCTACGTAGCCGCAGCAACCATCCCCGTCCCGACCACCGGAACCTCACTCCCACTCGCGCTGGCGGTCGCTTTGTTCGCGGCAGGCGTGATGACCCTAGGAGGCGCTTTGGTGCGGCGCCGACGCCTGGTATAGCGACGCGCTGACGCTCACCTCCGGCATCTCGGCTGCTGCGACCCGCCTCGCACCCCCGTCGTAGCCCCAGCGCTCGTTTCCCGACGGGGAGTAACGCAAGCGAAGACGTATGCATTGGGGTCTATCCCGGGGGAATCGTAATCTCGCCCGCAAATGGCGACATCTACCTCACCGACGAGAACGACTGCGGGCTCTGGCAGGTCGGCCGATGCAATAGGTGCACTTCGGGGGCGGCTCCTTCGATGGCATACTCTGGGCATGAGCGTCACCGACCCCAAGGATGACCTGCACACCTACCTGCAGCAGGCGCGCGACGACCTGCTCTGGAAGCTCGACGGCCTCTCTGAATACGACATCCGTCGTCCTCTGGTCCCGACCGGCACCAATCTGCTGGGACTGGTCAAGCACGTGGCGAGTATCGACGCACTCTATTTCGGTGACACCTTTGGCCGCCCTTTCGGCGAGAAACTGCCCTGGTTAGATGACGGCGCCGAGCCGAACGCGGACATGTGGGCCACCGCCGACGAGTCGCGAGACCAGATTGTTGGCCTTTACCGACGAGCTTGGCTGCACTCCGATGCCACCATCGAAGCCTTGAACCTCGACAGCACCGGCCGGGTGCCCTGGTGGCCACCCGAGGACAACGAAGTGACACTTAATCGGATCTTGGTGCACATGATCGCCGAGACCAACCGCCATGCCGGGCAAGCGGACATCGTTCGTGAGCTCATCGACGGAGAGGTGGGCTGGCGGGCCGACGACGACAATCTGCCCCCGGTTGAACGTACCTGGTGGGTCAGCTACCGCGAGCGGCTGGAAGAAGTAGCGCGGCAGGCCGATAAGGGCTGAGCCAGCGCTCGTCTCCGGCCCGGCCGCAGTCGAACTGAATTGTCCGCGGGCCCGGTCTGGGACCGGGCGAGGGTCCAAGCAGCGCCGACGACGAAGGCGGCGCGGCTAGATCGGCTCGGGTGAGATCCCCTCACAGTTGGGGCAGCGGTCGAACGAACCACGGCCGGGGATCCGTTGCTCCTTATCAGGCTCCCGGTAGCCCAGCACGGCGGGACAGGATTCCTCCCAGTGGTAGTACTCAGGCTCGCTTGGTAACTCCAAGCGATCGCTCTCGAAATGAAAGACCGACTCTGTTGCCACGCTCCTCCTTCTCCGTGACGCTGTACTTGTCAGAAACGCGTCCAGATCCCCCGGTTCCCAGCAGTGGGGACAGTGTCCCCGCTGCTGGGAAGGGCAACTGGATTTGGTGCCGTTCAAGACGGCGGGCAGCTACCTCGTCTTGACCACCTGGGTGTTGGCGAGCTTGTCCATCCAGCCCTCCTTCTGGGGGTCGAAGGCGACCCAGATATAGCCCAGGAAGATGACGATTCCCGAGATGATCAGACCGACCCATCTGACCACCGCTTGCGCTGGCCTGAGGTTCCGGCCCGACTCCTTGTCGACAACCTTGATTCCCACCAGCATCTGCCCCAGCGTCGAGCCGGTGCTGGTCCAGAAGTAGGTCACGTAGGCCAGCTCGAGCACAACGATGATCAGTTCAAC
>JBAQYY010000144.1:0-8383 GCA_049790415.1 Candidatus Dormiibacterota bacterium | reverse complement strand
GCTGGGAGCAGTGCGTGTCGTCCGCCGGGGCGCAGTCCTCCGCGCCGTGGTCCGGCGCGCAGTCGTCCGTGCGGCGGGTCGCCTGGTCGCCGGCCTTCGCGTGGTTCTGGTGGCAGAGCGCGTCGTCGTGCGCTTGGTGCCAGTCCTTCTGGTCGTTCGGGGCATAGGTCCGGATCCTCCTAGTTGGGTTTCGGCGCTGCTTGTTGGAGCGCCTTGACGTTCAGGTTGATTCCTGAGTATTGACGCCGGTTGCGATTGTGACGTGAGTGGGAGCGTGCCTAACCGGGTGTTCGTTCGATCGAGTTAATATGATTGTGCCACACAATCGTGCATAGCGGTGGGCATGTCAACCACTTTGGCTTCTTCCGGCAAAGTGTTACCGGGTCGTCGCAGGCCTCGCGATTGATCTGAACCAGCCGTGGCAGCGCTCCTATACTGACTCGGTGATCGCTCTCGCACCCACGCCGGGAAGCGAAGATCTGTTCGGCACAGCTCAGCACCGCGTAGATCAGGCGGCTGAGATGCTGCATCTCGACGACGAGGCTCGGTGCGTTCTGCGGGAGGTCAAACGGATCTTCCAGGTGCACTTCCCGGTGGTACTCGATGACGGCTCAGTGGAAGTCTTCGTCGGCAATCGAGTGCACCACAACATCGCTCGCGGTCCGGCCAAGGGTGGGATTCGCTATGAGGCCGACGCCAGCTTGGATCAAACCAAGGCGCTGGCCATGGTGATGAGCTGGAAATCGGCACTCATGTCACTTCCCTTTGGGGGAGCGGCTGGTGCAGTGTGTGTCGATCCCCATCGCATGTCGACACGTGAGCTGGAGCGCTTGACCCGTCGCTTCACCACCGAAATCAGCCTTTTGCTGGGACCAGAAAGGGACATTCCCGCACCAGACATCGGAACCGGACCCCAAGTGATGGCCTGGATCATGGACACGCTGTCCATGCACAAGGGCTTCTCGGTTACCGCCTCGGTCACCGGCAAGCCCATTGAAGCCGGCGGTTCGGTGGGCAGAGTTGAAGCCGCCGGGCGGGGACTGGCGATTGTCCTGGTGCATGCCTTGCGTAACACTGGGCTCAGCTTGGAGGGTGCCACTGTCGCGGTGGAGGGATTCGGAAATGTCGGTCGTACCTGCGCTCGGCTGTTGAGCCAGGCGGGCTGCCGAGTGGTTGCCGTCTCCGATAGTCACGAGGCCTGGCATTGCGACGCCGGCGTGGACGTCGCTCAACTGGAGGCGGTCAAGGCGAGCGGCGGACGCCTCGCCGACGCCAAGGTACCGGGCGAATCAATGACGCGCGAGGAGTTGCTGGCGCTCCCGGTAACCGTGCTGGTGCCGGCATCGGTGGAGTCGACCATCAATGCCGCCAACGCCAACCAGGTGCGCGCTCGAATTGTTGCCGAGGGCGCTAACGGGCCGATCACTCCTGCGGCCGAGGCGGTGCTGGCTGAGGACGGCATCCTGGTGGTGCCTGACATCCTTGCCAATGCGGGCGGTGTCACCGTGTCCTATTTCGAGTGGGTACAGGACCTGCAGTCGTTCTTCTGGGACGAGACAGAGATCAACACCCAGCTCGAGCGCGCGATGCTGCGGGCCAGCGAGCAGGTCTGGGCATATCACTCCCGCCATAAAGTGTCACTCCGCGAGGCCGCCTACCTGATCGCCGTGGGTCGGGTGGCCCGAGCCGCCCAGGCTCGCGGGATCTATCCCTAGTGAGCTAGGCGCAGGTAGGGAACCCGCTGGCGGCGCGATTCCGCGCGGGGTGGCTGATACTCGAAACGGTAGCCCGCTCCAATCACGGCGTGCAGGTAGTGGGCACCGTCGGCCCGGGACTGAATCTTGCGCCGGAGCCGGTAGAGGTGGGCGTCTAGGGAGTGGACCAGGTAGGGATCGCGGTTGCGCCAAACCTCGCCGATCAGCTGGGGCCGGGAGACGACCGCTCCTGACTGCCGGGCCAGCGCCACCAGGATCTTGAACTCGGTGGGAGTTAAAGCCACCACCCGTCCGTCCCGGCGAACCTCGTGGCGACCGCTGTCGATAGTCAGTCCGGGAAAGTGCAAGCGCTCGATGCCGCCTGCCTCGCGGGTCAGCTGGGCGCGGCGCAGGCGGGCGTTGATCCGGGCCACCAGCTCGCGGACCTCGAAGGGCTTGCGCAGATAGTCGTCGGCGCCCACCTCCAGGCCGACCACCACGTCCTCGGGGTCGTGCAGGCAGCTGATCATCAGCACGGTCACCTTGACGCCGGCCGAGCGGAGCCGCCGGCAGACCTCGACGCCACTCATATCGGGCAGCACCAGGTCGAGCAGGACCAGATCGGGCTCGGTCTCCAGGGTCAGCCGCAGGCCGGCCGCGCCGGTGGTGGCGCTGACCACCTCGTAGCCGTTCTCGGCGGCGATCAGCTCGACCAGCCGAAGCATGGCGGGATCGTCGTCGATCACCAAGATCTTGGCGGCGGCGAGGCCCACGGGCGCCACGGCCATGCCCCAACCTCCGCCGTCAGTGTCAATCGTCGCGAACTGGCTCACGAAGCGATTGTGTCCCGTACCCCTCCGATCGGCTCATCGTGGTCTGGGCACGGCTGGGTAACAAGCTGCACGGCCGCTGTGACGGCTCCGAGCCCCTTCGCGACTTCGGGTAGGATGGTCTCCGGGGGTCATAGGAGCGCTACGTGAACAATCCTTTAAAGAGCCTGCCCAAGTGGGCGGGCAGGCGGACCGGACTCCTGCTCGTCAGCGGAGGAGTTCTCCTGATCGTGGGAGGGCTGGTGATCTTCGTGCCCCCTCTGGTGGGCGTCCTGCAACGCTCCCGGGCCGACACCAAGGCCCTTCAGCAATGGAAGGACCCCGGATCTGCTCTGAGCACCCATCTCAAGGTCAAGACCATCCAGCAACCCGGGACGAGCCCGGTAGCCACCGCTCCCACCTGTGGAAGCGGATCCGCCTCCTCCTCTTATGCCCTGATCGACTTCCCTCAGCTCTCCGGGATCGAGGGCGTGGCGGGCAATGGCACTTGGTCGATGCTCCTGTCGCGCTCGGTGGTCCACTACTCGAGCAGCCCGGCACCCGGGCAGACCGGAAATGGGCTCTGGGCACTCCATCGTGAGCCCAACTTCGAGCCCCTGGGGACGCTCAAGACCGGAGATACCGTGGTGCTCACCAACCGGACCTGCCAGCAGTTCACCTACGTGATCACCAACATCTGGACGGAGAGTCCCTCCAAGGTCACCCAGCTGCAGCCCATCAGCAGCGGCACTTGGATCACCGTGATCACCTGCACCCCGCTTTGGATCGACACCGAGCGGATCGTGATCCGGGCCCAGCTGCAGACCAGCTAGCCAGGGTCGATCGGCCGCCCTCCTACCACATGGAGGGGACGCGGCTGCATGGAGCTACTAGATGCGGGGTCTCGAGAGGGCCGGGAGGTCCTGCGTCTGGTATGCTTGATCTCGGGTTGGCGCAGGGTTTGGTGGTCCTCGCGCACCCCCATATAGAGGGAGCCTTGCTTGGACATCGAACTAGGAAGAGGTAAGCGAGCAAGGCGGGCCTACGGGTTCGACGAGGTGGCTCTCGTGCCCGGCAAGGTCACCATCAATCCTGACGAGATCGATATCAAGCTTCGCATCGGCGAAGTCGAGCTCCCCATCCCCATCCTGGCGGCGGCCATGGACGGGGTGGTTGACGCCCACTTCGCGGTGGAGATGGGCAAGTTGGGGGGACTTGCCGTACTCAATCTGGACGGGATCAACTGCCGCTACCACGACGTGGCCGCGGTCTACGAGCAGATCGCCGAGGCCCCCCGGGAGCACGTCAACATCCTGCTTCAGGACCTCTACCGGGAGCCGGTCAAGGACGAGCTGATCTCCCAGCGGATCTCCGAGATCAAGAAGGAGGGGGTGTTCTGCGGGGTGTCGAGCACCCCGGCCGATGCGGAGCGCAAGTTGCCAATCGTCACTGACGCCGGTGCGGACCTCTACTTCGTCCAGGGCACTGTGCTCACCGCCCGGCACATCTCCCGCTCCTACCGACAGCTCGACTTCGCCCAACTGGTCAAGAACTCCAAGCTGCCCATCGTGGTCGGCAACTGTGTCGAGTACTACACCGCCCTCGAACTGATGGGTACTGGCGTGGCCGGCATCCTGGTGGGGGTCGGCCCGGGGGCTGCCTGCACTACCAGGGGTGTGCTCGGGATCGGGGTGCCCCAGGTGACGGCCACCGCCGACGTCGCCGCCGCTCGCCACGATCACCGCCGGGCCGGCGGCCAGCCGGTCACCGTCATCACCGACGGCGGCATGCGGATCGGAGGCGACGTGACCAAGGCTCTGGCTTCCGGAGCGGACGGGGTCATGATCGGCTCCGTCTTCGCCTCCGCGGAGGAGGCTCCCGGGCACGGCAACCACTGGGGGATGGCCACCCCGGACGCCAGCCTGCCCCGGGGGACCAGGATCAAGGTCGGCACCAAGGCGACCTTGCGCGAGCTGCTCTTAGGCCCGGCGCGAGTTGATGACGGCTCCCAGAACCTCCTCGGCGCGATCAAGGCGGCCATGGGGGTGTGCGGGGCTCGGACGATCGAAGAGTTCCAGCAGACCGAGCTGGTGATCGCTCCCTCGATTCTCACCGAGGGCAAGCTCTTCCAACAGGCTCAGCAGGTCGGGATGGCCCGCTGAAGTGAGGTTGGGGAGGCGCAGATGACCACCACCGCCCTCCCCCCTTCCAACCCGGCCGGGCCCGACTTGGGGCTGGCGGCCGGTACCGACACCGTCCTGGTCCTCGACTTCGGCTCCCAGTACACCCAGTTGATCGCGCGCCGGATCCGTGAGCTCAACGTCTACTGCGAACTCATCCCCGGCACCGCCCCCGCCAGCGAGATCGCCAGCCGCCATCCCCGGGGACTGGTCTTGAGCGGAGGGCCGGCCAGCGTCTACGACGAGGGCGCCCTCCATCCCGATCCCGCCATCTATCAGATGGAGATCCCCATCCTGGGCATCTGCTACGGGATGCAACTCCTGGCCGCCGACCTGGGCGGGCGGGTCAAACCCACCCAGCGGCGCGAGTATGGCCTGGCTTCAGTGGTGGTCGACAGCGGAGACGGCGTCTTCGCCGGGTTGCCCACCGAGATGTCCGTCTGGATGAGCCATGGCGACGTCATCGAGGAGCTGCCGCTGGGATTCCGCTCGGTGGCCCATACCGTCAACAGCCCGGTGGCGGCGATGGCCGGTCCCGGCGGGCGGGTGGGCATCCAGTTCCATCCCGAGGTGGCCCACACCCCGCAGGGGGTGGAGCTGCTGCGCAACTTCCTCTACCAGACCTGCGGCTGCAGCGGCAGCTGGCACGCCGAGAGTTTCGTCGGTCACGCGGTCGAGGAGATTCGCCAGCGGGTGGGTGGCGAGCAGGTCATCTGCGCTCTCTCCGGCGGGGTCGACTCGGCGGTGGCGGCGACCTTGGTCCATCGCGCGGTTGGCGACCAGCTCACCTGCGTCTTTGTCGACAACGGGCTTCTCCGCCGGGGCGAGGGGGATCGTGTCATCGAGGCGCTGGGTCGGAGCATGCGCATGAAGATCGTCCGGGTGGAAGCCGAGGAGCGCTTCCTCCGCGCCCTCCAGGGAGTGATCGACCCCGAGGAGAAGCGGCGGATCGTGGGCCGTGAGTTCATCGCCGCCTTTGAGGAGGAGACCAGACGGCTGGGCGGGGTTCCCTTCCTGGCTCAGGGGACTCTCTATCCCGACGTGATCGAAAGCACGGCGCCCGACACCTTCGGCGCCCACAAGATCAAGACCCATCACAACGTGGGCGGCTTACCTCAGGGGATGCGCTTCTCGCTGGTCGAGCCCCTGCGCTACCTCTTCAAGGATGAGGTGCGCCGGGTGGGGCGAGCCTTGGGGATGCCCGATGACGTCATCCAGCGGCAGCCCTTCCCGGGCCCCGGTTTGGCGATCCGGATCATCGGCGAGGTGACCAGAGAACGGCTCGAGACCGTGCGCAGTGCCGACTGGGTGGTCATCGACGAGATCAAGCGCAGCGGGCTCTACCACCGGGTTTGGCAGAGCTTCGCCATCCTCACCCCGATCAGCAGCGTCGGCGTCATGGGGGACTTCCGGACCTATGCCAACGTGGTGGCGGTGCGCATCGTCCAGTCGGACGACGGCATGACCGCCGACTGGGCCCGGGTGCCCTACGACGTGCTCTCCGACATCAGCCGGCGCATCGTAAACGAAGTGCCCGGGGTCAACCGGGTGGTCTACGACATCAGCAGCAAGCCGCCCTCGACCATCGAGTGGGAGTGATCCGAGAGCCCCAGGATCTGCACGTACTGGTGGTCGGGGGTGGCGGCCGCGAGCACGCGCTGGCGTGGGCCTGCCAGCGAAGCCCCTTGGTGACCAAGGTCACCTGCGCTCCGGGCAATGCCGGGACTCTCCGGGTGGCGGAGAATCGACCGGCCCTGGTCACTGATGCGGTCGCCCTGGTGGATCTGGCGCGCACCGAGGCTGTCGATCTGGCCATCCTGGGTCCCGATGCCGCGGTGGCAGCCGGGGTCGGAGATGCCTTCCGGGAGGCGGCGATCCCCTGCTTCGGACCCCAGCGGGAGGCCGGGCGGCTGGAGAGTAGCAAGGTCTTCGCCAAGCACGTGATGCATCGCGCCGGGGTGACCACCCCGGATTACGCGGTCTTCGATGACCATGCCCGGGCTCTCGAGCACCTCAAGCTGAGAGGGGCGCCGGTGGTGATCAAGGCGGACGGGCTGGCGCTGGGCAAGGGTGCCTTCGTCTGTCGCAGCGACGAGGAAGCCCGAGCCGCGATCGACCTGCTCTTGCTCAGGCGGGAACTGGGCGCGGCCGGGGCACGGGTGCTGATCGAGGCCTGCCTGGAGGGGGAGGAGGCCTCGTTCTTCGCCGTCTGCGATGGCGCCTCCGCGGTGATGCTGCCCCCGGCCCGAGACTACAAGCGGGCCTTCGATGGCGATCAGGGGCCCAACACTGGAGGCATGGGAGGCTATGCCCCGGCGCCGAGTGCCGGCTGGGCCGAACTCAACCGCAGAGTTCGTGAGGAGGTGGTCGAGCCGACCCTGGCGGAGATGGTTCGGCTCGGCACTCCCTACCAGGGATGCCTCTACGTGGGGGCGATGCTGGTGGGGGGCAAGATCCACGTGCTCGAGTTCAACGCTCGTTTCGGCGACCCCGAGACAGAGGTCCAGGTGCCCCTCCTCCCCGACCTGGTGCCCCTTCTCTGGCAAAGCGCCAGCGGGCAGTTGGCAGGCCCCGAACCTAAGCCGCTGGCCGGTTCCTGTGTTGGGGTGGTCGCCGTTCGCGAGCCCTACCCCGAAGTGGTCGGGGCGGGCGGCCCGGTTACCGGTATCGAAGAAGCCGAGCAGACCGGTTGCCTGATCTTCCAGATGGGTACTCGTCCCGGCGAGGGCGGATCGGTCGAGGTGAGCGGGGGTCGCGTTCTGATCTGCGCCGCCGTGGACGAAGACCAGGCCGGAGCTCGCGACAAGGCCTACGCCGGGCTGGCCCAGATTAGCTTTGCGGGGATGCGGTACCGTCAGGACGTAGGGGCCTGGCCAAGCCCCTGATCGGGGCGGCCAACGCCGCCGCGGGTCGAGCCAACCTTTCTGAGGTACCTCCTTTGCCGGACGACAGATCGCCAGGCGGTAGAACGACTGCCGATACCCAGCGCGTCCGCCAGACGCTTGAGGCCAAGTTGGGCCAGCTCGCTGAAGAGGAGTCGTCGCTGTCCGTGGCTGCGCCCGAGCCGGGTACCCAGGTGCAGTACGGCAAGCGTGCCGGCGACCACGTTGCCGAGGCGGCCGATCGGATGGCCCGCTCGCGAACAGCTGGCGAGTTGGAGAAGTTGGAGGAGGAGGTGAAGGCGGCTCTGGCCAAACTCGACCTGGGTACCTACGGGATCTGCGACGGATGCGGACAGCCGGTGCCAGAAGGTCGCCTCGAGGTGCTGCCCTGGGCGACTCGCTGCGTCGAGTGCCAGTCCCACCTGCGGCGCTAGCCGATGACGCCCAGAGCCTTCCCATGAGTTCCAGCAATCCAACTGTCGGGCTGCTCCATCCCGGCGAGATGGGCGCCTCGATCGGGGCCGGTCTTCAAGCACTGGGAATACCGGTTCTCTGGTCGAGCGCCGGACGCAGCCAGGCCAGCCGGGCCCGGGCGGAGGCGGCCGGTATGACCGAGACGCCATCGCTGGCCGCCTTGCTCCAGGCGAGTTCGGTAGTCCTTTCCATCTGCCCACCAGAGGCGGCTGAACAGGTGGCCCTGGAAGTAGCCTCGGGTCACTTCCAGGGCGTCTACCTCGATGCCAACGCCGTCTCACCGCAGAAGGTCGCTCGGATCGCTCAGCTGATCGAGGGATCGGGCGGGGCCTTTGTCGACGGCG
>JBAQYY010000143.1:0-18063 GCA_049790415.1 Candidatus Dormiibacterota bacterium | reverse complement strand
TGCCATCCAGCATCCCGATCAGCGTCCCCACCGGGATCTTGCGGTCGCCGAGATGACTGGCCCGAACGGCCCGGGTCACTTCGATGGCGTGGACCCCCGCCATGGCCCGTTCCATGCGCATCCGGTTCATCTCCAAAGGAGCACCGGCGTCGAAGGCAAGCAGGGCGGCGATCCCCTGGGGCAGGTTCCGAGATGGAACCACCGCCGCCTCGCGCTCGGAGTGGCCGGCGGCCTGCTCGGCTCCCATCACCAGATTGCCGTTGTTGGGAAGTAGGAGGATCTCCTCAGCTCCTGCGGCCTCGATCCCCTGGAGGATCTGCTCGGTAGACGGGTTCCGACTCTGGCCCCCCTCGACGACTGCAGCTGCCCCCAGCCCCAAGAAGAGCTCCCGGAACCCCTCCCCCTGGGCGACCACTACCACCCCCAGCGGCTGCAACTCGACGTCGGGACCGGATCCCTGCGCTCGCTGCTTAGCCTGCGCGTGCTGGGCGGTCATGTCTTCGACTTTGAGCCGTTCGATCTGCCCCAATTGGGCGGCCTTGGCGAGCAGGACCCAGGGCTGCTTGGTGTGGAGGTGCACGTGGAACAGCCCGGGCTCGCCCACCACCAGGGCGGAGTCGTCCTCGGCGTCGTCGCCCAGCTCCGAGCGGATCGCCACCGCTTCGTCTTGGGGGCCGACCAGGACGAACTCCGTGCAGTAGCCGAAGCCCCCCACCGGCGCTGGGGCCGCGCCCGCTCCGCGCTGCTGGACGGCCCCGGAGGCTGAGGCCATCTTCGCCAGATCGGGCTGGGATCCGGCCGAGCCCGGCTCGGAACCGGCAAGACGCTCAGCGATCGCGCCCAGGATCAGGGCCAGGCCAAGCCCGCCGGCGTCGACAACCCCCGCTTCGCGGAGGACGTCCATCTGATCCCGGCTGCGCTCAACCGCTGCCCACGCCTCCCCCACCACCAGCTCGGCGAGATGAGGCAGATCTGCGCCTTCATCCAGTCCCTTCCGAGCTGCACGGGCCGCGTCCCGGGCGACCGAGAGCATGGTGCCCTCCACCGGTCGTTTGACCGCCAGGTAGGCCACCCGGGACCCTTCGGTGAGGGCGGCGCAGAGCGCTTCCATGTCGAGG
Organism: Candidatus Dormiibacterota bacterium; assembly: GCA_049790415.1. Taxonomy (GTDB): domain Bacteria; phylum Chloroflexota; class Dormibacteria; order Aeolococcales; family Bog-877; genus Bog-877. Next base: position 16,945 of record JBAQYY010000143.1, on the reverse strand, counting down.
GTCTGGCTGTCCTGGCAACTCACCGCCCAGCCCCGCAGCACCTGGGACAGGATCACTCCGGAGTTGCCCCGCGCCCCCATCAGAGAGCCGTGGGCGGCCGCCTCGGCGACCGCCGACACCGACGCCTCCTCGGAAAGAGCTTCGACTTCTTGGCAAGCGGCTTCCAAGGTGAGGTGCATGTTGCTGCCGGTGTCCCCATCGGGGACCGGAAAGACGTTGAGGTCGTTGATGTGACCCTTCTGTTCGGCCAGTCTTCGCAGGGCCCGTTCCAGCCCCTGGCGGAGCGCCTTCCCGGTGACTACCTGAGGCGCACCCGAGGCGGAAATCTCAGCCGCCGCCATCCTGTTCCTCAGGAGGGCGGATCCCCTGAACGTTGACATTGACCTCAAGAACGTGAAGGCCCAGGTGCTGCTCGACGCTGTAGGCGACCGCGCTCATGAGGTTGTGGGCAACCTCGAGGATGCGCACCCCGTGGTCGACGATCACGTAGAGGTCGACGCCCAGGCCGTCGTCCTGAACCCGCAGCTCGATGCCTCGCTCCGCGTTCTCCCGATTGAGGAGCTCGGCCAGGCCGTCGCGCAGGCCCCGGGCCGACATCCCCACGATGCCGTAGCAATCGCCCGCCGCCTTGGCCGCCAGCATGGCCACCACCCGGGGCGACACCTCCACCGTGCCCAAGGGATAGGTCTGTAGGAGCGGCCGGTTGCTGGGCAAGGGAGCCTTCCTCTATCGGCGCTCAGGGCGTCCGGCCGGAGAGCCGGCTGGCTTCCTGCGGCGCGGCTGGTAAACTGCGGCCGGAATCATACTCGGGGTTCGGTCCCACGGGCGGGACTCTCAAGGTCAGCTTTCTTCGAGGTCGCCATGGCGAAGCGGTGCGATATCTGCGGCAAGGGACCGGTGGCGGGCAGCAACGTCAGTCACTCCAAGGTACACACGCGGCGTCGCTTCATGCCTAACTTGGTGAGCGCCCGGATCGCTCCCCGGGGTGGCGGCTTGCCGGTGCGCATGCGGGTCTGCACCCGTTGCCTGCGCACCTCGACCAAGTCCGCCTGACCAGAACCCCACCGCCTCCCCCGGCGAGGTAGGCTTTGACGATGGTCGGCTTGACCTCGCTTAGACGATCAGGCAGTGAGTTCCCTGCCCGGCGCCAGTGCCCATGATTGATCCCAGGCTCCGCTCGGTGCCGTTCTTCCTTTTGTGCGCAGGGCTGGCCCCAGTCGTAATGGATCTGGTAGCAGCCCTGGCATTCAAAGACGCGGTCTGGGGCTACGCGGTCGGGCTAGCGGTCGGGGAGGCGCTTGCCTTGGGAATCTATCGGAGCCTCTTTGGCCCACTCCCCTGGTGGCGCAGCTGATTCGTGTCTCTTGGCCGACCATGGCTAGCTGGCAATCGTTCGTCCGGGCTAGGTAGCGGTGATCGCTGGGCAGTGAGTCGGGGACAGCTGCTGTGGATCGCACCAGCGCTTGATCGGTTGAGGCAGGGGCGCAGACGCCCCGGTTCCTGCCTTCACCTCGGGGTCGCACGCAACTGGCGGAGGATAGAGGTCATCTCCAGAGCTGTCTCTGCCGCCTCGAACCCCTTGTTGCCCAGTTTGCCCCCTGCTCTCTCCTCTGCCTGAGCCACGGTGTTCACGGTGAGGACGCCGAAGCCGATTCCCACCCGGTGCTGCCGAGAGAGCTCAGCGATTCCCTGGCTCACCCCCTCGGACACGTACTCGAAGTGGGCGGTCTCCCCGCGGATCACGGCTCCCAGGGCAACCACGGCGTCCAAGCCTCCCCCTTCCAGGAGCACGGCCACCACCGCCGGGATCTCCAGGCTCCCCGGGACCCAGATCAGCTCGATGTCCTCATCGCTGACACCGTGCTGACGCAGTGCCCGGCACGCTCCTTCGACTAGCGGGTTGACCACCTCCTGGTTGAATCGCGCCGCCACCAGCCCGACCTTCAATCCCTGACCATCAGGGCGCCCCTCGACCACCTTCATCAACCCCCTCCTTGGACCGGCTCCGGCGGAGCCAGAACGTGGCCCAGCTTGTCCCGCTTGGTCGCCAGATAGCGCTGGTTGTGGGGATTGGCCCGAATCTCGATGGGAACCCGTTCCACCATCTCCAGGCCGTGCCCCTGCAGTCCGTAGTACTTGCGCGGGTTGTTGCTCATCACCCGCAGCTGGCGCAAGCCCAGGTCGGAAAGGATCTGGCTCCCGATCTGATAGTCGCGGCTGTCGGCGGGGTAGCCCAGCTCCAAGTTGGCTTCGACGGTATCTCGCCCCTGGTCCTGCAGGGCATAGGCGCGCAGCTTGTCCATCAGACCGATTCCCCGTCCCTCCTGACGGAGGTAGACGACAACGCCCTCACCAGCAGTGGTGATCTGCTTCAGCGCCTGGTGAAGCTGAGCTTGGCAGTCGCAACGCTGCGACCCGAAGACGTCCCCGGTCAGGCACTCACTGTGGACCCGAACCAGCACCGGACGGTCAGCCTCAGGCTGGCCGAACACGAGAGCCAGGTGGACGGCATCGGTGATGCGGTCGCGGTACCCAATCGCCCGCCAGCTGCCCTCCTCGGTCGGGATCACCGTCTCGGCACCGCGCTCCACCAACTGCTCCCGCTGGCGCCGGTCGGAGATCAAGTCGGTGATGCTGATGATCGGGATCTGGTGCTGCGCCCCGAACACCTCCAGCTGGGGGCGGCGGGCCATGGTGCCGTCCGGGTTGGCGATCTCGCAGACCACGCCCGCCTTGGCCAGCCCGGCGAGCTGGCAGAGGTCGATCACCGCCTCGGTGTGGCCGGCCCGCTCGAGGACTCCCCCCGGACGGGCGCGCAAGGGAAAGATATGTCCGGGGCGGGTGAAGTCACTGGCGGTGAACTCCGGGTCAGCTAAGGCACGAATGGTGGTGGCCCGGTCTCGAGCACTGATACCGGTCGTGACCTCGCCGCCGGCAGCGTCCACGGAGACGGCAAACGCGGTGCGGTGGAGAGAGGTGTTGTGCTCCATCATGGGCGGCAACTCCAGCTCGTCCAGTCGGTCAGCTTCCATGGCGATGCAGATCAGGCCCCGGGCCTCGGTCATCATGAAGTTGACCTGCTCCTGAGTAGCAGTGACGGCCGCCAGACAAAGGTCTCCCTCGTTCTCCCGGTCCTCGTCGTCGACGACGATCACGAATTCGCCCTGGGCGAACCGCGCCACCGCCACTTCGATCTCGGCGAACTGCAATTCAGTCGCTTCCCGACGCCCGGGCGGTGAGGTGAGGCTGGACTAGGCGCTCCACCAGCTTGGCGATCGAATCAGCCTCCAGGTTCACCACCGTGCCCGGCCGGTAGCTGGCGGCGACGGTGGTCTCGACGGTGTGGGGGATCAGCGAAACCCGCACCTGAGCGCAATTCGAACCAAGGTCTTGGACGGACACCAAGGTCAGCGAGCAGCCGTCGATTGCTATCGACCCCTGGGGCACACAGAAGCGGCCCACGGCGTCGGGGATGCGCAGCGTCAGCCAGACGGCGTTACCTTCCGGATCGAGCGCGGTGATCTCACCGGTGGCATCGATGTGGCCGCTGACTAGATGACCCCCGAGGCGCGAGCCCAGAGCCAGTGCTGTCTCCAGGTTGACTCGATCGCCTTCTTGGAGGCGGCCAAGATTGGTGCGCCGCAGGGTTTCGGGCATAACCTCGACCTCCGCCGTACCAGCGTCGCGGCGTACCACCGTGAGACAGCAGCCATTCACCGCCAGGCTGTCCCCGATCTGAAGGTTGCCCCAGTCGTCCGGGTGAGAGATCGCGAGCGCGCCTTGGAAGTCCTTGGGTAGCGCTTCGATGCGTCCCACCGCGGTCACGATCCCGGAGAACACGGCTACACCTCCGCCGTCAGCAGAAGGTCGGGCCCGACCGGCTCAGCTCGCATACCCCGGGCCTTCCAGCTGCGATCCAAGGAAGTAGCCCCGGCGCCGCCAAAGGGACCGGGGGCACCATTGCCGCCCACCACCAGCGGGGCCACGAAGGCGGCGATTCGATCGCCGAGCCGCTTCTCCGCAAAGGCACCGAGCAGGGTCGGCCCCCCCTCCACCAGCAGGCTGGTGACCTGACGAGCGCCCAAGGCCTGGAGCAGGTCGGGCAGGGACACCTGGCCTTCGACGGCGGGGAGGATCATCACCTCAGCCCCGGCCTGGCGGAGAGCCTCCTGGCGGCCGGGGTCGGTTCCGGCCACCGTGGCCACCACCACTGGCCCCCCGGGAGAGCTAAAAATCCGCGACTCAGCTGGACTACGCAGTCGGCTGTCCACCACAACGCGCAAGGGCTGCGCGGACTCTGCGGGCCGGTCCCGGACGTTGAGCCGAGGATTGTCGGCCAACAGCGTTCCGGATCCCACCAGCACCGCGTCGTGCTCCGAGCGCAGCTGATGGGCTCGCTGCCGCGCCGGCTCGGATGTGATCCATTGCGACTCGCCACCAGCGGTCGCCACCTTGCCGTCGAGGCTCATCGCGAACTTGAGGGTCACCAGCGGTCGACCACTGCTGACCCAGACCGAGAACTCGCGGATGAGCTCCTTAGCCTGGGATTCTCCCTCCCCGACGATCACCGTCACCCCGGCCTCCCGAAGAAGCGCGACTCCGTGGCCCGAGACGGCCGGATTGGGATCGATAGTGGCGGCATGGACCTCCGCGACCCCGGCGGCGAGAAGGCGTTCGGTGCAGGGACCGGTGCGGCCTCGGCTGCAGCAGGGTTCCAGGGTGACCCACAGGGTTGCCCCTCGGCCCAACTCGCCCGCCTGATCCAAGGCCACCACCTCGGCGTGAGCCTCTCCGGCAGCGGCGTGATAGCCCTCGCCGACAACCTCGCCGGAGCGCATCAAAACGGCTCCCACGGGCGGATTGGGAGAGGTGCGATAGCGTCCGCGCGCGGCCAGTTCCAGGGCGCGCAGCATCCGAGCGTCGACTGCCCCACCCCGCACCGCGCCCTGGGCTCGATCGGTCACATTGGCTCCCTGCCTCGAGGCAGGGAATCACGGACCAGGCTAATGGGCACTGGACCCGTCTTCTCCCATCCAGACTCAAGGCCGAGCCGGTGCTCGTGCCTCTGACTGTCGGCCCCGGAATTGCACTGGGTCCTGCGCTCGGTGAGCGCTCGCGGGCTGTAACCGCCGGTCGGGATTCTCACCCTGCCCCGAAGACGAGTTCAGCGTAGCACAGGATCAGAGCAGCTGGGCCAGCCTCCTCGGAGCAACCAGGCGGTAGCTGTCCTCGATCAAACCGGCTGCCTCCAGCCAATCGACGGGCCGATCCAGGCGAACCCCGAGCCAGCCGTACCTACCCACGTAGGGCGGTACAAAGAAGCGCTCGGGATCGCTCGACGTGAGGGCTGTCTGGGCTCCCTGGCTACCCTTGCACCAGAAGGCAGTCTTGCCATCGCCGTGATGGTTGACCATATGCATGACGAAGATGCTGCCCGCCACCTTGAAGGAGGGATTGCCAACCCCGTCGGGATCCTCCACTACCTCGGGAAATGCCAGGCAGAGCTGGCGGAGACGAGAGAGGGGACTATCTGGACTCACCGTGACCTACCTCTTGAGGGTTCGCTGGTTGGCTCTGAAGGGGCGAGCGGAGCGGGGCGCCGACGGTCATCCCGGTAACATCAAGCGGGCGTGCCGAGGTGGTGAAATGGTAGACACGCTGCTTTGAGGGGGCAGTGAGCGCAAGCTCGTCCGGGTTCAACTCCCGGTCTCGGCACCAGCTTCGCTGCGGCGACTGCCCAGCGAAGCTGGTGACATTCCTGACTGATCTACGCCCTACTCGGGCGCGTCCGCCACGGGTCCGCCCAGCATCCACAACGCCATGTGCACCGGCTCGAAGGAGTCTCCAACTACCGCGAGCAGGTCGCGGCGCACGGTTTCCAAATCCACCGCTTCGCGAAGCCGGGCCGCAAAGGCGCTCACCGTGGCTTCGGAGTCGTAGCGCGCCCGGTTGAAGCGGCGATCGACAACCCTCTGCACACGCCGGCGCAGGGGGTTGAAGAGGGCGACCGCGGCCAGCGTTGAGGCCGCCACGCCTAGTGGCGAGGAGAACGGCAACACCCTTGTAGCCAGGGTGACCAGGCCGACGTAGACCCCGACCAGAAGGCCGGTGACGATGGCGTAGGAGAGGGTGCGGCTGATCAGACGATCGACGTCGTAGAGGCGGTACTTCAGCATGCCGAAGCCGATCCCCAACGGGAAAGCGATGGTCGCGTAAGTGGCGACGCTGGCCGCCACCGAGGTCAGCAAGGTGGCTCGCGGCTGGGCCCCAGCGATGGTGGAAACAACCAGACCGAGTAAAGCGACGGCGGTTCCCGCAGTAAACCACTTGATCTGCTGGCGCACGTCGCCGGTGGCGCGTCGGAAGCGGCCCACTTGGTGCACGATGGCCATCGCCAAGAAGGGCACCAGGGTCAGCACTATCAGGCCCGAGCCCACCAATCCGGCAAAGACCTGCTTGGGCATGGGTATCACCGTCACGTTGCCGCTGGCGCTGACGGAAATCTCCTTGGCGCTCAGCACGAAGGCAGTCGCCAGTCCTTGACTGATGAGGATTAGTGTGCAAAGAACCCAGTAACTCCAGAGGATGATCCGCCAGCGCGCGGAATGGGTAATGCCGTCAGGAAAGAGCAGCACCGCCGGCAAGAAAAGAAGAATTCCCAAGTCCCATAAGGTCCCCTCGCCAAAGAGGGCGAGGCGGGCGATGAGCGCGGCTCCATGCCAAATGCGCACATCAAAGGTGATCAAAAGTAAGGCAAAATTGGAAATCTGACTGGTCAACCCAAAGCCGATCAGTAACCACCCCACGACGTTGCGGGGCTGGCGCCGGGCCACCAGCACACCGACCGCGGTGAACACCAAGCTGATTACGAAGGAGGCCCCGTCGCTGGAGCCGGTCAAACGGTAGTGGAGCAGCGACAGCACCAACGTGAGCACCACCAGGCCGGCGGAAATGCCACCAGCCCAAGCGGCGGTGGTCGGCGAGGCCCAACCAAAGCGGCGATCAGGCAGAGTCATCGGTTCTGGCATCTCCTAGCCTCGCTCGCTGTCGGTTCGCCGGGTAGCGTAGCCACCGACCGTTCCGAGAAGGTTACGAACATCGCCGATGCTGGCAAGGGCGCCGGGAGACGGCGATTTCCTAAGCCTCCGAGGCCAGCCGCGCCGCCAATTGATAGAGGAACCGCGAGGCTGTCATCCCGTCGATCACCCGATGGTCGAAGGAGAGCGACAGGTTGGCACGTCGGCCCACAACCACCTGTCCCTTCTGGACGACCGCTCGCTCCTCGATCGCGTGCACGCCCAGGACAGCCACGTTGGGCCAGTTGACGAGTGGGGTCGCCAAAAGTCCTCCCTGCTTACCCCCGCTGGAGATGGTGAAGGTGGAACCTGTCAGCTCAGCCGCGCTCAACGTCCCGGCCCGGGCGGCGCTGACGACCCGCTGCAGCTCGCTGTAGAAGGCAGGGGCGGCGAGCAGATCGGCATCGCGAACAGTGGCCACCCGCAGGCCGTCCTCCGCTTGGACCGCTATGCCCAGCTGGACTCGGTCGTGGTAGACCAGCTCCAGTGCCTCGTAATCGAGGCTGGTGTTGAACAGCGGAGTTGTGGCCAGCTCGGCCAGAGTGGCCAGGCAAATCAGCCCCAGCAGAGTCGGCCGCCCCTCGCCGTGCGACCCCAACGCCAGCTTCCGCTCCAACTGAGACATGTCGGCTTCGATCACCACGGTCACCTGGGGTACCTGGCGGTGAGCCCGCGTCACCTGCTCGGCCATCGCCCGAGCGGGTCCCCGGAGGGGAACCCGGCGCCCCTGAGCAAGGAGGTCGGGCAGGCGTACCCGGCCCCCCTCCCCGGTCCCCTGCACCTCCTCTAGAGCGATTCCCCGCTGGCGGGCCTGCCGGCGCACCGACGGGAGCGCCGGCACTCGACGTATCGACATGGCGCCCGACCTGGCCAGCGGAGCCGGACCGGGCGCCGCTGGTTGCTTGGCCTGGGCGGCGTCCGGCGTGGTAAGCGCTCCATCGGGGCCCTCCACCCGGAGCAGTGGATCACCGACGTGAACGCGTGATCCCTCGGCAACTAGAACGGCCTGCACCCGCCCGGCAAACGGCGAGGGCACCTCGACCGTGGCCTTGTCGGTCCCCACCACCCCCAGAATCTGGTCTCGCTCGACGGTGTCGCCCTCGCGCACCCGCCACTCGACCACCTCACCCTCGGTCACACCCTCGCCCAGGTCGGGAAGTCGGAACTCTGCCATGACCGGCTCAGTAATCGAGCATGGTGTGGGCGGCGGCCACCACGCGCTCCACCGAGGGGAGAGCGTCGTCCTCGTTCTGGGACAGCGGGAAGGGCATGTCCATGCCGGTCACCCGGAGAGTGGGCGCCAGGAGCGAGTCGGCCACCTCCTCCTGAAGCAGGGCGGCCACCTCCGCCCCCACCCCGCAGTGCCGGGGAGCCTCGTGGACGATCAGCACCCGGCCGGTCTCCTCGGCGGCGGCCAGCAGGCTGTTGCGATCGAGGGGATAGATGCAGCGTAGATCGAGAATCCGGGCGGAGACTCCCTCACTCCCTAGCTGGTCGGCGGCCGCCTCCGCGACTTCGATCATGGCCCCGTATGCCACCACCGTCAGATCGTCCCCTGGACGCACCAGTACGGCGTGGTCAAGGTCCCCCTCGCTGAACTTGGCGGGGACCGACTGGCGACCCCGCCGGTACATGCGCTTGGGCTCGAGGAAGATGACCGGGTCACCGTACTTCGCCGCTGCCAAAAGCATCTCCCCTGCGGAGAGTGGGTCGGAGGGGACCACGACCCGGAGTCCGGGCATGTGGCTGAAGAGCGTCTCCGGCGAATCCGAATGCAGTTCCGGAGCCCGCGTCCCCCCGCCGTAGGGGATGCGAATCACCAAGGGCAGGCCGTAGGCCCCGCGGGTGCGCCAGCGGAAGCGGCTGGCATGAGCTATCAGCTGTTCGAAGGCTGGATAGACGAAGGCGTCGAACTGAATCTCCACGACCGGGTGCAGGCCGACCAGGCACATCCCGATGGCCGCACCCACGAAGCCTGCCTCGCTCAGCGGCGTATCGATGACCCGTTCCTCGCCGAAGCGCTGCTGCAGCCCAGCGGTAGCCCGGAACACCCCACCGTTGGCTCCGATGTCCTCGCCCAGCAAAAGCGCCTGGGGATCCTCCTCGAGCAATTGACCCAGGCCTTGATTGATCGCCTCCACCAAATTGAGATCGGTAGCCTGGCTCAACCTTCCTCCTCGTCAACTCTCCATGAGGGCTCGTGGAGGCCATCGGGGAGCAATCCCCAGGGCGTGTCGCGGTGCACCGTAGCGGCGATCTCCTCGATGCTGACTGCGGGTTCCGCCTCGACGGCATCCCCGATTTCGCGCAGCTCTTCAGCCGCATCTGAGCGAATCCGGTCAAGTTCCTCGACGTCGGCCACCCTGGCCCTGACCATGGCCGTCTGAGTCCGCCGGAGCGGCTCCATCGGATCCCAGAGACGGTCCAACTCCAAGTCCCGGTAGAGCGACGGTTCGTCAGCCGTCCCGTGGGGACCGAGACGGTAGCCGATCGCCTCAATCAGGGTCGGTCCCCCTCCCTCCCTCGCTCGAGCAGCCGCTTCCCTGACTGCCTCGTAACAGGCGAAGACGTCGAACGCGTCGACACGGATCCCTGGGATTCCGTAGGCGGCGGCCTTGTCCGCTAGCCGGCTTACCTTGGTCTGCTTGCTAAGAGGGGTGCTGATGGCCCACTGGTTGTTGGTGATCAGGAATATCACCGGGGCGCCGACCACGGCGGCCAAGTTGCAGGCCTCGTGAAAGTCACCCGCCGAGGTCGACCCGTCGCCGCCGTAGCCGAGAGCCACCAAATCCTCATGGCGTAGCTTGGCTCCCCAGGCGGCCCCGACCGCGTGGGGCAGATTGGTGGCAACCGGCACACAGACTGGTGCCACCCGGTACTTCATGACGTCGTGCCACCCGCCCGGGTGACCCCGCCACATGAGCAAAGGCACCAGCGGCGGACAGCCACGTAGGGTGACCGCAGCGGTCTGGCGATAGGTCGGAAAGAGCCAGTCCCGACTCTGCAGCGCCCTGACACTAGCCGCCTGCACGGCCTCTTCCCCGTAAAAGGTGGGGTAGGTGCCAATCCGTCCCTGGCGCTGCAGAATCACCGCCCGCTCATCAAACGCCCGCAGTCGGGCCATCGCGGTGAAGAGGTCGAGGCACAGGTCGCGAGGCCACGCCTGGAGCGCCGCCTCCATCTCCGGCTCCGCCAAACCGAGTACGGTGCGAGCGCCCTCTAGCAGCTCGGCGCCGGGTGCACCCGAAGCCGGTCCCGGTGACGAGGATGGCGGCGCACCGGCGATCTTGGGCTCGGTCCCCACAGCGCGCTACTGTAGCAACGAAGGCAGGCGCTCACTCTCCCGCTAGAGTGCGAGGCTAGGGACAAGCAACCCCTGCCTTCGATCGGGCAGATAGGGAATCTGATTTGACCGCCACCAGCACATCCGGGCGCGCCGACAGTTCTGGCCCGAAGGCCCCCGGGGCAGGCGGCCGGGCCGTCCTGCTGATGGCTTATGGCAGTCCCCGCTCCGAGGCGGAAATCCTTCCCTACTACACCCACATGCGCGGCGGCCGCCCGCCGACCGAGGCGGCCCTGGCCGAGCTGCAGCGCCGCTACCAAGCGATCGGCGGTAGTTCTCCCCTCCAGGAGATCACCAGGGCTCAAGCCGGGGCGCTCCAAGCGGAGTTGTGCCAAAGCCGGTCCGGTGACTGGCAGGTGGTAGTGGGCATGAAGCACTCCCCTCCCTTCCTGGAGGACGCCGTCCGGCAACTGATCGAGGACGGGGTGAAGTCGGCGGTAGGACTGGTACTGGCACCTCATTACTCCCGGCTCAGCGTCGGCGAATACGTCGAGAGGGCGCGTGCGGCACTGCCGGAAGGGGACCCGCAGCTGCGACTCCGCTTTGTGACCGACTGGCACCTGGACCCTGGCTATGTCGCCTGGCTCGCCGCACGAGTACGAGAAGAGCTGGCCCAGGTCCCCCAGTCGCCGTCCCGCAAGTCGCTGGTCATCTTCACTGCCCATAGCCTGCCCGCCCGGCTCCGGGAGATGGGAGACCCCTATCCGGACCAGTTGGGTGAGACCGCCGCCGCCGCCGCCCGGGCGGCCGAACTGGAGAACTGGACCACGGCCTGGCAGAGTGTGGCCAAGACCGGCGAGCCGTGGTTGGGACCTGAACTCCTGGAGGTTGTTGCCGAGGCGGCCCAGACCGGGACCACCGACTTCGTGGTCTGCCCTTGCGGATTCACCGCCGACCACCTCGAGATCCTCTACGACCTCGACGTGGAAGCGCAGGCGGAGGCAGCTCGGCTCGGTGTGCGCATCGCCCGGACCCCAATGCCCAACGCCCGGCCTGACTTCATCGCGATCCTCGGCAACCTGGTCGAGACGGAGATCGCCGCCAGCCTTTGACTGCCCCCGTGCGCCGACTAGCAGTTGTCGGGGCCGGGGTATCGGGGCTGGCGGCGGCCGCCGAGCTGGCCCGAATCGCTGAAGAAGGCTCGACCCCGCTCGAGCTCTCCGTATTCGAGGCGGCAGCGCGTCCCGGCGGCAAGATCCAGGGTGTCGACTTCGGCTCTGCCCGGGTGGACCTCGGAGCGGAGAGTCTGCTCGCCCGCGACCCCGACGTCGAGGCGTTGGTGGAAAGGTTGGGATTGGGGTCCAGCCTGGTGCGGCCGGCCACCACCTCGGCAGCCATTTGGAACGGGCGTCGACTGGTGGCTCTCCCCAAGACCTCCGTCTTGGGAGTGCCCCTATATCCCGGGCGCCGTGATGTGGTCAGAGCGGTCGGCCTTACCGGGGCGGCCAGAGCGAGTCTGGAACCTCTTCTGGGGCGGGGCCAGCCGGATCCGGACGGGGCTCTCGGCGTCTTCCTATCGAGCCGCGTGGGTAAGGCGGTATTCCGCCGACTCGTCGAGCCCCTGCTAGGCGGCGTCTACGCGGGTCCTGCTGCGCCCCTGAGCAGCGCGGCCGTCGCCCCCCAACTAGTCGCCGCTGCCGAATCAGGAGGCAGCTTGCTGACGGCTCTTCGCCGCAGCGCCGCTGCCGCACCCAAGACTTCTGATCTGACCCCATTCGTGAGCTTCGCGGGCGGCCTCGAAGACCTGATCAAAGGGCTGCTTGGGCTGATCCCCAAGGACAGTCTTCTCCTCGACCGGGCGGTTGATCGACTCGAGGGGGTCGACTCCGGTCGCATCCGGGTCCAGGTCTCGGGGGCGCCCTCGGCAGACTTTGACGGGCTGATTCTCGCCGTGCCGGCTCCGGCCGCCGCCATGGTGATAGCAGCCTTGAGTCCGGCCATGGTTTCCCTGCTCCGGCAGCTGGAATACGCATCAGTAGCCACCGTGACCCTGGCCTACCCGGAGAAGGGATTCTCGCGACCTCTGGTTGGAAGTGGCTTCTTAGCCACCCGGAGACAGCGCCGCGTCCTGACCGCCTGCACCTTCCTGGACCGCAAGTGGCCCCACCTGCGCCGACCGGGCCGGACCCTGCTACGCGCCTCGGCCGGGAGTTTCGGCGAGGAGTGGGTGCTCGCCCTGGACGACACCACGCTGGTCTCCTCTGTCCATCGCGAGCTCCGGAGCATCCTCGGCCTGGCCGAACTCCCCATCGAAGTCCGGGTCGAACGCTGGCACGGTGCCCTCCCCCAGTACCGCGCCGGTCACCTCGCCTGGCGTGCCCAAGTGGAGGAAATGGCCGCCACTCTCCCGGCACCAATCGAGCTCACGGGAGCCGCCTTTGGGGGCGTGGGAGTGGCCTCCTGCTTGCGCGACGGCGCCACCGCGGCGCGGAGCCTCTGGAGTCGGACGGGCCCGACCTAGGCCCTCCAGAGTTCCCCTCGCGGCGGTTACTGAGACAATCCCTGAACTGTGACCATCTCCCAACCCAAGCTCAGCGACAAGACGACCAGACTTTCGCGTATCAGTCTCGGCGGCGACGCCGAGCTGCTGGTTGGACAGCTGCTCGAGAAGATGGGCGAAGACCCGACTCGACAGGGCCTGTTGGAAACTCCTCGCCGGGTGGCCGAGAGCCTCGCCTTCCTTACCGCTGGGAATCAGGTCGACCTGGACCAGATCCTGGGCCAGGCGTTGTTTGAAGAGGGCTACGACGAACTCGTCCTGGTCCGAGACATCACCTTTTACAGCCTCTGCGAGCACCACTTGCTTCCTTTTTTCGGGGTAGCTCACGTGGGCTACTTGCCGCAGGGACGGATCATTGGCCTCAGCAAGATCCCCCGGCTGGTGGATGCCTTCGCGCGCCGGCTCCAAGTCCAGGAGCGCTTGACCAGTGAGATCGCCCAAACCTTGCAGCGCCACCTGGAGCCGCGGGGAGTGGCGGTAGTGCTAGAAGCCGACCACCTCTGCACCATGATGCGAGGGGTGGAGAAGCCGGGCAACCGGACCATCACCAGCTCGATGACCGGCATCTTCCGTCGGGATCCCCGAACTCGTGGGGAGTTCATGGGGCTGATTCGAGGAGGATGAACTCCCCCCGTCGTGAGCTCGGTGGCCTGACCCTGACCCAGCTGCGGGCGGTGCTGGAAGATCTCGGCCAGCCCGCCTATCGGGCGGTGCAGATCCGGGAACACGCCTGGCAGAGAGGGGCCGGCAGCTTTGCGGAGATGGCGACGCTGCCGCTAGCACTGCGCCAGCAGCTCGAGGCCGAATTGATGTATCAGAGCCTGGAGGTGGCGGCTGAGACCAGAGCCGACCGCGGCCTCACGGTCAAGCTTCTCCTCCGTGGGGCAGACGGCGAGGAGGTCGAGGCGGTCCTGATTCGCCACCCCGGCGGAGCCGCTACCCGCCCTCGGAACACGATCTGCGTCAGCTCTCAGATCGGCTGCGCCATCGGCTGTCTCTTCTGCGCCACTGGACAGTTGGGACTCCGCCGCAACCTCAGCGCTTCGGAGATCGTCGACCAGGTCCGGATTGCCAGCCAGATCTGGTCCGGCGCCGGCTGGGGACCACCCACCAACGTGGTCTTCATGGGGATGGGAGAGCCCCTGCACAATTACGACGCCATGGTGGAGGCGATCCGACTGCTCCGGGATTGGGGTCTGTCGCCCCGCCACGTCGTCGTCTCCACCAGTGGGCTGGTGCCGGAGATCGACCGACTGGCCGAGGAGAAGCTGCCAATTCGACTGGCCATCTCCCTGCACGCTGCCGACGACTCTCTCCGAGATCGCTTGGTGCCCCTCAACCGCCGCTACCCGCTGGCTCAGCTCAAGGAGGCAGCGCTGCGTTTCAGCGCCGCCACTCGGCGGCGGGTGAGCCTTGAGTACGTTCTCATCGCCGGGGTGAACGATCGGCCCCAGGATGCCGTCTCCCTGCAACGGCTTGCCGTCAGCATGCGGGCGCATATCAATCTCATCCCCATGAATCCGATTCCCAACAGCCAGCTGGAAGCGCCCTCGCAGCGCGCCTGCCGCGAGTTCGCCGCCGCGGTCGGACCCCGGGCCAGCATTCGTTTCTCACGAGGTGAGCGCGCGACCGCCGCCTGTGGCCAGCTCCGCGCCTCGATGGCGTCCTTGCCGCGTCGCACCGCCCTGGCCGCTGACGCCCACCGGGAGCTCGTCGGCGTCGATCTGGTCGCGAACTCCCGGCCCGTTTGAGCAGTTGCCAGCTCACGAGTAGACTCGACCTTCCTGTGGCGGGAATCCGCTGATCTAACCAGCCTCGTGGAGGGGATTCGTTCAATGGCCGTCGCTGAGGGTATCGGCCGGAATCTGTCCCCGATGGCGGGACCGCCATGAGCTTCTGGGCACCCTGGGGGCATTTGTACGGATACGCCTTCCAACCGGGAGCGTGGATCCCGATCCTGATTGCCGCCCTGCTCTACTGGATCGGTCGGCGCCGAATGGCACGCCAACCAACGCCAGATCAGCCGCGCATTGGACCGTGGCGGGCTTTCTCCTTCTATGCGGGCTTAGGCATCCTCCTGTTCGCCTATGAGGGCCCCATCGACTATCTCTCCTACCACCTCTTCTGGATGCACATGGTTGAGCACTGCCTCTTCCAGATGGTGGCCGCGCCGCTCCTTCTCGTCGGCTGCCCACTGCTTCCCTGGTGGCGAGCTCTGCCTAGCCGCTGGACGGCATCCGTCGCTCCCATGGGGCGGGCCTTCGGCAGACAGGTGGTACCGAGGACGATCGGGCACCTACTGCAGAAGCCGGCGGTCGGACTCGGTGCTCTGGCGATCACCTTCTGGACCTGGCACGTCCCCTACGTCTTCGACGTTTCACTCAACAATGGCTTCCTACACGGCTTCGAGTTCGCAACCCTCCTCTTAGGCGGCCTCATCTACTGGTCCCAGACGGTGGACAGCTATCCCTTGCGACGCCACCTCATGACTTGGCCCTTGGTGGGCTATCTGGTCGCGGGAACAGCGGTAATGTGGCTGGTTGCCATCAGCCTGGGTTTCTCGGGTCACTCCTGGTACGCGCCTTACTACAACTTGGCCGTTCGACCCGGCGGTATCTCAGCTTTGACCGATCAGCAGTGGGGAGCCGGGGTGGCCTGGGTACCGGCCGCCATCCCCGCCGAGATCATGCTCGACATCGCAGTCCTGCAATGGCTGAGAGACGACGAGCGCCGCGCCGATGCCGAAGTCGCCCTGTATCGCAGCAACCAAGCGGCCGGGCAGGACCAATCCACGCCCAAGGGATCGTGAACTTCAGCACAGCTGGATGACCTCCTGGCTGCACTGGCTCGGACAATGGGAGTTCGATCCCGTGGTCTGGCTGGCCTGCGTTCTCGCGATGTTCGCCTACCTGCGCTTGCCCGGCGCCAGCCGCGATGGCCGCGCCGCAGCCTGGGTCAGCGGCGTGCTGGTTGTCCTTGTCTCCCTGGAGTCGGCCCTCGACCTCGCGGGCCAGCGCTACTTGTTCAGTGTCCACATGGCCCAACACCTGCTGCTCGCCATGGTCGCTCCGCCTCTCCTGGTGCGAGGGCTACCCGAGGAGACGGTGGACTGGTTGCTGCGTTGCCGCGCCGCCCCAGCGCTAAGAGTGCTGGTGAACCCTGTCCTGGCTGCCAGCACCTACTTCGTAATCCTGGTGCTCTGGCACGTTCCCTCGCTGCTCGACTACTCCTTGCACAGCCCTCCCATCTACCTCCTGCAGCATCTCAGTTTTCTGTTGATTGGGCTGATGTTTTGGTGGGCTGTCGTCATCCACCGGAATGGCGAACGTTGGAACCTCAGCCCCTTGGGCGAGGTCGTCTACCTGACTTGTGGCGCCCTCCCATCAGTCGTGGTCGGGCTCACCCTGGCGCTATTGCCCACCGCCATTTACACCGTGTATCTGCACCGCAGCGCGCTAATTGGTGTCTCCGCCGTCGGCGACCAGCACCTCGGCGGTCTCTTAATGTTTGGCTTCGACAACACGCTCATGGTGGGTGTGGCGGGCTACTACTTCTGGCATCTCTTTCCCGCCGACGGGGATGACGACCGGCGAAACTCGGTTCCCCAGGCGTGAATGTCCCGCCTCGCGATTGACGGCCTCGCGCGGTTCTGGAAATAAAAAAGAGACCCGGCGATGACCTACTCTTCCACCCCTTCTCGAGGGCAGTACCATCGGCGCAGACGGGCTTAACTGCTGTGTTCGGAATGGGAACAGGTGTTTCCCCGTCGCTATCGTCACCGGATCTCTAATAGACAAATCCAAAGCCCTCGTCTCGTCACTGTGACCCGAGACGGGGGCTGTCGAGTTGCCCAGAGCGCTGTATGAGAGCACGGCTGACCCGGAGTCTGCCCTAGGGCTCACTCCTGAACAGTGTGGTAGAGAGTGGTCAAGCCCTCGACCGATTAGTACCGCTCAGCTGAAAGCATTGCTGCTCTTACACCCGCGGCCTATCAACCAGGTGGTCTACCTGGGGTCTTACCCGGTT
>JBAQYY010000142.1:0-2354 GCA_049790415.1 Candidatus Dormiibacterota bacterium | reverse complement strand
CGCGCTGAATAATGGGCGCGCCGGGAGGCCGCAAAAGCTGGTCCCCTGCGGACGGGCGGAGACGGCCCCCTCTGCTCGATAAGTCCGACCCTGCGCCCATCACAGGATCCTAGGGGCGACCCCGGGGGGTGTCAAGAAGCAGCAGTTCAGGTGGGTTCTGCCCGGGTTGGGAAGTCAGTGGAGGCTGGCTCCGCTCCTGAGCTGAAGACGACTACGCGTGTCGATCGGTTTCCCGCCGGGCTCGCCGGGCGACATGGTCACGGCCGCTTGACCGTCCGGGTTCGCCGCCGGGGCCGGCTGCGCCCACCTTGACCCCGGTCGACAACGCTAATCGAGCCGTCGGGCTCCAATTCAACCCGCGAGGTCTCGGAAACATCGGCGACGCCATGTTCGCGCAGGGCTTCTTCGGCGTCCTGCTGGTCCAGGCCCTGGCTGCTCAGGGCGCCCGGATTCCAGCGGCCGCCCGACGCCAACACAGTGGCAGGCGGCTGCACGAAGCGACGGAAGAGAGGACTGCGCATTCGGCCCTGACCGACGCTCCAGTTGACCGCGAGCAGCGTCCCGATGATCAGCAGTCCGCCAAACAGCGAGCTGTCAGGTCCGGTCATAGCCGGTTGGACGGCGTTGGCGACGAGCAGGACCAAGACCAAGTCGAAGACCGTCATTTGGCCCAATTCCCGCTTACCAAAGATGCGCAGGCCGACGATCATGACCACGTAGATGGCGACGCAGCGGACCACTATGTCCCAGGGGGGAATGGCGAGGGTGGTGAAGTCCATAACAAAACTCTCCGGTGATTGCAGGCGGCTCGTGCCGGTCGAGCAGGGAGCGTCGACGCGCTGATGATCGGTGCCAGCGCCCCCCGGTGCGGCCAAGTGCTCGCAAAGATCAGTCTGGAGCCCAGTGAATGGCGGAGATGCGCGATTAGGTGGGCCGTTGGGCAACCGCCTCCCGTCTGCCCGCAATGGCTGCGGATGACCGGCGCT
Source organism: Candidatus Dormiibacterota bacterium (assembly GCA_049790415.1). Lineage (GTDB taxonomy): Bacteria > Chloroflexota > Dormibacteria > Aeolococcales > Bog-877 > Bog-877. Next base: position 1,368 of record JBAQYY010000142.1, on the reverse strand, counting down.
CCCAACCCGTAAGACAGGTCACCTGACACTCAAGTAAGGCCCGACGGCTAGCCGAGATCCACGTAGTCGCAGCCCAGCCCTATCGGGCCGGATCAGCTGCTGGGAGGCGTCCTTCGGGTGCTGCGCCGGCGCGGGACCGGCGACCCCAGATTGGTGCCGCAGGCGGAGCAGAATCGCGCGTCCGCGCCGTTGACATGGCCGCAGTTAGGGCAGGTGCCAGGCGGCTGGGGTGGCACTACGACGGGAGGAGACTCCGCTGGACCTACCACCGAAACCGGGGCATTGGCCTCCCAGACGCGCCAGTGGACCAATCCTGCGAGGCCGATCAGGATGCCTAGCGCCAAGGCGATCCACACGAAGAGTCCGCCGTAGACGAAGTAGCCGGCCTGGGCACCCCAGGTCAGTCGCGCCACTACGGTTATGACGCTGAAGATGAGCACCCCGAACGCCAAGGCGGCACTGACCAGGCTGCGGTGGCCGAGTCCCAGACCCAGGGTGAGGCGCGCCACCCGAGCTGCCTCCCAGACGAAGAGCAGGCCAGCGAGCACGCCCGCCACCGTGCCAGCTCCTCCCCAACCGCCGATCTGAGCCGAGCAGATGGTGGCAAAGTCGTGGCCGCCGGGGACGTGACCAAAAGGGCCCGGCTGAGGAGTGAAAACGTGGATTCCGTAGCATCCCCGCGACCAGGGCAGGAAGAGGTCGATGAAGAAAAGCAGGGCCGCCGTCGCCAACAGCGTTCCCTGGGTCGCCCACCCACTGCTTCTCTGAGAGATGCTCATCAAGCTGGCCTCCTACCTTCCCCAGAGAGGACCATACACAAAAGAAGCGGCTCCAACCGCCACGTGTCAGTGACGGAAGTGGCGCTGCCCGGTAGTTACCAGGGCCATGCCGGCCGCGTCCGCCGCCGCCAGCACCTCAGCGTCCCGCTTGGAGCCGCCAGGATGGATGGCCGCGGACACCCCGGCTTTGGCGGCAGCCTCCAAGTTGTCCGCCATGGGAAAGAAGGCATCCGAGGCGAGGACGCTGCCCCGGGCCCTCGGTCCCGCCCGCAACACCGCCAGTTCAACGGCTTCCACCCGCGACATCTGGCCGGCGCCGATGCCGACGGCTCGATTGTCGCGGCAGAGAACTATGGCATTGGACTTGACTGCCCGCACGATGCGCCAGGCTAGCCGCAGTCCGTTCCACTCCGCCTCGGTCGGCGCCCGCCGCGAAACGACCTGGAACTGGGTCTCGTCGTCGCGCGCCGGGTCCCGGACTTGGACCAAGATTCCCCCGTCCAGGGAGCGGACTTCAAGCGACTCCTGGGCCACCTCCTGGTCCGGAGCCACGGTCAGCACTCGGAGGCGGGGACGACCTTGGAGCAAC
>JBAQYY010000141.1:0-4785 GCA_049790415.1 Candidatus Dormiibacterota bacterium | reverse complement strand
CAGAGAGAACCTCCCGGTCGCCGGATCGCCACGGACCAGGGGCGCCTCGCCAGCGCTGACGATCCCCACCTGTTGGACCGTGGTTTCGTACTGCTCAGTCCAGAAATAGGGAACTGGGTCGTAGCTCACGGTGTCGCCCAACATCGCGCCCGCTACGAAAAGCCCCTGCTGGTGGGCGTTGTCGTAGTGCTCGACCCGGAGCCGCTGACCTCCGCGCGGACTCCACCAGGAGGCGACATCGCCAGCCGCGAAGACGCCTTCGAGTGAGCTCTGGCAGTGCTCGTCGACCACCACCCCGGGGTCGGTCTCTAGGCCGGCCGCCAGCGCCAACTGGGAGTTGGGGTCGACCCCGACGCAGACCAGGGACAGGTCACAGGGCAGGCGCCGGCCGCCGGCGAGTTCAACCTCTTCCACCCGCGAGCTACCCAGAAACTGCGCAACGGTCTCGCCGAAGAGGATGTCCACCCCAGCTTGCCGGTGCAGGCCGGCGCAGAAGTCTCCAACCTCGGGACCGAGCGGGCTGACCAGAGCGTCTCCCACCTCGACGATGGTGACGGGGCAACCCTGCCGGCGGGCCGCCGCAGCCAGTTCCGAGCCGAGGAACCCAGCCCCGACCACCACCACCGTCGGCTTTCGCTCCAGTTGAGCGCGTAGCCAATCGGCGTCGCCGAGATTCCGGTAGGTGCCCACCCCTTCCAGATCGGAGCCCGGTACGCTCAGCGATCTCGGTCGGGCTCCGGTCGCCAGCAGAAGCCGCTCGAATCCGATCTCCTCGCCGTCGCTGAGGCGGATCGTCCTCATTCGGGGATTGAGTCCGTCGACCCGGGCCCGGGGCCGCCACTCGATGGCCCGATCGGCGTAGGACGAGGTGGGCTGCAAGAAGAGCTTGCTCTGAGGCAGTTCTCCGCTCAGGTATTCCTTGGAGAGCGGCGGGCGCTCGTAGGGGGGCTCTTCCTCCTCTCCGATGAGGACCAGGCGACCGTCGAAGCCGCGCTCGCGGAGGGAGATGGCCGCCCGACCGCCAGCCAATCCGGCGCCGACGATGCAAAAGGTCGGGCTGGGCATCTCGCCCAGCCTACCGAGCCACCTATCCTTCCCCCATGCCGGCCGCAGGAGCCTCGGCGCCGACCGTGGCCCGCGGGGCTGGCCGGGAGCTGGTTTTGGTGGTGCCTCGGGAGCGGGCCATGCCCGACGGCTCCTGGCATGGGCTCAAGCTCGGTGGGGTCGGCGAACTCCTCCGGGTGATCGAAGAGTGGGGTGAGTTTCGGCCTCGGTCTTCGGTGGAAGGCGAGCCCGAGTGGCAGCAGGTCATCCCGCATCTGGTGGTCCGGGACGGATCTCGGATCCTCACCATGCGTCGGCTCCGGGCCGGCAGCGAACCGCGCCTCCGGGGCCAGGTGACGCTGGGGGTAGGGGGCCACATCAACGCCGGTGATGGGGACCGCCGCGCCGCCTGGCGCGCCGGCTGTCTGCGCGAGTGGGGCGAGGAGGTGGTCTGCGACCAGGAGCTGACCGGGGGGGCGGTGGGACTGCTCAAGGACGACGCCGGGGCGGTGGGCCAGGTCCACCTGGGTGTGCTCATCCTGGTCGATGCAGCCGGCGCGGCGGTGGAGGTTCGGGAGCGCGACAAATTGGAAGGGCGGCTGCTCCCGGTCGACGAGCTCGGGGTCTACTACTTGGAGATGGAAACATGGTCGCAATTCGTCTACGACGCCCTGCTCCAAGGTCACTTCGATGGCGTCCTCGAGGGTCTCCCCTTGCTCCTGCCGCGGTCCGCTTTGGTGGCCGCGGACGGCTGCTAGACTCGCGCCCATGAGCTACCAGCCGGCACCCGAAACCGGCACCGAGACACCGCCGCTGTGGGTCACCACAGGCACCAGTTTTGATGGCTACAAGGTGGTCCGCCAGCTGGGTGTGGTGCGGGGCTTGATGATTCGTTCCCGCTCCGTGGTCGGCAATGTCGGGGCGGGACTGCAGCAGCTGGTCGGCGGGCGCCAGACGGTCTTCATGAAAATGAGCGACCACGCCCGCCAGGAAGCCTACGAACTGATGATTCGCCATGCCGCCGCCCTGGGCGGCAACGCGGTGTTGGCGATGCGCTACGACTCCAACGAATTGGCCCAGGGAGTGAGCGAAATCATCGCCTACGGAACGGCGGTGGTGATCGTCGCCGAGGGCGATCAGACGCACCCGGCCGCTCCACCCGGAGTGGCGTCCTAGTCCAGTCCTGGCGACCCGGCCACCGCTGATCCTCGACCGGGGGGCGGGGGGCGGGGGGCGAGACAGATCGGTCCAGGGGGATCAGTTGCCCCACCTATACTGAATTGCGTGCGGAGCAGTTCTAAGTGAGCGTCAAGGTGCGCGTGCCCAGCCCGTTGCGGCAGTTGACCAAGGGTGCCTCCGAAGTGGAGGTGGAGGGGGCCACGGTGGCCGACGCGCTCCAGGACCTGGAGCGCAGATATCCGGGGTTCCAACCGAGGATCTTTGAGCCCAGCGGAGGACTGCGTCACTTTGTCAACGTCTACCGCAACGATGATGACATTCGCACCTCCGGTGGTCTGGAGGCGACGCTCAGTGCCGGCGACCAGCTCAGCATCGTTCCCGCGGTAGCCGGCGGTGCCTAGCTCCGGCGCCAGCCGGGCTCGGGAATTGGCCCAGCAGCTGGGCCAGGTCATCCCCGTTGAGCCACTTCTGTTGGGTGGTCGCCGCTTGCCTCCGGGGACAGTCCTGGCGGTGGCCATGAGCGGAGGCGTGGACAGCTCGGTGGCGGCGGCGCTGGCAGCCGCCTCGGGTGTGGACACCGTGGGCGTGACCATGCGGCTCTGGGGCACCGAGGAGATGGAGCGTGGTGAGGGCGGCTGCTGCTCGATCGATGCGGTGGAGGACGCCCGGCGGGTCTGCAGCCGGCTCGGCATCGGCCACTACGTGCTCAACATGGCGGAGCACTTCCGGACTTCGGTGGTGGGCGATTTCTTTCGCCAGTACGCGGCGGGACGCACTCCCAATCCCTGCATCCGCTGCAACGAGACGGTCAAGTTCTCGGAGCTCTGGCGGCGGGTCGGCGCCGTCGGCGCAACCCACATTGCCAGCGGTCACTACGCCCGGGTCCGCGAGGGCGCCTCGGGGTGGTGCAGCCTGCACCGGGGGGTCGACTCTCGCAAGGACCAGTCCTACACCCTCTACCGAAGCAGCCAGGAACTCCTGACCCGGCTGATCCTCCCACTCGGGGAACTTGAGAAGTCGACGGTGCGCGCCCTGGCTGAGGTGCTGGAACTGGGGGTGGCCCACAAGCCGGACTCCCAGGAGCTCTGCTTCGTCGGCGGTGGCGATCACCGAGAGGTTCTGGAGCGCGAGCTGGTGGGCGAGTTCCAACCCGGCCCCATCACCGACCTGGCCGGGGCCGAGGTGGGCCAGCACCGTGGGCTGCCCTTCTACACGGTGGGCCAGCGTCAGGGCTTGGGTCTGCAGGTGCGCCAGGCGGATACCGAACCCCACTACGTGGTTCGCCTCGATCGCGCCCGCAACACCCTGGTGGTGGGGCCCTGGCGGACCCTCCTCCAGGGCCAGTGTCAGGTCGAGGACTGCGTCTTTCTCGACCATCCCTCCCGCCCTCGGGAGCGCTCAGGCTGGGCCCAGCTCCGAGCCCACAGCCAGTCGGTGGAGGCCAGGTGGCAGGAGGCGGGGCCGGGCCGGGCCACCGTTCACTTCAGCCAGCCTCAAGCTGCCATAGCGCCGGGTCAGTCTTTGGTTCTTTACGATGGAGACAGAGTGGTTGCTGGTGGCGAGATCGCCGCCCTTGAGGAGCCGGAGTTCGCCTGATGGCCTGGCCGATAATCGCGACCCTGCTCCTGGCCGCCCTGGCGGGATGCTGGGTCGCCTGCGCCGCCGCTCAGGTGGCCTGGGTGCAGCGGAGCCGTCCCTTGGCTGTGGTCGCGGCCGCCGTTCTGGCCAGCCTGCTGGCTGAGGTTGCTGCCCTCAACGGCTCGGCCCTGGGAGGCAGCGTCGGTGGGCTGGGAGTGGTCGCCATGCTGGGCGCGGGTATCGCCCTGGCCGCCTTTGCCTTCTATCTGCTCGCGCCACCGCCGCCGGATCTCGAACCTGAGGCAGCCAGGGGGTTGACCGGACCAGCCGTAAATCCCGACAGCGAAGCCTGATGACCTTCGCTGGGATCGCCATCGGGGCAGTGCTGCTGGTCGCGGTGACCGCGTTTTTTGCGGGCGCGCCCCTCGCTGGCGATCCCTTGGCCCTAGTGCGACGCCTGGGGCGAGGTTCGCGAAGGTGGTGGATCCTGGCCCTAGCCGTTGCCGTGCCCCCTCTGGTCGGCGTGGGCAGTGGGCTCTCCTCGAATTCCCACCAATTCGCCCTCTTCCTGGTGGTGGTCGTGGTCCTGCCACTACTGCTCGCCTGCATCTGGGCCTGGGGTCGGGCACGGAGCTTTTCGTGACCGACGGCCAGCTCTCCCAGGCGGTCCTGCAGGAGCGGGCCTGGGAGCCGTCCCCGGCCGGAGCACTGCCGCGCCTCGCCCAAGTTCAGCACCAGACCGTCGAGGTAGTCTCCAATCTGGCCTGGGGCAGGGCCCTGGCGGGATCGCAGTCACACCTGGGCCTACCCGCCCGCTTCACTCTCCGCGCGGCCGGTCCGGCTGGCCACGAGGGCGCTCGGGCGGTCCATGTGGCGGCCGCTGCCGAGCTCACCGAGCGGGCCTTGCAGTGGCACCGCGCGGCGGCCTTCGGCGAGGAGCCGCTGGGTCTGGCCGTCCTGGCCGGGGACTACTGCCTGGCCCAG
>JBAQYY010000140.1:0-2474 GCA_049790415.1 Candidatus Dormiibacterota bacterium | reverse complement strand
TCCGAACGCCCTCGCCAGCTCAGCAGACTGCGCAACCACTGCCGGGTCCGGAAAGTCAAGCGCCGCAAGAGTATCTTGGAACGCGCTTCCCCATGGACCCATGTGGAAGTCAATCATGTGAGTCGCCTTGCTCAGGACCTCTCGAGAGATCGTAGCAATTAGCTGATCGCTCGTCCAGGTCAACGGTCCGGGGAATATCCGATTCAGATCCGGGCTGTCGGACTCATCCGGAATGTTTCGGGTACACTCCCTCAGCGCAGGGGGATTCGCTACGGGAATCGCCAGGAGTGTACCTCGCAGGGCCGTGGCCTCCACGCCTCTGACAATGGTACGAATCGACTCGATGGAAAACCACTCACCTCCGTGCAGCCCCGAGAGCAGCACGAGTACGGGGCCATCCTCGCGTCCCTGGACCGCGTGGACCCAGAGCTTGATATCGCCCCCGTTGGGGTATCGAGTCACCGGGATCCCGATCGCTGTCCGACTCGCCGCCTCCAGTCGGCGGCCACCCACTTCAAGTAGTCTCACTCCTGCCACATCTATCTCCTTGATGTCCGACTTAGCATAAATCGAGGGTACATCCGCCTACCGCCTGATCTCAGCGTCTTTGCACGCCGCCCAGATACTTTGCAAGATGCTCGCCGGCTGGAACGACCTCTCGTCCGTCCTACCTTCAAACCTCACCTTCGTTGCAACCTGACCTCTACTGCCCCTCTGAGGCCATCACCAATCGCGTTGAACGCCACGACAATGAGTACGATGCAAGCGCCAGCGGGATATATCTCCCACCAGTAGCCGGCGCCGATGTAGTTGATGCCGTCAGACAGCATGCTGCCCCAACTAGCGTCCGGGGGTGGCACCCCAAGCCCCAGGAAGCTCAAATATGCCACCAGAAGTATCGCGTTTGCGACGTTCAGCGTTCCATTTACCATAATCGTCCCCACGGTATTCGGGACAATGTGTCGCAGGACAACGTAGGAAGGCCGCGCACCCATACCTCTGGACGCCGCGACATACTCGCGCTGCCTCAAAGTCAGGGCTTCACCACGCACCAGTCGTGCCGCTGGCATCCAACTGACCGCAGTGATGACCACAATCAGGAGACCGATGGAGGGAGTGATGATCGCAGCGAGGAAAATCAGAAGAAATAGCGTGGGAATCGCTAGTGCCGCATCGACTACGCGCATCAACACGGAGTCCAACCAACCCCCGACATAGCCCGCAACAGCTCCCCACAACATGCCAAACCCCGTTGCTAGCACCGCCACCCCTAAGCCCACCTCCAGGGCAGACTGTCCTCCCGCCATCAGTCGGCCGAGGATGTCGTATCCCTCCGCATCTGTACCCAATAAGTGCCCACCGCGGGGACTCTCGTTACTTGTGATAAACGACGTGTTCACCTGATTGGTATGGTAAAGGAGAGGGCCGACAAAGCAGAACAGGATGAAGAGACCGACGACAACTATACCCGCCATTGCCAAGCGGTTCTCCACAAAGACCGCTACGGTGGCGCCGAGTCGACTCCGTGCCCCCACACGGCCACCGTCGGAGTCCACCAAGCCGCCGGTCGCAACCATCCCGGTCATCTGTACCGCACCCTCGGGTCAGCGACTAGGTAAAGTAGGTCTGCGACTAGCGAGCCGGCCACAACCCCGACAGCCGCTAGTGTTGCTGTTCCGAGGAGAACCGGGTAGTCATCATTCTGCGCCGCATTCCAGAACAGTAGCCCTATACCGGGATAGTTGAAAAGAGCCTCAGTCACCAACGCTCCACTCAATATAGCCGGTAGGCTGAGTCCCAAGAGTGTAATCATGGGAAGTAAGGCATTCTTCAGAACATGTCTCAAGACTATGTCCCGGCCAGAGACCCCTTTGCTGCGCGCAGTCCTGACGTAGTCTTGAAGCAAGGAGTCCAGGGCAGACGATCGCATATACCGAGAAAACAAGGCGAGATTGACCAACGCCAGCGTAAGAATCGGTAGCACTAGATTGGGCACCTGGGACATGAGAGGAAATGCAGCCGTCGGCCCGGTGGAGGGCAGCAACGGTATCAACTGGCTGAGCAGCGCGATAAGGATGATCCCCAAAAAGAACGTCGGCATCGCATAGAATATGAACGCCGTCACCGTGATCGCATAGTCAGGCACCGAATTCCGGCGGACCGCCTGAAAGACGCCTAAAGGAATGGCAACCAGCATCGCTAGCATAGTCGCCACCCCTGCGAGTAGAAGTGTTCTAGGTAGGTTCGCAGCCAGTAACGTATCGACGCTCACGCCCTGCTTGTACGAACTGCCCAGATTCCCGTGCAGCAACTGTCCCGCCCAGCTTAGATACTGCACGGGCAAGGGTTCCGTGAGACCGTACTTCAGATCGAACGCTCGAATCGATGGACCTGAGGCGTGGTTCCCGAGGAGTGCCCGAGCGGGTCCGCCCGGCAGTAGGTGAAGGAGTACGAACAGGATTATCGTCACGCCG
>JBAQYY010000139.1:0-3871 GCA_049790415.1 Candidatus Dormiibacterota bacterium | reverse complement strand
GTGCCGGGCCAGGCTCCCCAGCACGGCGCGGGTCGGGGGCAGCAGCAGGGCGTCGCCGCGGAGAGCTTCTTCGAGGGCTGTGCCAGGAGCGATCCAGCGCAGCGACTCTAGTTCCTGGCCCTCATCGATGCTCGGCTGCTGGCCGGCGGGGAGGAGGGCCAGGAAGAACCGAGTGTCGAAAATCCGCGGCAGTCCGTCCGGAGTTACCCAGTGGGCACAGAAGCAAAGGTCTTCCCAGGCTGGCCGTAGGCCTTGGCCGCGCAGACCCGCCCGGAAAGCATCCGGGTGTCCTTCTGGGACTTGCTGCCGCAGGGATTGCAGACGTGCCGCCAGCTCGGGTGCACAGGGTTCACCGTATTCGTCGCGAACCAGCAGAACCCCGCACTCTTCGAACGTCTCCCGGACCGCCGTCACCAGCAGGTGGGTCGCGACCGGTGACTTCGCGGCGAGCTCGGGAGCCATGTTGGTCCAGCCCGAGTCGAGATCGGCGGCATCCACCGAGCCGCCCGGGAACACTTCGGCGCGGGGAGCGAAGCTGCTGCTGGCCGGACGCATCAGCAGTAGAACCTCAAGGCCAGGCCCGGCTGCCGAATCCCGGATCAGAGCCACCGTCGCCGCGTCGCGCCGGATCGGCTCGGTCAGGTCAGTCTCGCTCGCTCTCTCCGAGATAGCGTGGAAACTCAGGAAGCGGCGTCCCCGCGCTCCGAGAAACTGAGGATCTGGCGGGGATGGATGAGGGCAAAGGAGCGCTGGATGGTGACCCGCTCGTGCGTCAGTGCCGGCAACCAGACGGCGTTGAGATTGCGGACCGGTAGAAAGTCGTCGACGCTGCGCTCGAGGGTCTCGCGGAGACTCAGGCGCGGCTCCAAGAACACCTCGCAGACTAGCGAGAACGTGTCGATGGTGAGGGCCACCTGGCGGGCTTCCTTGGTCTCCAGCAGAGCCCGTCTGCCTCCGTGATCCGCGGCCGATTCCCCGATCGGAACCACCATCAGGAGGGCCCGCTTGGCCACCATCGCGGAGTCCTCAACGGTGCTGATCACCGGATAGGTACTGGCGAGCGGCTCCAGCGTCAGGTGTTGAATCTCGAGGTATTCGGTCATCCGGTTGACCACGTCGGTGAGACGAAGTGGGGGGACGACCTCGATGTCTCCACTGAGCTTCAAGAAAGAACTGAAAAGCTCAACTCTTTCCCAATTCTCCACGACGCGGCAGTATACGAGAGTGCTCCACAGCTCAGACGCGGCGGCGTCAAGGTGACGGAAAGTCTCGACCTGGCAGGACTCCGAAAGAGCCTGGTGAACTCGCCACTCCGCTTCGAGCTACGCGGCTACTCCCGGGTGGCCAGCACCCAAGACCTGGCCCTGGCCGCTGCCGATTCCGGGGCTGCTGAGGGCTTGGTGATCCTCGCTGACGAGCAGCTCGCTGGTCGAGGTCGGGCCGGCCGCAGCTGGCACTCCCCACCCGGGACGGCGTTGATGTTCTCACTGCTGCTGTGGCCGGAGCCGTCGCTTGCTGATCTGAGCAGCCTGAGCCTGGTGGCGGGCCTGGCACTGGTCGAGGGGTTGGCGCTCGCCGAGGGACCGTTGGCCCAGCTCAAGTGGCCCAACGACTGCCTCTGCGGTGACCGCAAGTTGGCTGGTGTCCTGGCCGAGTCGCGCACCTACGCCGAAGGTCGCCGAGCCCTGGTCCTCGGTCTGGGCTGCAACGTCACCTGGGCCGGACTTGCGGTGCCCTCCGAACTACGCCGCAGCGCCACCGCCTGCGACCTCGAGGGTCATCCCGTGGAGCGCACCAGCTTGGCTGAAGCCGTGCTGAAGTGCTTGGCCCAGCGCTACCTGGAATGGACCAAGGGAGGTTTCCCGGCGGTGCGCGGAGAGTGGCTTGCCCATGCCGCCTGGCTCGGCGAGGAGGTGATCGCCGAGCATCATTTGGGGCAGGTCAGGGGCCGCGCGGCCGGGGTCTCCGATCTAGGTGAACTGCTGGTCGACACGAAGAAGGGCCTGCTGGCAATCGCCGCCGGCGATGTCGCCATGGCCGCTCCGCCGCAACTCCGGTTGGTGGGGGAGGAATCCGAGTAGGGGAGCTGGCCCTGGCCGGTCGGGCTTGCCCTCGCAGCAGGCAGGGAGCCTTGACTGAAGTGGGAGCGCTCGCCGCTGCCTGGTCCGCCGACAGCGCGCGGCGAACTCAGCTACTGCCGGTAGCCACCTTGACGCATCTCAGGGTGCGATCTAGGATTGAGTTGCACCCTTGCGCCCAGCAAGGGATCGGTCATCTCCAAACGCCCGGATTCAAGGGATAGAACTTGCCCACCATCTCAGAAACCTCCCACGAAATCTCCAAGCTCTATGAGTCCGATCACCAGGAACGCCAGGAACGCAACGCCCGCCGCAACAAGATCCTCTTCATCGACCGTCTCCTCAACGAGTTAGAGCAACTCAATATCGCCGAGGAGGTGGTGGTCCCACTCCCGCTGCGCAACCAGTGCCGTCGTTTGCTGGCCAAAGAGGGCCACCCTCTGGGGCGTCGGCGGGCCGATGAGGTAGCGATCGCCGAGTGGATGGATGCCCTCTACGACGTCCAGGACGGTCTCATGTTCACCATCGGCGACGAGGACGAGTAGTCTAGGCACCCTCCGAGCGTGCCTCAGGAGAGGCCCACCGCTCCGGTGAATCGCTGGCCCCCATAGCTCAGCGGATAGAGCGCCGGCCTCCGGAGCCGGGTGCGCAGGTTCGAGTCCTGCTGGGGGTAGCGTGTTCTGTCTCGGTATTTCTGGGACAGACGAACCCTCACAGGGTAGTTTGTCGGATCGGCTGGTAGTCGATGTTTGGGTCGAGGGTGAGGTGTCGGAGCAGGGTGCCGTCTTCGCTGAGCACCCGCACATCGCGGCCTGCCATCAGGATCAGCACGCGAGCTTCCTTGTGGGCTCGGCCGACGCCGACGTGGTGGAGCCTGGAGCGGTAGCGCAGGGTGACGGTGCCGGAGGGGTCGATGACGTCGTGGCGGACTTTGGTCGCCACTGACAGCGCCTGGCCGCCGAGGACGGGTGCTGCTTTATCCTTGGCCCGCCAGGCGACCATCGGCGGGCAGCCGCGGGCCTGGTGGGGGCGCTCTTCGTTGTAGATGGTGACGAAGCGGTCGATCTGGCCTTGGAGCGTCGGGAGGTCGACAGCTGGGGGGCGGCGCCGGAGGTAGGCTTTCAGGGTGCGGTGGTATCGCTCGACCTTTCCCTGGGTCTGGGGGTGGTAGGGCTTGCCGTGTTTGAAGGTGATCCCGAGACAGGCCAGTTCGATCTCGAGGCCGGCGTGGGAGCCCCGGTAGGCGGCGGTGTAGATGGCGCCGTTGTCGCTCAACACACTGGCTGGGAACCCGTAGTTGGAGGCGGCGGCTAGGAAGATCCGCACGACGTCGGCTGAGGTTGCCACTGGGGTGGCCACGGAGGCCATCACGCCTCGGGTGTGGTCATCGATAAAGTTGACGATCTCGACGTGACCGGCGGCGAGCTGCCAGTGAGTCATGTCGCTCTGCCAGCATTCGTTGGGAAGGTCGGCCTCGAAGCGCTGCCAGGAGGTGCGGGGTCGCTTCTGGGGCTGGGCGGTGACTAGCCCCCGGCGGACCAGGATGCGGTGGATGGTGGCCCGGGCCGGCACGCGCATTCCGGCCTGATCGAGATGGAACGCGATCGTGGATGCTCCAGCGTCCAGGCCCAGCTCGCCCAGCTGCTCGCGCAGGGCCACGACGGCCTCTTCTTCCTCGACCGTGGTCTGGTTGGGAGCGGCCTTTGGGCCACGCTTGCGGGGAGCGAGCGCTGCCTCACCTCCGGATCGGAAGAGCTCGACGTGGCGGTGCACCCAAGACTTGGACCGACCGG
>JBAQYY010000138.1:0-1539 GCA_049790415.1 Candidatus Dormiibacterota bacterium | reverse complement strand
TCTCCATCGCCGAGGTGGGCAGCCGCGGGCCTAGCACGGCGCGCTTCAGCAGATACCGGAACTTCGCCAGACCCCCGGCCGGTACGTCGGCCTGGGAGGTGGCCACCAGCATTCCCGCCCGGCTGCGCCGAAAGTCGTCCAGACGCTCGACCGCGACGTAGCGGTTGCCCGGCAGCTTGCCCTGGCGGTGGATCCTCTGCTCGAGGTCCCGCGCCGGGGGGCGCTGCCCGGCTGGTCTGGTCTCCTCGGCGTCGCCTGAAGGTGCTTCCGGTCCCTGGTCGCTCACTCCGGCCTTGGGGTCCACCCCTGAGCTGACCTCGGGGCTGTCGCCGACCAAGAACGCCAGCGCACCCGAATTTCGCGCCTCAAGGCACGGTCACCGCGCGGAGCGGAGGGTGGCAACAATGGTTCCTGGCTAAGTTCACAATCCCGACCGGGAGCATAACCGCCAGTAGGGCGCGCGGATCGGCGCCGGCTGCCGGGGACTTTCAGGATGTGCCGGCGACCAGGCGCGACATCCCCTCTGCTCGGCTAGGGGAGGGAGGGGTCGGCGGGGGGAAGGAGCCACTGGGCCAAATAGGGCAGCTCCCGGTGCCGGCTGTCGTGGTCGAGTCCATAGCCCACCACGAATCCCGGCCCCTCCAGCTTGAAACCCAGGTAGCGGGGGTGGACCGGCGTAACCCGCGCCGCGGGGCGGTCGAGCAGAGCGCATATCTCCAGGCTCCGGCCTGGGGCGTCCAGAGTCTGCACCATGGCCTGGATGGTGCGGCCAGCGTCCACGATGTCATCGACGATGATCACCGGCCCGGTGTCAGGCAAATTGACTCGGCCTAGGGCGCTCACCACCGGCTCGGAGACGGCGTGCTCGCCCTTGTAGCTGGTCGACTGGAAGAACTCCATGCCTAAGACGTCGACCTCGTACTCCCAGAGTTGGCGGATCAGGTCGACGGCGAAGACGAAGCCCCCGCGCATCACCACCACCAAGGCCACCGGTACATCCCGGTGAGCGTTGGCGATCTCCTCGGCGATCGCCCGGACCCGTTCTTGAATTTCTTCCGGGGTTGCGATCTGGCGCATGTTCATGGCCGCCGGATCACGGCGGTCGGTCCAGAAAGCGGGCTGGAAGACGGTGCCGGTCGCCGGGACCTCGAGGGTGGGGGCGACCATCTGCCCGGGAACCGTAGAGGTCTTCGGTTCTGCGCTCAAAGGGACTCCGTTTACCCAGCACCGGCGCCGCCATGCCAAAGGGCGGCGCGACCACTGATCCGCCCAGTATCCCCGATTGCTGCCTCGCCGCCCCCATCCCGCGCGATCGTTACTGACCGCAGCAGTGATCGGTCACGTCGCCCCTACCGAAGTGCCAGCGGTTTCAGCCTCGGGGGCGCAGCTCGGGGCTTATTTGGAGGGCATCTTTGCCAGCAGCGAGCGCAGGTCGTCGGCGTGCTCCTCCTCGTCGGCGAGCAGGCCCTCGATCACCCGGCGGGTGGTCGGGTCACCGTCGCCCAGCCAGCGGACGATCTCCTGGTAGCTGGAGATGGC
>JBAQYY010000137.1:0-2062 GCA_049790415.1 Candidatus Dormiibacterota bacterium | reverse complement strand
CCAGCCCTGCTTCACCATCGATACCGTCGAGCGCTGGCTGGCGGACCGCCCCGAGACCACGATCGAACTGGCCCTGGGTTCCGATGTCGCGGCCGGGCTCCCGGCCTGGAAGTCGGCGGCCCGGCTGGTGACCCTAGTTCGGCTCTTGCTGTTTGAGCGAGAGGTGACCCCAGAGGCGGGGGAGGCAGTGCTGGCCCGACTGCGGCAGTTGGGGTTTCCGGTGGCGGGAGCCGAGGTGATCGCGGTCGATGCACCCGCCGTCGACGCGACCAGAATCCGAGAGGACCTGGCTCGCGGCGAGAATTGCGACGCCCTGCTTCCGGTTGGAGTCAGCGACTACATTCGGGCGCACGGTCTCTACCGTCCCGAGGCGGAGGCTGCCACCTCGCCCGGCGAGGGATAATCGCCCGCGAATGACGCCGCTTCAGCTCAGCCGCCTGCTCGCTGATGCCGCGTTTTCCCGTCGGGCCCGGGCCGTGGTGCGGATCGACTTGCGCGGTCGGACGACGATCGCGGACTTCTTCGTGATCTGCGAGGGCGATACCGATCGCCAGATCCGCGCCATCGCCGGGGAGATGTCCGATCGGGCGTCCCAGGCGGGAATCCATCCCCTCTCGCGGGCGGGGCTGGAGGAGGGATCCTGGGCTTGCCTCGACTACGACTCGGTGATTGCCCACGTCTTTCTTCCCGGGGAGCGGGCCTATTACAACTTGGAGGGTCTCTGGGGTCCCGCCCGCCGAGTCCGGCCTCGGCCACCGGTCCCAGTTCCGGTGGCGGGATGAGCGACGCGCCCCTCCGGCTCGGCTGCTTTGTGCCGCAGGGGTGGCGGGCCGAATTCCCCGACGAGATGGCGGCCGGGCAGCGCTGGGAGGCTGCCATCAGCGTGGCCCGACGGGCCGAGCACAGTGGCTACGGGGCGGCCTGGGTGTACGACCATCTCCAGGCCATCCAGGCTGATCCGCCGAGTCCCGTCTTTGACCCGCTTCTGCTTCTGTCCACCGTCGCCTGGAGCACTTCCAGCATTCGCATCGGGCCCATGTGCCTGGCGGTGCCACTGCACCACCTGGGACGCCTGGCCCAGCAACTTGCCTGCCTCGACGTAGTCAGCGGGGGCCGTCTCGAGGTTGGCCTGGGCGCCGGGTCGGACCCGGAGGAGGCCAAGGCATTTGGAATTCCAGTTGCTGGGCTGCGAGAGCGCATCTTCGCCTGCGGCGAGGCCGCCGAGCTGCTCCGTGCCAGCTGGGCTCATGAGCACACCAGCTTCGAGGGGCGTTATACGGTGATGGAGCACGCTCGCATCTATCCCAAGCCGGTACAGCGCGGTGGGCCGCCGCTCTGGATCGCTGGCGGGGGCGAAAAGCTGACCCTCTGGCAAGTCGCTCGCCACGCCGATGGCTGCAGTCTCTTCGGACCCCCGGCCCGGGTGGCCCACAAGCTGGAGATCCTGGCGGGGCACTGCCGAGCGGTTGGCCGACGGCCCGAGTCGGTCCGGGCAGCGGTTGTCCTGGACTGTCTGGTGGGGGACACCGAAGTTGAGGCGGACCGCTTGGTCGAGCGCTACAACCGGCACGGCGAGGACGTAGTCAGTTACCGCCGCAGGCGTCTGGTGGGGACACCAGCCGGCTGTGCCCAGCAGCTCCAGGAGTACCTGGATTTGGGGGTTCGCGAGATCTGCTGCCACTTTCCCGATGCGGTCTTGTCGGATGGCCCGGAGAAACTGGCCATGGCCGTGCTGGGGCCGCCCGGGCAAAAGCCCACCAACTAGTCTCCGTACCTCGCCTCCCGGCCGAGGGATTGCGGCTGGACTCGCTTTGATCTGAGGGGCTAGCATGGGGGCGGCTCCCCATCCGCTTTTCGGGTCGGGCTGGGCACCACACCTGGAAGGAGAAGGAAATGCACCGGAAGCTGGACATCCTGGCCGACCGCGGCTTCGTTGTGCTCAAGGACTACGACGGCCCGGCGATTCCCCCGGCCGAGTGGGAGAGCCTCGACTACGTCGATTGGAAGAGCGGGGGCGACACCAACTTCGCACCCCTCGCCTCCGCCAACGGGGACATGGAGT
>JBAQYY010000136.1:0-4687 GCA_049790415.1 Candidatus Dormiibacterota bacterium | reverse complement strand
GGGACCGTCGCCAGCATCGGGCCACTGCTCGCTTATGTGGCGGCGTATGCAGCTTTTGCTTTCGTTTTTGTAATTCGCTTGTCGTTTGGCTGGAGTACCAGAGACCATCGCGGGGAGAGCTGGCACTTCTTCATCAACGCCTCGATGGCGTACATGTTCACGGCAACCAACATCATGGCGGTTACCGTCGTCTGCTTATTCGTCTACGTCGGCTTTGTCGGCTTGACCTTGCACTCCTCCCAGAGCTCCCTGGAGGATCCGGGCCAAGGCCTTCCGGACAGCCCCTCGTTGCGCCTCCTGGGCATCAACGGGGACGTCACCATCGCCATCTCGATGATGCTGATGCTGACGGTCACTCAGTGGCCACAATGGTTCACGTGAGGTTCGAGAAGCTCCAGCGGCTCAGCGCCGTCCCCACTGCTGAGGACAGCCCTCGCTAGAGTAGATCTCCTCATGATCGCTGCCAGCGGTATCCGCTCGGTGGGGAGTCGTCTCGGCTCGCAGTGCCGGCCTGAGTCGGCTGATCTGAGTCCGGCCACCTGGTCAAGGCTGATACGGCCGTGAATTCTGTCTCCCAGAGCGCTGAAGCTTCTCCCGCCCTAGATCAAGATTCCGACGCCGCTTGCCCATCCGCCGCTCCGCCCCGGCCGGATTCGACCCAGCCCCAGTTCGTCCAGATTCAACTCACGATCCGCGGAATGAGCTGCGGCGCCTGCGCCGCCAAGATCGAGCGCAGCCTCAATCGGCTCGATCACGTCAGCGCCCAAGTGAACTACGCCTCGGAGCGCGCCACTGTGTCGCTTTTCGCGGAGGTGCCAGTTGATCGCCTGATCGAAAGGGTTGAGGCAGTCGGATACGGCGCCGAGGTATCCAGTACCAGCCACAGTGCTGCCGACGACGCGGCCGAGGATGACCGACGGGTTCGCTACCTGGGCCGACGGCTCCTAGTAGCAGCGCTCATCTTCATGCCCCTGGGCGAATGGTCAACGGCATTCTCGCTTCTGCCCTGGTTGCGCTTCCCTGGCTGGCAATGGTTGTTTATTGCCCTGGGAGCTCCGGTAGTGCTCTGGGCGGCATGGCCCTTCCACCGGGCCGCGTTGCGGGCTGCCCGCCACGGCTCCTCGACCATGGACACGCTGGTCTCGATGGGCATCATTGCTGCTACCGGCTGGTCGGTATATGCAATGTTTTTCCGCGATTTCAGTGAACCAGGCCGTTCCGGGCTCTATGTTCTTCTCCACCAGGGAGGTGGTGCCCTCTACCTCGACGTCGCGGCGGGGGTGACCACCTTTCTACTGGCGGGGCGCTTCTTCGAAGCTCTCGCCCGGCGCCGAGCTGGCAACGCTCTGCGGGCCTTGGCGGCGGTGGGAGCCAAGGACGTCTCCATTCTCCAAGCTGACGGCTCGGAGCTACGCCTGCCGGTAGCCGCGCTCAGGCTTGGGGACCACTTCGTGGTGCGTCCTGGTGAGACGGTCGCCACCGATGGTCACGTGCTACTTGGGCAGTCCGCGGTCGACTGCAGCTCCATGACCGGAGAGTCGCTGCCAGTGGATGTCGGCCAGGGTGAACTGGTCCTGGGTGGAACCGTGGCGATGACCGGCCGGCTGATCATCCGCGCCGACAAAGTCGGCGGCGCAACCCAACTCGCCCACATGGTCGAACTGGTGGAGCAGGCACAGCTTCAGAAGGCCTCGGTACAGCGCCTGGCCGATCGAATCTCTGGGGTCTTCGTGCCTACCGTCGCGGCCGGGGCCCTCATCACCTTCGCCGCCTGGATGATCTTCTCCGGTTCGTTGGAGGCGGCCTTCAGCGCAGCCCTAGCGGTGCTGATCATCGCTTGTCCCTGTGCTCTCGGCCTGGCCACCCCTGCCGCCTTGCGGGTGGCGTCGGGACGCGGCGCCCAACTGGGCATCTTCTTCAAAGGCCACCAGGGTCTGGAGACCTCCCGCACTGTGGACACGGTCCTCCTAGACAAGACCGGCACCGTAACTCAGGGCAAGATGGCGCTTGCCGAATTCGTGGTCATAGCTGGAGCTGATCGGGAGGAGATGCTGCGGGATGCCGGGGCTCTGGAGCAGGCCAGTGAGCACCCGGTGGCGGCGGCGATTGCAGCAGCCGCGCGCCTGAAAACCCCCCAACTTCCCCAACCCTCTGAGTTCATCACCTTGCCCGGGATGGGCGCCAGTGGGCTGGTTGACGGCCACCACTTGCTGGTCGGGCGTCCCCAGCTACTCACTGAGCGGGGCGTCAGCATCCCCGCTGAGCTCACCGCCCAATGCCGGAGCTGGGAGGTGATGAGTCACACCGCGGTGCTGGTGGCGCGCGACGACCGCGCGATCGGTGCCGTGGCGGTTGCTGATGTCGTCAAGCCCTCGGCCGCGCCTGCGGTGGCCAACTTGCAGCGCCTTGGGCTCAAGTGCGTCTTGGTCACCGGCGATAACCAAGCGACGGCGCGCGCCGTGGCCGCTGAAGTCGGTATCCAGGAGGTGGTGGCCGGCGCCCTTCCGGCGGAGAAGGTGAGGATCATCCGCGAGCTCCAGACCCGAGGGCACTGCGTTGCCATGGTGGGTGACGGGGTCAACGACGGCCCCGCTCTGGTGCAGGCCGATCTCGGCCTAGCCATCGGCGCCGGCACCGACGTCGCCATCAACGCCGCCGATCTGATCTTGGTTCGGGACGACCTTCGGGTCGTCCCGGACGCGATCCGCCTGGCCCGCCGCACCGTGCGTACCATCCGGGGCAATCTGCTCTGGGCCTTTGGCTACAACGTGGTGGCGATTCCGCTGGCTGCGGCCGGTCGGCTCGACCCGCTCATCGCGGGCGGCGCGATGGCACTTTCTTCCGCTTTTGTAGTGTGGAACAGCTCTCGTCTGCGCCACTTCGAGGGGCTTCCCGGAAGCCCTGCGGCGCCCTTGCCTGCTCTCCCACTCGGTAGGCCCGGACCAGCTCTGCGCACCTTCGCGGAGTAGCGGCGAAGATCAGCGTAGATAGGCCGGCGGATGGCGCCACAACCGCCCAGGACGGGGATTGATTTGGTAGCCATTCGTCCCTACCGCTGGGTCGGACTGATAGTCATCCTGATAGTGCTCCTGGCGGTGCTCGCAGTCATCCTTGCCAACCGACCGGAGTCGTTGTCGCAGCGGCGAGCGCAGTTCCGGTCCATGGTGACAACGCTGCGCTCCGACGTGGCGGCCTGCAACACCCGTACCCAGGGCGCCGTCTCCGCTTGGGAAATGAGTATCCAGGACAGTGCCGTGGTCGCCGACGCGGAGAAGAAGGCCCAGGCCGCCGCGGCGGCCTGCGACCCCAGCAGCAGCAGCGTACTGTTCAATCTAACCGTCTATTCGGTGCCCTCGTCCTTGCCCAACCTGCGACTCAATTACGCGGTCAGCTGTCTTGGGGTGTGGGCCCAGGAGGATGTCCGGCCAGCGTTGCAGGCAGTTGAGGATTTGCTGCGCGAACCAGGCGACCAAGCGGCAGCGCTCAGCTACCGCCAGGAGTCAGGTTTTGCTGCCGCGAATCTCGCCAGCGCCAACCTAGTGTTGCAGCGCGCGGCACGAAAGCTAGGAGTTACCGGTGTCCTCCCGCTGCGGCTGACCTCCCTTTCGACCTCGGCGCTGGACCCGACGCCCTGACATCAAGTTGGGCTTGACAACAGCCGGGCTTGCTCACAGGCAGGGTTGCCACCGCTGCAGCAGCGAAAGTTGCGGTCAACGCGGCTTGGTTTTGGGTCAGGCCGAAGTAGTGGTGCGGAACCGCCGCAGGGCCAAGGGCACGCAAATGGCCATGATCAGTACGCACCAACCGCACATAGCCAGAACCGGATGGTCGAGCTCCCAAGATCCCGAAGATGGATAGCCCTGAGCGACGTGGCGAACAGCCGCCACGATAGCCGAGAGGGGATCCCACTCACCGATGACGCGAGGGATGAACTTCATGCCTTGAATAGGCACAAAGGTCCCGGCCAGGAATGACAGCGGCAGCACGATGGCGAAGCCCACCCCCTGCATCGCATCGGAGTTGCGCACGATCATCCCCAGCAGCACTCCAAACCAGGTAAAGGCCAAGAGGCCCAGCAGCACCAGTCCAGCCAACTCAAAGCCGGATCCGAGTCCGAGCACTGGTCGCCAGCCAAGAGCCAATCCAAGCCCCACGACGATGGCAACTCCGAGGAGTTGCTCGATCAGCTGGCCCACGACCTGAGCGGTGATCACCGATAGCCGGGTCACCGGCAGGGACTTGAAGCGATCGATGACGCCGCTCGAGAAGTCGTTCGCCGTCGCCGTTCCGGCGCCGAGAACGCCGAAGGCCACGCCCTGGCCGAGCAATCCCGGAAGCAGGTAATCCTGGTAGCGAATCCCCCGAATGTGGATGGCTGAACCGAACACATACAGGAAGAGCAGGGTGAAGATGACCGGCTGGATGGTGACGTCGCTGAGCCGCTCCGGGACTCGAGGGACCATGCGCAGACTCCGACCGACGAGCAGCGCCGTCTCCCGTAGGTAGCGGATCGGAGCAGCCGCGCGGTGGGGAACTGACACCGCCCGGCCGGCACTCAAAGCGGGAGCGCTCAAGGCGAGGCCACCTCGACCGGTTGGGTTCCGGTTAGGGCCAGGAAGGCGTCGTCAAGAGTGGGCCGGCGCAGAGCAACCTCGTCCACCGCGACCCCGCTGGCCCGAACCGCCTG
>JBAQYY010000135.1:0-25788 GCA_049790415.1 Candidatus Dormiibacterota bacterium | reverse complement strand
CAGCAGGAGATGCTCTTGGCCTTGGACAACTACGTGGAGAAATACGGGGTCAGCTTCCCCAACCGCCTGGTTCCAGTTCGTCTCTGACGGCCTGGCCCCAGGCGGACCGCATAATTCGGGCATGGCCTATGAGGCGATCGTCCCGGCCCGGCCCGGCGTGGCCACCCGGCACCAACCGGAGTATCAGGCCCACTATCTGACCTTCAGCCGCAGCTACACGGTCGACGTGACCTACCGCTGCTTCCGGCGCTGCGGCTACTGCGAGTACCGCCAGGACGAGGGCGGCCTGATCACGGTGGCGGAGACGGAGCACCACCTCGACCAAGCCCGGCGGCTGGGCTGCCGGGAGATCCTGATCATGGCCGGGGAGCAACCCTGGCGGCTGCCTGACCTCGGTCTTGTCGATGAGGATGCCTTCGTCGACATCGTGGTGGACGTCTGTCGCCGGGCTCTGAGCCGGGGACTGCTGCCCCACACCAATGTCGGCCTCCTGGCCAAGGCCAGCCTGGTCCGGCTCAAGCCCTGGAACGTCTCCATGGGACTGATGCTGGAGAGTGGCACGGACGACCTTCGGGCGCACGCCATGGGAGGGGGCAAGCGCTACCAGGAGCGGCTCGCCCACCTAAACGCCGCCGGTGAGCTGCAGATCCCCTTCACCACCGGGATCCTGGTCGGGATCGGAGAGTCCGAGGAAGATCGGCGCCGTGCCCTGGAGCTGATCCGAGACTCGCACCTGCAGTACCGCCACATCCAGGAAGTGATCGTTCAGAACTTCATTCCAAAGCCGGGCACCCCGATGGCAGACCAGCCGGCTCCGACGCCTGAGACGGTGGTCCGGGCGGTGGAGCTGGCTCGAGCCATCCTGCCCCCGGACGTGGCCGTGCAGGTCCCTCCCAACCTCAACTTCGAAACTTGGCCCGCCCTGGTGAAGGCAGGGGCCACCGATCTGGGAGGCATCTCGCTCGACGGTGACTCGGTCAGTCCCGAGTACGCCTGGCCCAGCGAGACCGACTTGGCGGCCAAGGCCCGCACCCTCGGCTTCCATCTCCAGGAGCGTCTTCCCGTCTACCAGGAGTCGCTCGCCGACCTCCAGCCGGCTGCCGACCGCCTGCGCCAGGAATTGGTCGGGGACACGGTCACCTATGTGGTCAACCGCAACGTCAACATCAGCAACGTCTGCGTGGGCAGCTGCTCCTTCTGTGGCTTCCGGCGGAGCTCGATCAACGCCAAAGGCGCCTACTTCCACGACCACGACACCGTGTTTGCCAAGATCGAGGACGCGGTCGGCAGAGGGGCCACCGAGATCTGCATGCAGTCGGGGCTCACCCCGGAGCTGGACCTGAGCTTCTACGACACCCTCTTCCGGGAGATCAAGGAGCGCTGGCCCGATCTCCACCTGCACGCCCTCTCCCCCGAGGAGATTCGCTACATCGCCCAGGAGTCGGGCCGCTCAGTCGAGGACGTCCTCCGTCAGCTCAAAGACGCCGGCCTGGGCACCATGCCGGGCACCGCGGCGGAGATCCTGGTCGAGGAGGTGCGCCGCATCCTCTGCCCGGAGAAGCTGACCAGCGCCGAGTGGGTGGAGATCATCAAGACCGCCCACAAGGTGGGAATCCCCACCACCTCGACCATCATGTACGGCCACATCGAGAACCCCTGGCACCGCCTCCAGCACCTCGAGGTGATTCGCAATCTGCAGCGCGAGACAGGGGGAATCAGTGAGTTCGTGCTGCTCCCCTTCCAGGTTCAGAACAACACCCTGGGCAAGTTCTTTGGCATCCTCCAGCCGCTCACCCTGGAGGATTCCCTGCGCTTCACCGCCTTCTGCCGGCTCTATTTCGGCAGCGACATCCCCAACATCCAGACCAGCTGGGTCAAGCTCGGCGCCGCGGGGGTGGCCGAGTCTCTGCGCTGGGGTGCCAACGATTTCGGAGGCACCCTGATGGAGGAGTCGATCACCCGCATGAGTGGTGCCGACCACGGCCAGAACCTCGATCCCGCAGAGATCGAGGCGGCCATCCGCCGGGTGGGCCGAACCCCCCGTGAACGCGACACCCTGTACCGGCCGGTTACGGCGCGGCCACGCGACCGCGAGCTGGCCTCCGCCTCCGCCGCCAGCGTCGCCACGGCTGGCTGAGGCCGACTCCGAGGGCTATCCCCGGGACCAGGCAGAGGGCTTCTATGGCCCGGCTCAGCCATTCATTGATCCCCTGAGCCGGGATCAGCAGCAGGGCCAGCAGAATCGGGAAGAAATACCAGCGCCAGGAGTAGGCGCTGGCGCGGATACGAGGCCCGTAGAGACAGCCGAAGCCGACCGCCAAGCCCAGGCAGATCAGACCCAGCACCACGTAGCCGACCAGGTATTGCTGCGAGGCCGGTTGATGCACGCCCACGGTCACTCGGATCATGAGTGGGGGCAGGTAGTCGGTGGCGTAGAAGGTGACCAGGATCCAGCCCATGGCGTGCAGGCAGATGGTGGACACCTGGAGGCTGCGCTGACGGCGCTCGGCCTTGGCTCGCGCCTCCTCGCGGGTGAGCGCACGGTCTGACTTACGGGGGCTCACACCCTGCAGTGTCGTCTCTGGGCGATTCCCGGTGGGCGGACTAAAATCGAAGACCGGTGCTTTATCTTCGGTCGGTCTTCCTGCAGTCCCTGAGCCGCGGGTGAAACGCGCCCCCCGGGAATGGACCATGCCGAGCCTGGAAGGTGACCTAGACGCCTCTCCCTTCGACCGGATAATTCGGGCGCGGGGAAGCAGCGCCGAGCTGGCCCGGGAGTCTTTTCAGGCACCTGGCGAGGAGTTTGATCCCCTCCTGCTCAAGGACATGGACCGGGCCGTGGCACTGGTGCGGGATGCTCTCGCCCGGGACGAGATGATCGCCATTTACGGCGACTACGATGCTGACGGAGTAACTGCCTGCGCTCTGCTCGTTCGCGCTTTTCGCAGCGCCGGCAAGGACCCCCTGGCCTACATTCCCCAACGACAGAGCGAGGGCTATGGGCTCAACGCGGAGGCTCTGCTGGAGCTACGGCGCAGGGGTGCCGGCTTGGTGATCACGGTCGACTGCGGAACCACCGCAGTGGAGGTTGTCCGCGATCGTCCGCCGGGACTCAAGCTGATCATCACCGACCACCACCTGCCCCACGGTCAAGACGGGCCCGAGCTGGCTCCGGCCGACGCTCTGGTCAACCCCCAGCGTCCCGATGACGGATACCCCTTCAAGGGCTTGGCAGGAGTGGGCGTCGCCTACAAGTTGGTCCGCGCCCTGGAGGGGGCGGGGATCTTGGCCGAAGGCACCGCAGCGGCGCAGCTCCCCCTGGTGGCCCTGGGCACAGTGGCGGACATGATGCCACTTCAGGAGGAGAACCGCTGGCTGGTCAGGCAGGGTTTGCTGGCATGGTCGGAGAAGGCGCCCCGAGGGCTCGTCGAATTGGCCCGTGTCGCCGGCATCCCCGGTGATTTGACCAGCGCCAGTCTCAGTTTCAGCCTCGCCCCTCGGATCAATGCCGCCGGCCGCATGGATGACGCCGGGCTGGCCCTGCGCTGCTGCCTCGCCGACGATCCCCAAGAGGCGAGCCAGGCAGCCGCCGAGTTGGAGTCGCTCAATCAGGCCCGACGGCTATCGCTGAGCCAGGCGCTGGTACTGGCTCGCCATCAAGTGGCCGAGATGCCAGACGAACTTCCCGTGATCGTGCTCGGCTCTGCTGAAATCATCCCGGGAGTGGTCGGCCTGGTGGCTGGACGGCTCGCCGAAGAGTTCGGTCGGCCCGCCTTCGTCTACAGCCAGACCGATGAGACATGGCGCGGCTCCGCCCGTGGCATCCCCGGCCTAAATGTCGTCGACGCGCTTCAGCAGTGCTCCGATCAGCTGCTCAGCTACGGCGGGCACGTGTCTGCCGGTGGTTTTAGCCTGACCCCTGACCCCGAGGTAGCGGCCAACTTCGCGGGGCAGATGGCCCAGGCCATCCGGGACCAACTGGGCGAGCACGCACCGCTGCGTGCCTTCCGTGTCGACGCCGAGGTGGGGCTGCGCGACTGTGGTCTGGAGCTGGCCGAGGAACTGCTTCTGCTGCAGCCCTGCGGCAGCGGTAATCCCGCCGTACTGCTCTGCGCCAACGGCCTGACCGTGGTCCGGACCGAGAGTCTGGGCAAGACGGGTGGTCACCTCAAAGTGATCCTCTCCGACGCCACTGGGACAGCGGAGGCAATCAGCTTCAACCGTCCCCACCTGCGCGCCTATCTGCCTTCAGGTCGCCAGGTCGATGCTCTTTTCGAACTTGAAGTGGACAGTTGGCGGGGTCGCCGCAAGGCCCGACTGTTACTACGAGACTTGCGCCCGGCCCGAAGCTGAACCGGGGACTGTGCCGGGGCGCCTGCTCTGACTATTGTTGGCAGAGGGGTAGCTAACCGCAACCGACGGAAGAGAGGGAGGGCAGCCAGATGGCGGGTCGGATGGTCGAGTTTCCCAGCAATGGCAGCACAGCCAGCGGGTATCTGGCGGTGCCGCCCTCAGGACCAGCCCCCGGGATCGTTGTGGTCCAGGAGTGGTGGGGGTTGAGCGACCAGATCAAGCGCACCGCCGACCGATTCGCGGAAGCTGGCTTCGCGGCGCTGGTTCCTGATCTCTATCACGGCCGGGTGATTGGCCTCCACGAGCCGGACGAGGCGCAGAAGGCAATGATGGCCATGGACGAGGCTCGGGCCGCCCAGGAGTTGCGCGGCTCGGTCGACTATCTGCTCAGCTCGGGAGAAGCTCAAGGTGACTACGTCGGCGCCGTGGGCTACTGCATGGGCGGGGGGTTGGCCATCACCCTGGCCGCCAACCACGACAAGGTCCGAGCGGTGGTCTGTTTCTACGGGATCCCGGGGGAGGAGACCGATCTCGGCAAGATCTCTGGCTCGGTGCTCGGGCACTTTGGCAACCACGATGACTTCGCCAGCCCCGAGGCGGTCCACAACTTGGAGGAGGGGTTGCAGGCGGCGGGTGTGCCGCACACCTTCCACACCTACCCGGGAGGGCATGCCTTCACCAACGAGGATCGCCCCGAGGTCTACAACGCCGAGGCCGACGAGCTCTCCTGGCAGCGCTCCCTGGAGTTCCTAAACCAGCAGCTGAACTCGTGAGCGAGAAGACTCCGCTCGGCTGGGGTCTGCCCTAACCCGGTGTTGACACCGGCGCGGCCGAACGGCGCTTTGCTGGGCGCCTGCGCGGCCGGACTGACCTTGGGCGCGACCCTGCTGCTGCGAGCCCTCACCGGGCTGCCATCGCTCAGCGAAGTCATCGGCAACGGGGTTGCACTACTCACGCCCGGCAGCGTCTTTGGTGTTCTCATCGACACCCTGCAGGAGCGAGGACGCCCACTCCTGCTCCTGGGGACCTCGGTCTTCATCGTGGTTTTGGGCGCCCTCCTGGGCCGTTGGCTAGGACGGTGGAGCTGGCGGGCGGTTGCGCCTTACCCGGCCGCGCCCGCGGTACGCCGGGGACGGGCGCTGGTTCGCTGGCTGGTACCTGCCCTGGGTCTCTGGGTCTTGACCCTGCCGCTGATCGCGTTGGGGGAGGGGTCTCTCGCCGTCTCCGCCACGGCGGCCGCCCTCGGCGACTGGCTGCTGCTGACCGGCCTGGTTGAGCTGCTCCTCGACTTATCCGCAGGTGGGGGAAGTCAACCCGGCCGGGTCCGGATTCTCTCGCCGGACACCCTGCCCCGGCGCACCTTCCTGGCCGGGGTGGGGGGCGTGATCGGCGCCGTCAGCCTGGGCTACCTCGGTTTCAACCTCTTGCGGGCCAGCTCACCGCCAGTGCCGCGGCTCAACCTGGGCGCGGTACCCGGGGGCGCCGGCGACCAGCTCCCCAGCGGCCTGACCTCGACCGCGGACTTCTACGTCGTCTCCAAGGACCTCTTCGGACCACCGTCGGTGGACGCTGCCACCTGGCGGCTCGAGGTCGGCGGACTGCACCCCTACTCGCTGAGCTTCCAGGAATTGCTCGCCCTCCCTCACCAGACTCAGATTCAGACGCTGGAGTGCATCTCCAACCCGGTCGGGGGGACCTTGATCAGCACCGGCGTCTGGCGGGGAGTCCAGCTCAACGCGCTGCTCCAGCGGGCAGGCCTGCCCGCGGGAACGGATCAGATCGTCTTTGGTTGCGCCGACGGCTACACCGAGAGCCTGGCCGTCGCTCAGGCCACTGCCCCCACCACTCTCATCGTGGATCACCTCAACGGGGCCCGCCTCACCGCCCAGCACGGGTATCCCGCCCGAGTCCTGGTGATCGACCACTACGGCATGAAGAATCCCAAGTGGCTGACCAGCGTCAAGCCCTCTTCAACCCCATACCTGGGGTACTGGGAACAGCAGGGTTGGAACGCGGGAGCCTATCCCCGGATCTTCTCTCGATTCGACTTTCCCTCGGGGAATGCCTCACTCAGTGCCGGCCGCAGGTACCTCTTGACCGGAGTCGCCTACGCCGGCACCAAGGGCATCTCCCAGGTTGAAGTGAGCGTCGACGGCAGCCGGAGCTGGACCAAGGCTGATCTCCGCGCCCCGCTGTCGCCATACGCCTGGACGCTATGGACCTTTCCCTGGAACCCGGCGGCTGGCTTCTACACGCTGCGGGTGCGAGCTCGGGACGGCCAGGGCAACTACCAGCTGCCAGGCCAGGGAAACAGCTACCCAAACGGCGCCAGCGGGTACCAACAACTGACCGTGCTGGTGCGCTAGCCAGCGCCGTCAGACCCGGCCGGGACGCTCCCCGAAAAGGAGACTTCCGATTCTGACCTCGGTGCTGCCCTCGGCGATCGCCGCCTGGAAATCGCCGCTCATACCCATGCTCAGGGTCGGCAGCGGCAGGCCACTGAGCTCTCTCAGCTGTTCCAAGATCCCCCGTGCTGCCGAGAACGCCTCGCTCGGGCTCTCGGGAGCGGCGACCGTCATCAAGCCCTGCAGCTCGATCCCCTCCAGCTCGACCAGCTGACTGAACTCGGCTAGCAGTTGCGACGCCGCGAAGCCGCTCCGTTGAGGACGCCCGGTCAGCTCCACCTCACACAGGACCGGAAGTCGTGCTTTGCCAGCGCGGGCGGCGGATAGTCTCTGGGCCAGCTCCAGGCTGTCCACCGTCTCCACCACTGAGAAGCGCTCGGCGGCGCGGCGCGCCTTGTTGCCCTGGAGGTGGCCGAGGAGGTGCCAGTGGACCGGCTCGAGATCGAGTGCATGGAGAGCAAGGGCCTTGGCTTCGCACTCCTGCAGGTAGTTCTCCCCCAGGGACGCCTGGCCGGCCTTTGCCGCCATCACGACGACTTCCAAAGGGTGGCCTTTGCTGACTGGCAGCAGCACTACGCTCCCCGGAGACCGGCCCGCCTGTCGCTCGGCTTGGCGGATGGCCGTGTGGACTTCTGCCAGCCGTTCCGCAAAGGAGGCCTCGGTCAGCGGGTCGAGGTCCGGCGTGTGCGCTTGGGCTGGACCCCGTCGGAGGCCCGCGAGAGCAGGTGGTCAATCTCGTTGCGCACCTCGGACACATCGCGGAAGGAGCGATAGACGGAGGCGAAGCGGACGTAGGCGACATCGTCCAGCTTGCGGAGATGCTCCATGACCAGCTCCCCCACCTCGACGCTGGGCAACTCGGACTGGCCCCGGCCCCGGAGCTCGGCCTCGATCTCCTCGACCATCTGGGAGATCACGGTCGGGGAGATGTCCCGCTTCTTACAGGCATTCATGAGGCCCTGGAAGAGCTTGGCTCGGTCGAAGTCCTCGCGGCGGCCGTCTTTTTTCACGATGTAGAAGGGAATCGACTCGATCCGCTCATAGGTAGTGAAGCGCTTGCCACAGCTGTTGCAGGCGCGGCGACGGCGGATTGCCTCGCCGGTTTCGGAGTCCCGAGAATCCACCACCCGCAGGTCGTTGTGATTGCAGTAAGGGCAGCGCACTAGAGCTCCTCGTCAGGTCGCCAGCTACCAAAATATGGGGGTCTCTGAGGCATTGTATACCTCATCTTGTGCTTTCCCGCCACACCTAAGGTCCGGTTGTGCCCTTTCGAGTAGCAGCCGCGTTAGCCCCGTGCCTCTAACCGGCCGAGGTGCCCCCAGGGGTAGAGGAACGAACGTCGCTGCGCTAACTCGCTATACGGCGTGGTGAGGAGGCGGGAATTGGGAATGCGATCTCAGCCGTGTCCGCACCGCCGGCGCTCCAGTGCAAGGCACACAAGCCGCAAGGATCTCGGCCTACTAGCCCGCTACTAGCTACTCGGCTACCGCTGCCGATTGGTCAGACATTGACCCGGCTCATGTCGGAATAGCGATCGCCTTGGACCGCCCCTAAGGGGATGGCGTCATCCAATGCCTGCAGGGTTTCTGGGTCCAAGTCAAGGTCTGCCGCCTCGACGTTCTCCTCCAGGTATCGGCGCCGCTTGGTACCGGGGATGGCCACCACGTCTTGGCCCTGGTGGAGGACCCAAGCGAGGGCCAGTTGGGCCGGGGTCGCCCCCTTGGATTCGGCGATCTCCCGGACCCGGTCGGCCAGGGGCAGGTTGTGCTCTCGGTTCTCACCCATAAACCGCGGATAGCGGTCGCTGCGGAAGTCGTCGGCCGCGAGGACGTCGAGCGCGTGCGGCTTGGCGGCCAGAAATCCTCTTCCCAAGGGGCTGTAGGCGACGAAGCCGATCCCCAGCTCACGGAGTGTGGGGAAGATTTCGGTCTCAGGCTCGCGACTGAAGAGGGAAAACTCGGTCTGCAGGGCGCTGATGGGATGGACCGCATGGGCGCGTCGGATCGTCGCTGGCGCGGCCTCGGACAGTCCCAGATAGCGGACCTTGCCCTGGTCTACCAGCTGGGCCATGGCGCCGACTGTCTCCTCGATCGGCACCTCGGTGTCGACACGATGCTGGTAGTAGAGGTCGATGTAGTCAACCTCGAGGCGGGTCAACGATGCGTCGCAGGCCTGGCGCACGTAGTCGGGGCGACCATT
This sequence comes from Candidatus Dormiibacterota bacterium, assembly GCA_049790415.1. Classification (GTDB taxonomy): domain Bacteria; phylum Chloroflexota; class Dormibacteria; order Aeolococcales; family Bog-877; genus Bog-877. The sequence continues at coordinate 16,831 of JBAQYY010000135.1, read as the reverse complement.
GATGCCGACCCAGGAGCCGTCCTCCCGGCGCTGGTTGCCGAACTTGGTGGCGATTACGACGTCTTCGCGGCGTCCCGCAATCGCGCCGCCGACCAACCGTTCGTTGTGAAAGGGACCGTACATGTCGGCCGTGTCCAGGAATCCGATTCCCAGGTCTAACGCTCGCTGAATGGTGGCAATCGACTCCTCATCGTCGGTGGGCCCGTAGAACTCTGACATGCCCATGCAGCCCAGCCCCAGCTCGGTGACCACCAACCCCTGTGTGCCTAAGCTACGTTGCTCCAAGTCGTCTCCTTGTCCGGTACTTGCGAACCCCGCGAGCGCGTTCTCCGGTCTTTCCGGAGGGCCCGAACGGTGTTGAAAAGCCCTGGTTTACTGCTGATTCTGGCGAGCAGGCTGGTGCGCCTACGTCTTCGGTGAGGGCGTTGCCAGCACGCCCACCGGGCAACTGACGCCGGTGCCGCCAACGCCGCAGTAGCCATTCTTGTTCTTGTCCAGATACTGCTGGTGGAAGTCCTCCGCATGGTAGAAAGCACCGGCCGCGACGATCTCGGTAGTGATCTGTCCCAGTCCGGCCATGCTCAAGGCGTCCTGGTACTGCTGCCGGGACGCGTCCGCGATCTTTCGCTGTTCTTCACTCTGGAAGAAGATTGCGGAGCGGTACTGGGTGCCCACGTCGTTTCCCTGACGCATCCCCTGGGTGGGGTCGTGGCTCTCCCAGAATGTTTTCAGCAACTGCTGGTAAGAGAGCTTGGCGGGGTCGAAGACGACGAGCACTGCCTCGGCGTGGCCGGTGCGTCCGGAGCACACTTCCTGGTATGTGGGGTTGGGCGTCAGACCACCGCAATAGCCGGCGGCAGTGGTGTACACGCCATCGAGCTGCCAGAAGTCCCGCTCCGCTCCCCAGAAGCAACCGAGGGCGATGATGGCCTGCTCCATCCCCCCCGGGTAGGGCGGCTGGATACCGGTCTTGAGGACGGTGTGAATACCCCCCACCACCATTTCCGAGGTGCGCCCAGGGAGGGCCTGGGTGGGGCTTGGAATCGTCTTCTTGGAGCTCAGGAAACCCATGTCTGTTGTGCCTCTAGTCGGGTACCACGGCCAAACGCTATCACCCCTATGGCGATGCCTCTTCAGCATGCCCCAATCGATTCCCTTCTACTCCCAGCGGAACCAGAGGACAGCGGCGGTGGCAGCGACCGCGAGCCAGCCCAAGAGCAGGGCCAGGTTGCCCACGCTGGGAGCCCCGCCCTGCAGAACTGCGCGCAAAGACGAGCTCAGCGCCGTTGCCGGCAGCACCCTGGCCAGTGGTTGGACCACACCCGGCAGGTGGTTTACCGGCAGGACCACACCACCCAGGACCAGGAAGAGCAAATAGAGCCCGTTGGCTCCCCCCAGAGTGAGCTCGGCCCGGACAGCCCCGGCCAAGGCCAGTCCGATGGCGGCGAACGCCGCCGCCCCTGCCAGCAGGATGAGCGCTGCCAGTGCCAGGGAACCGTGCAGCGACCAGCCCAGCCCGAGCCAGGCGATCGCCAGCAGCAGAAGCACCTGGGCCAGCTCGACCAACAGCACCGTGGCCGCCTTGGCGGCCGCCCAGGCGCTGCCGGGGAGTGGGGATCCGCCCAGGCGCTTGAGGACTCGGTAGTAGCGCTGGTAGGCGGTCGAGATTCCCAGGGTGACCATGCCGGTTGACATCACCGCCACGGTCAAAATCCCGGGAACCAGAAACTGCACTGGCCGGATTGAGCCGGCTGGGAAGATCCTGGCCCCGGTGAAGAGCACCAGCAACAAGATGGGCAGGATCAGGATCATCAGAAGGTTCTCCCCCTGGCGCAGCATGAGCAGCAACTCGACCCGAAATTGCGCCGCAAACGCTCGCCTCCAAGGGGCGGAGCGAGGCTCGAACACGGCGCCTCTTGACGGTGCTTCGGCGCTCACGCCGAACCCTCGGTGAGTCGGAGGAAGACCTCCTCAAGCGAGGAGCGACCCAGTCGGAGAAGTGTCAATTGCGGTCCCTCGCTCTGCAGTAACCGGGTGATGGCAGCGGCCACCAGCCGCGGTTGGGCTGAGTACAGGTCGTAGGCGCCCGCCCCGAGAGCGACGATTCTCTCCACCTCTGCCAGCTGGGAGAGCTGCTCCAGTAGTGGGCCGGGCAAGTCCGCCACCAGTTCGATATGAACGACGTCAGAGTCGGTCTTTCCCCGCAGCCTGGCTGGTGAATCGAAGGCGACCAGGGCGCCGTGATTGAGGATTGCCACCCGGTCTGCCAGCCGCTCCGCCTCTTCCATGGAGTGGGTGGTGAGAACGACCGTCGTCCCCGAGCGCTGCGCCGCCTGGACGATCTCCCAAGTCAAGAGCCGGGCCCGAGGATCCATTCCTGAAGTGGGCTCGTCGAGGAAGAGGACCCGAGGTCGACCGATCAAGGCCAGGGCCAGGGAGAGGCGTTGCTTCTCACCTCCGGAGAGCTGGCGGAACCGGGCATCGGCGCGGTCTTCGAGGCCCACCCGCTCGAGCAGTTGTCGGGTGTCGGCCGGAGCTTCGAAGAAGCTGGCGAAGAGGGTCAGCGACTCGCGCACCTTGAGAGTCGGGTAGATGCCGCCCTCCTGGAGCATGAGTCCGACCTGGGGTCGGAGCCGACGGGATTCGCGCCAGGGGTCCAAGCCGAGCACCGAAACCTGGCCCCGGTCGGGCCGCTGGTAGCCCTCGAGGATCTCGACCGTGGTGGTCTTGCCGGCCCCGTTGGGCCCCAGGATGGCTACCAACTCGCCATCGCCAACCGAGAGATCGAGGTCCTTGATTGCCACCAGCTCACCGTAGGACTTACTAATCCTGGAAATTGAGATCGCGGGAGCCGACCTCAATGCTCTGCTTGGACTCCCGGGGCAAGGTCGACCCGGTAGCCGACCCCGAAGACGGTGCTGATTCGGAAGGGCATGGTGGGAAAGGTCTCGAACTTCTCGCGCAGCCAGCGAATGTGGACTGCCACGGTCTTGCTGTCACCGTGGAAATCGGCTCCCCACACGGCCCTTAACAGGGTTTCCCGGCTGTGCACCCGGCCCGCGTGCTCGAGGAGGTAGTAGAGCAAGTTGAACTCCCGAGGGCTCATCTTGACCTCCTTGTCGTCAATCACCACCCGCCGAGCTGAGGCGTCGAGGAGGAAGTTGCCCAGGCGCACCGTCCCCGGTCTGGCCGAGGGGCGGGGGGGCTGCTCGGCGCGCCGGATCAGCGCCTCCACCCGGGCCACGAATTCCTGGACTCCGAAGGGCTTGGTCATGTAGTCGTCGGCTCCCTGGGCCAGGCCCTTCACTTTGTCCACCTCGTCGCCACGGGCGGTGAGCATGAGGATGGGGACGTTGGACTCCTGGCGGAGGATCCGGCAAACCTCCTCGCCGGTCAGCTCGGGCAGCATGAGATCGAGCACCACCAGGTCGGGGGTGCGGGAGCGGGCCAGCTCCAATCCCCTGGTCCCGCTCGCAGCTTCGAGCACCACATATCCGACGGCGGCGAGGTTGTAGCGGAGGGTCATGCGCACCGCCTCGTCGTCTTCGACGAGCAGAACCTTGCGCCCGGCCCCGGCGCTGGGCGCGACCTCCGCCACCCTAACCGAGCTCGGTCAGACGCCCGGTGGCCAGGAAGACCACATCCTCAGCGATGTTGGTGACCCGGTCGGCGATGCGCTCCAGGTTGTGGGCGATGAAGATCAAGTTGGTTCCGGCGTAGACCCATTCCGACTGCTCGCGCATGGTTTCCACCATCTCCTCGAAGACCCGGTGGTAAATGCGGTCGATGCGATCGTCCCGGGCGGCGATGTCCTGGGCCCGGCGGTGATCGTTGGCGGTGACCGCCTCCAGGATGTCGCGCACCTGCTCTTCCACATAGCGCCCCATGCGCAGGATGGTCTCGAGGCGGGGCCGCGAGCTGAGCTCGATCAGAGGAAGTGCGTAGCGGGCGCAACTCTTGGCATGGTCTCCCATGCGCTCCAGCTCTGAGGTCATGAGCATGAGACCGAAGACCTCGTTGAGTCGGGCGCCGATGGGGTGCTGGCTCGCCAGCACCGCCAACCCTCGCTCTCTTTCCTGGCGGTGCCTCTCGTTGACTTCGATATCGCCGGCCACAACCCCGCGCAGGCGATCGCCGTCGCGGCTCTCCAAACCGCTCATGGCGCTGGCCACCCCTTCGGCCACCATGCCGCCCAGCACCCGTACCCCATCGCGCAGGGCAGCGAGATCGGCGTCGAAGTCGTCGGATGGTGCAAGGGCCACGGATCGATAGTAGTCGACCGCGGATTGCGGTCACTCCTCTTTCAGAGAGGGTTGAGGATGATCCTGACCATGGTTCCCTGCCCGGGGACACTGCGCACCTTGATCTCGCCGCCTTGGAGTTCGACCGCCTGTTTGGCGATGGTCAGTCCGAGCCCGCTGCTGCGGCCGGTGCGCGAGCGGTCCCCGGTATAGAAGCGGTCGAAGATGCGAGGCAGTTGACTGGCCGGAATACCCGAACCGGTATCGCGGACGGAGACGGTGGGGCGGCCGGTGGATCCGCCCACCGTCACCGTGACTGCGCCCGGGGACGAAGTGAACTTGAGGGCGTTATCCAGGATGTTGGTGAGGGCCCGGGCCAGCCGGGCGGGATCCGCCATTGCCATGGTCTGGGCGCCTCGTATAGCGAGCGTCAGCTGGTGCTCCGCAGCCTGCGGCAGAAGCTCCTCCACCGCTGCGCGGGCGATGGTGTAGAGATCGACCTGGCCGATCTGGGCCCGCTCGACTCCCGCCTCCAGCCGGCTCAGGTCGAGGATGGCGTCGACCAGGCTGTGGAGGCGCTCCGCCTCGGCAGCGATTCTGCCCGCGAACATGGCGCTCGCTTCCGGGTCCTCGCGGGCTTGGCCGATCAGGGTCTCAGCCATGAGCCGGAGGCTGGCCAGCGGAGTGCGCAGGTCATGGGAGAGGTTGGCGATCAACTCCTGATGGGCCCGGCTGAGCCGGCGCTCCGAAGTTATGTCGGTCAGGATCAGGATCACCTGGCGCTCTCCGCCGGGCAGCAAAAGCGAAGCGGCGACCGCCTTGAGGACCCGCCGCCAGTCGTTCTGGCGCAACTCACCGGTGGAGGGAACACCGGTGGCGAGCACCTTGCCCACTATGTCGGCGGCTCGAGGATCGTCGAGAATCTGGCCCAGCGACCTTCCCACCAGCACCTGGGCGGGTGTCTCGGCTTGGTCAGCGGGCTGCGATCCAGCCAGCAAGTTGGCGGCGTTGGCGCTCGCCCAGACCACCACCCGGGCGGGGTCAAGGAGCAGAACTGCGTCGGATCCCAGCGTGGTCAGCTGGGTGAGAACTTGGTTGGCGCCGGCCGGGAGTCCTTCTGCAACCGAAGGCCCGGCGGCGGAGGTTCTCAACGCTGGTCCCAGCCACCGCCCGGGTCTGGGCGTCCTAGATAGACAGCCTGGGAGACGCGGTCCTTGTCGTCGGTCAGGTCAAGTCGCCAGACCCCACCTTTGGGACATCGCGATCCCGGGGCGGCTCCGGCAGCTTCCAGAAGAGGCGGTAGGAGGTCGCCGTGGCTGCAGGCAGCGGCCCGACGGGCTCCCCCCGCGAAGTAGGCCTTGAGCAGGCCCTTGAGCGCTGCCTCCGCGGCGCTCTGATCCGGGGCCAGGCCGCCTTCCAGGAGCCGGGTGTCGTCCAGAACCTGGAGGCCGGCGCCGTGGGCGAGGGGCAGCAGGGTGTCCCGGCAACGCAGCGCCGGACTGCTGTAATGGGCTTCGAGCCCGGCGTCGGCTAGAAGGTCGGCGAGCGCGATCGCCTGGCGCCAGCCAATCTCATTGAGAGGACGGAGAAGGTCCGGCTGTGGCCAGCTGTCCCTCTCACGGGCGACCGCGTGACGAACGAGATAAAGACTGCGCACCCCGATCTCGGAAGTATAGGGAGGGGGGTGTACTGGCAAGGGCGCAGACTAGGAGCGTGCCAGTGCTAGCAATGCCGGCTTGACCGGGAGCCGGCCCGGACGGGATCCGAAGTGACCAGAGCCCCACGCTTTGCCGCCATCGATGTCGGCAGCAACACGGTCCATCTCCTGGTGGCCAGCTGCCCGCCCAATCGCCTCCCCATCCCCTCACTCCGACGCCGCGAGTTCGTACAACTGGGGCAAGACGTCAACGCCGTCGGAGCCATCGGTCCCGAACGGCTCGCTCTGGCCAGCAAGGCCCTGCGCCACCAGGTGGAGCAGGCCCGGGAAGCTGGGGTCACTGAGATTGCTATCGGGGCCACCCAGGCGCTCCGCTCGGCGGCCAACGGGGCTGAGGTGGCGGAGCGCTTGTCGGAGTCCGCCGGAGGTGGTCAGGTGCGGATACTGGCGCCTGCCGTCGAGGCCCAACTGGCCTTCGACGGGGCCACGATGACCATCTCCCCGGGCCGGCCCACGGTGGTGCTCGACATCGGCGGTGCCTCAGCCCAGATCGCCGGAGGTCCGGCTGGAAGCACCTGTCGCAACAGTTCGTTGGCTCTGGGATCAGGGTCGGTGGCCCAGCTGGCGGAGTCCGACCCTCCCAGCGACGACGACTGGCGAGCGATGGAGCGGCGGGTCAGCCAATCGATCCCCGACCTCATCCCGCTGCCTGCCCACCCGGTTGCTCTGGGCACCGGCGGTACCATCACCAACCTGCCCCGCTTGCTGGGCAAGCCCAAAGGGGCGGTTTTGCGGCTTCGCGATGTTGAGGTGCTTATCGAGACCTTCCGGACCCGCTCCGCGGTCGACCTGTCCCAAAGTTCCGGAGTAGATCTGGAGCGCGTCCGCCTCTGTCGGGGCGGAGCACTGATCCTGGCGCAGATGATGGATCTGCTCGGACTGAGCTGGATCCGCAGTTCGGAGCGCGGTCTTCGCGACGGGATGATCGCCGCTCTGCTGGCGGGAGGGGAGAACTGGTGGCGCCTGCGCCGCACCGGACGGGCCACTGAACCAGAGGAGGCGCTGACCTCACCCGGCGTCCGGCTTGGCTGATCCCAGCGACTGCGCCGGACTGGCGGCCTCGACCATTCAGGAGCGCGCCGAGAAGCTGCGCTGGGCGCTGGCTCGGCTTCCGCTCGCCAGCGACCCGGAGGCAGCTCACGACGCCCGGGTCGGACTCCGGCGCTTGCGGGCCGCGTCGGTGGGGTTTGCCGATTGGCTGGGCCGCCCCCAGAGATGGGGGCGGAGGCTGCGCCGTGCCGAGAAGGACCTCGGGCAACTCCGCGATGCCGAGGTGCGGCTGGAGCTGCTGGACGAGGTTCTCGGTCCGGTGGCTGTCTCCCGCGACCGCAGTGACGACCCTCGCACCGCCGGCTCCCGGGGCGGCCCCCTGGTTCTGGGCGCAGGTGATCGCGTTCGGCCGGGACTCCGGGGCCTGGAAATGGAGGCGCGACGAACCCTCGCCGACACAACCTCCGCAGAGATCGAAGAGCACCGGCAGCGGATTCTCGCCGGGGGTGCCTTGACCAAGCTTCAGCGCTTGGCATCTCCACCTGAGCTCCAGGATGCTCGCTCCGGAGTGCTCCCGACAGCCGTTGCCGAAGAGCAGCTGCCCAAGCTCTTCAAGCGGGCGGAGCGGGGAGCGACCAGCGAAGCTGACCTCCACCGCCGCCGGGGTGAGATCCGGAAGCTGCGCTACCGGCTTGAGTTGTTCGCCCCGGCGCTCGACTCGGGCCACAAGACGGTCCTTCAGGAACTCCGCGTCCTCCAGGGACTGTTGGGGCGATTCCACGACCTGGTGGTGCTCGCGGAATGGATCCAGGGCTCGTCGCGGGAGCGGCGCCACGAGCTACGACCGGCCCTGCGGCGCCTGACCCTGCGGGTGGAGTTGGAACAACAGGTGGCCCGGGAGGCGGCGGAAAGTGAGCTGGCCCGCCTCGACGCCTCGGGCTGGTGGGCAGCGGCCCAAGCCGCCTGCCTGGGGGCGGGGGAACACACTCCCAGCTGAGCGGAGGCCCCGGCCCGGTCTGGGAAGATCGCCCCGTCTTGGTGCCGACTTCTCCCCTTGCTCGGCAGTTCCACTTGAGCTTGGACCAGGCTCGTCGCCTGGCCATCTCCGGTCAGCGACTGCTGGCGCCGCCGGTCGTCGTTGACAGTCGGTCGCTGACCCGCCTGGTGGAGCAGATCGGGTACTTACAAAGAGACCCCCTGGCGGCGGTCGCGCCGAGCCACCTGATCGTCCTTTGGAGCCGGCTCGGGAACTTTGATACCGCCTGTCTTGACGAGGCCCTCTGGCGGGAGCGGACGCTCTTCGAATACTGGAGCCATGCCGCCTCGATCGTGCCCACGGCTAACCTCAGCGCCCACCGTTGGGCGATGCGCAACTATGGCCGCAGCGACCTCCTCACCGACCGACGGCTGCGGGCGTGGCTGAGCGCCAACCGGGCGCTGCGGCGACGCGTTCTGCAACAGCTTGATGAGAGCGGTCCTCTGCCCGCCAGGGCCTTCGGGGGCGAGACCCGGCTCCCCGGGCAGTCGACCGGCTGGGGCCGGGAGCGCGACGTTGAGCGCATGCTCTTTGACCTCTGGATCCGGGGCAATGTCGCGATTGCTGGCCGCGATGGCCGGGGGAGAATTTGGGACCTGGCGTCGCGCTGGCTCGGGCCAGTCGCCCGCACTGGGGCTCTTCCCGGCCGCAGCACCGAGGAGATGGCGGTTCGCTCGCTGCGAGCTCTTGGTGTCGGCACCGAGATCCAGGTTCGCCAATACATGGGCGGCGGACGTCACGGCCAGCCCGCCGGCGTGCTGAATCGGCTGATTCGCCAGGGAGAGGTGGTCGCCGCCGTCATCGACGGGCCGCAGGGATCGCTGCCGGGTCGCTGGTATGTGCACCCGGAGGACATGGCGGGGGAGCAACAGACAGGCGCCCGGTTCTCCACCACCTTGCTATCGCCATTCGACAATCTGATCATCGCTCGGCGGCGCACCGAGCTGCTCTTCGATTTTCAGTTCCGGATGGAGATCTACGTGCCTGCCCAGCGGCGCCAGTACGGGTACTACGTTCTGCCCATCCTGCACCATGAGCGGTTGATCGGCCGGGCTGACCTTCGTCGCGACCGGGGCCGCGGTCGTCTGGTGGTGGTCGCGATCCACGGAGAACCCCATGCCCCAGGTGGCGCTCAGGTAGGGAAGTCGCTGCGTGACGCCCTGCAAAGACTTGCCCGCTTCGTTGGGACCGAGGAGGTCGAGATGGGGCAGCTGCTCTCTACCCCTCCGGGTTGGGCCCGGCCACTGCGCAGCTGAGGCAGCGGCAGGCGCTTTCCCGAGGGTCCCTATCCTCATTTGGTGAGTTCTTCCGCTCGCCCGGAGTGCCTCATCGTGGGGGCCGGCGTCATCGGTCTTTCCATCGCCGAAGCCCTGGCCCGGAGCGGCGCCCAAGTGAGCGTCCTGGAGCGCAGCGCCAGCTGTGGACAGGGAGCCTCGGGTGCCGCGGCCGGCATGCTGGCCGGGGGCGCTGAGGCCACCGCGGCCGATCCTTTCCAGCAACTCTGCCAAGCGAGTCGGCAACTCTGGCCCGAGTGGGCGGCAGACCTGGAGCAGACCTCCGGAGTGGACTGTGAGCTTGAACTGTCGGGGTTGCTGCGGGTCACCGGCTCTGAGCAAGGGGCGCGGGAACTGGAACGAATCTCGGCGTGGCAATGTGAGCACGGGGTTGACGTCTCCGGCTTGTTGGACCGGGCCCAGCTGGCCCAGCTGGTGCCAGGTCTGGGATCGCTGGTGCTGGCCGGGGTCCACTACCGCCAAGACGGCCACGTGCACACCCACCGGCTGACCGAGGCACTGGTCTCGGCCTGCCTGCGCCGGGGCGTGATCATCGAGACGGAGACCGAAGTGACCGAGCTGGAGATCCAAGCTGATCGGCCCCGGCTGACGGTGAGCGGCGGCCGCCAGATCGAGGCTGATTACCTGGTGGTCTGTGCTGGGTCCTGGAGCGGAGAGATCCTGCCTGCCGCCGCGGCCGGGGCTCTGCTGGAGCCGATTAGAGGTCAGATGGTGGCCTTCGATCCCGGCCGTCCGCTAATTCCCATGATCGTCTTTGGAGATCACGGCTACCTGCTTCAGAAGCGCTCGGGATTGATCCTGGCCGGAGCCACCGAGGAGCGCGTCGGCTACCAACCGTGGCCCACTCTGGAGGGGGTTAGCCAGCTGACCACCGCGGCCGCCGACCTGGTCCCCCAGCTGCGTCAGGCGCGCTTCGCCTCTGCCTGGGCCGGCCTGCGCCCTCACGCCAGAGATGGCTGGCCCCTGCTGGGCCGGACCGAGATGGGGGGAAGCTTGCTGCTGGCGACGGGACACTACCGCAACGGCATCCTTCTGGCACCTGTCACCGCCGCGCTGGTCGCGCGCGCCGTCCTCGAGGGTGTCGACCCGCCGGAGCTAGCCCCCTTCAGTCCCGGGCGACTGGCCTGAGGCGTAGGACCAGCCCGTCAGAAGCGAGCAGGGCTCCCTTCACCGGAGCGCGCTCGACCAGGTGGGTGAGGATGAACCGGGTGGCCGGACTTGCCTGCATCAGCTCCTCCACCTCACCTCGCCAGAGGTGGATGGGAGCCGGTTCGGTCATGCTCGTGCACTCGCAGAGCAGGTAGTCGACGGATGCCGCCAGCTGGCGGATCCCGGGACACAGGGTGGTGTCCCCGGAGTAGCCGAAGACGACCCCCTGGCTGGAGATGCGAAAGGCGAAGCAGGAGAGAACCGTGGAGTGCTCCACCGCAACCGCCTCGACCTGGAACTGGCCCATCTCCCCGCTCTGGCCGGGGGCCCAGTCCTCGACCAGGGGCCGGCCCAGCTCCTCCACGTGCTCCCAGAAGTGGTCCCCCTGGGCGAGCCGGCCCAGTGCGTCGAGGGCCTTGGTGGTCCCGGGCGGTCCGATGATCCGCATCGGCTCGGCTTGGGGGTAGCGCACCGCACGCGCTGACAGCAGTTGGGGAAGGTGAAAGAAGTGGTCACTGTGGAGGTGGGAGATGGCGATGAAACGGACCTGATCGAGGGGGCGATTGCGCTCGCCCAGGAGTCGCGTCACCGGCGCCCCGCAGTCGAGGAGCAGCTCGCCACCGAGCAGGTAGCTGGAGTTGTGTCCGATCGCTGAGAAGGCAGATCCGCTGCCAAGGATCGCCAGCTCGAGCGAGTTTTCGCTCCCCTCCGAGGCCTCCAGGTCGCTCACCCGCCTGCCGTCACGCCCCAGCCGATGGCATCAGATCACCGCCCTACCGTGCCGGGTATCGAGGCGGCCGAGATCGTCCCCCTGCTGCACTACCCAGAGGTCCAGCGCCAGCTGCCACTGAGCGGGGGCCCGAGATCCGACTCGAGTCGAGAATCCCGCCGGATCGAGAAATACCGCCAGGGCTCGCTGCCCGGGCCGGGAACCCGCGGCCGCCTCCTCGACCCACTCCGAGCCCCGGTCGGGGGTGATCAGCACGACCCCGCCGCGGCCATGCCAAGCTTCCATCTCGCGGCGGACAATCTCGGCGAAGGGGGACTTGCCGTCGTCAGCGGCGCTGGCTAGGTAGTCCATCAGGTTGCGCTCGTGGAGGGCGCCGCGGCCGGATGGAATCCGGGATAGGTGTTTGTCCGAGGTAGCCAACGCGACCGACCTTCCTTGGGCGGCGGCGGTGTGGGCCACCGAGGCGGCCACCGTCACCGCGCACTCCAAGGACCCGTCCGGCCCTTGGCCGCGGTGATTCTCGTGGCGAAGATCGAGCAGGATCAGGATGTCCCCGGAGACGACGCCGCCAGGCAGGCTGCGGCCGGCGATGGGGACCAGGGCCGGGTAGACGACCAGGGTGTCACGGCTGGCGTGGACCAGCTGGCGGGGGAACAGTCCGAGCGGATCGGCAACCCTCAGCTCGGTTGGCCCCAGCTCATAGCGGCCCCTTGAGCTGAGCTGGCGGCTGGACTCCCAACTGATCACCTGACGAGGGGCGAGGGAGACCACCCGACTGGCGCGGGTTCCGGGAACCCGCGAGTGATCGCGGATCTCCACCAGGCGGATGGGAAGCCCGGAATCGTTTTCCAGGATGAAGCGTTCGACCAGCTGCTGCCCGACTCCCAACGCTCCTTCTCGTGTCTCCCGAAAGATGCGCAAGTGGCGGGCGCACCACCAGCTCCAGGCGGCGGCCAGCGACACCACCAGGAGCGCCGAGTACACGGGCACGAACACCCAGACCAGATTGTCGAGATAGGCCAAGGCCCCGACCAGTGCTGCCAGCAGCAAGAGCCAGCATTGGAAGGGCACCAAGCCACCCCGATACCGAGGTCGCAGTTCGGCCCTCACGGCGCCATTGAGGCTGGTGCGGCGCTGCCGGCGAAGGTTCGACCCGGGCGAAATCGTCGCGCTCGCAACTGCACCATCGCGGCAGTATAGATCCCGGTTCCGGCACCCCCCGGGCTCCGCCTAGAGGCGCTCCACCCGGCCCAATTCCAGGACGAAAACCGTGGCCCGGCCCACTTCCACCTCAACGTCAGCCTCCCCTGTGGCCAGGTTGGACCGGCCACCTCCGAGCTGCTCATGGCGGGGCTTGCAGACCGAACTCAGTGTGGAGATCACCTCGTCGACCAGGTTGTCGTCCACCCCCAGGAGGAGCAGGGAGTTGCGCCGCTGCAGGAAGCCCCCTTCGCTGTTGAGCCGGGTCACGCCAAAGCCTCGTCCGCCGAGCACCTCGATGGCTCGCGTGGTGTCCTGCTCATGCACGATCGCGACCACCAGCTTCAAGTCGCCCTCCTAGCTGTTATTCGGTCGCTTGCCACTCGCCAGCACGCCGCCGCGAGGTCCTGGGGTGGAGGCGTGGCGGACAGTACCACCACCCGCTCGGGGAATCGCGAAGCCAGCTCCAGATACCCCTGCCGGACCCGCTCATGGTAGGCGGTCGGCTCAGCCTCCATCCGGTCCAGCGGCAGGCTGGCATCAGCGCGGAGCCGGGCGTCTCCGACATCCAGATCCAAGATCAGAGTTAGGTCTGGCATGCGGTCGGCGCCGAGCAGACGGTGCAGTTCCAGCAATGCCTCCGGGTCGAGTCCGCGGCCGGCCCCCTGGTAGACCAGGGTGGAGTCGATGTAGCGGTCGCAGACGATCACTTCGCCCTGCGCCAGGGCGGGCTCGATCACCTCGTTGAGCAGCTGTACCCGGGCTGCCAGGAAGAGCGACACCTCGGTGAAGGGAGCCGGCGGCGTTGTGCCGGCCTGGTCCAGCAGGAGTCCTCGGATGCGCTCCCCCAGAGCGGTCGAGCCCGGGTCGTGAACCTCACGAACCGACTCACCTTCCTGCTGCAAGCGCTCAGCCAGCAGGCGGGTCTGGGTGCTCTTGCCAGACCCGTCGATGCCCTCGACGCTGATGAAGAAGCCGGGCCTGGCGTTTGCCAAGGGATCGACTACGAGGCTTCGCTGGCCGGATAGATCCGCAGTCGGCGCCGGGGCTCCTTGCCGGTGCTTCTGGCCACCAGCTCGCTCTGCTCTACCAGCTGATGCTGCAGGCGCCGGATGTAGGCGTTCTGAGGTGCTAGTTCGACCGCCGTTCCCAGGCGAGCACGCTCAATTCCCTCGCGCACCTCGCGCATGGCATCGTCGGTGGGGTCGGGCGGCTCCAGGTTGTAGAGCCGGGCCAGGAAGGAGCGCACCTGGGCCACCGTGTTGCTCCGCAGGATCGAGATCGGTATGCCCTCGCTCTCGGCCGCACGGAGCGGCGAGTCGCGACGCCGGTAGTAGTTTTTCAGGGTCAGCACCAAGTCGGCGTCGTCGACGTGGTGCTGAATGCGCACCGGCACTTTCAGTTCGCGGATGGCCTGCTCCAAATGCACTCGGGATACCCCGTAAGGGAAGAGTGAGGTCTCCGACCCCGCTCCGTTGTGCAAACCGGAGTGGCCGTCGGAGAGGTCGGCCAGACTCATCGGACGCCGCGGCCGGGCGGCGCCCAGCTCCTCGCCGAACAGCTCGCGCGAGCCCCGGTCGTCGAAGGGGGAAGGCTCGACGAGTCGGCTGGTGACCCCGCGTCCGGGTTGAGACTCGCGCATCTGCGCCGGGCGGGGCCGCCCACGGAGAGTGTCGTCGACCACGTCGGCAAGCGGCATGTGGACGGTGACCCGGTGGCGGTCGATGATCTCCACCAGGGCGTCGAAGGTGGGGGGAGCTTTGCGCTCCAGGACTGACTTCTGGGTTCCCCGCCGCCGCGCTTCTTCATCGGATAGGGTCACCGACTGGATCCCCCCCAGGAGGTCATTGAGGGTGGGGTTGACCAGCAGGTTGTCGAGGGTGTTGCCGTGGGCGGTGCCCACCAATTGCACGCCGCGCTCGGCAATGGTTCGGGCTGCCGCCGCCTCCAGCTCGGTGCCGATCTCGTCGATGACGATGACCTCGGGCATGTGGTTCTCCACTGCCTCGATCATCACCGCGTGCTGCAGCGCCGGCCGGGCTACCTGCATGCGCCTCGCCCGCCCGATTCCCGGATGGGGGATGTCCCCGTCGCCAGCGATCTCGTTGCTGGTGTCGACCACCACCACCCGCTTGCGGCTCTCGTCGGCGAGGATGCGCGCCACCTCGCGGAGCATGGTCGTCTTGCCCACCCCCGGCTTGCCCAACAGGAGCAGACTCTGGCCGCTGATCACGATGTCGCGGATGATCTCCACCCGGCCGGTGACCGCCCGGCCCACCCGGCAGGTCAGGCCCACGATCTCCCCGGCCCGGTTGCGCATGGCGCTGATCCGGTGCAGGGTGCGGGCTATTCCGGCCCGGTTGTCGCCACCGAAGTCGCCCACCCGGTCGGCTACATAGGCGATGTCCTCGAGGCTGACCGGAGTCGGGCTGAGGATCACCTCGCCACCCTCGAAGCGTGCCTCCGGCTCCCGCCCCAGATCGAGGACGATCTCGAGGAGGTCGCCGGACTCGTCGGGGAGCTTGCTAACCGCCTGGTAGAGATGGCGGGGCAGGGTGCTGATCAGGAGCTCCAGCTCCTCCGGAAAGGAAGGACCGAAGGCAGGGTCAGATGCCGTCAGGGTCCGACCTCCTGTCAGTCAGCGCCGATGGGCTGCGCAGAGCCAGGATGGGACGCAGCCTAGCTCCTGGCCCCTCCCGGGGCGGACGCGGTGGCTGGCAGGCGATTGCTTCCCAGCCATCCTGCTATCACCGTTCGAATATAGCGCAAGCCGATGTAGCTTGGAACTCCAGGCTACGGCGTCGGATCCGGGCTCTTGCGTGCCTGGACGACGGGCAGAGCCCCGGTCAGGATGGCCTTCTTCTGCTCCGCCAGGTGGCGGGCCCGCAACTTCAGGGGCAGGTCCCGGGCCATCAGCAGCTGGGTCGCTACCGGGTCGAAGCCCCGAGCCGCCACCGCCCGGTGAAGTTCGGCGTCATAGTGGCGCAGGAGACACAGAGTGGGGCCGGGGGGGACCTGACCCAAGAGGCTATGCAGTGCCTCCACTGCCAGCTGACTCTCCTGGGGGTCAAGCATCAGGCTGATCAGACTGGGCCGGGCCCGGGCGGGCAGGCGAACCCCGGCCCAGGCCACGATGCCGCCGTTCTGCCGGATCACGTAGTGGCGGGAGTCACCCGCTCGACCTCCTAGGCGCCCGAGCCAGCCGAGCTGGAAGGTCGCCTTCCACTGAGTCAGGTTGGGCGCCTCCACGGCGGCCACGGCATGTGGTGCAGTCCGCAGATAGAGGAGGTACACGCCGGCCAGGTCATCGGCTGCGGCCGGGACCCAGGGCTCGGAGTGGTGATCAGGTGGCTTGGGCAATTCGCGAAATCGGATCTGCTCCGAGGCGAAGGGCTGGAACCCCTGCTCCCGGAACATCGCCTGCAGGGGGTGGTCCTCGGGGATGCGGACCAGAAATCTGGTTACCCCCCGCTCCAGTCCCTCGTTGACCAGGTGCTGCAGCAGGGGAACGCCGGCGAAGTGGCCTTCCGCCTTATGGGCCAGACAGAGATTGAGGACTCGCCAGGCCCTCTTGCCCGGCGCCGGCTCCGCCTGCACGAAGCCGACAATTCGTCCATCGCTCTCGGCCACGTAGAGCTGATCAGCCATGTCCGCCAGGGGCATCAGCGCCGAGAGGCTACGGGTCAGAATCGACCAGGCCCGGGCCAGCGCTTGGTCGGGAACTGGACTCTGCGGTCCCTCGCTCTGGAGCCGCTGGTCGAACTCCTGCTCCAGGGCCAGACTGGCCCGGTACAGCCGGTCCACCTGGCTGAGGTCCCGGTAGCTCGCCGATCTAACCTGCACGACTTCAGTTTCTCACTTGACTGAGGCACTTGCGCCGACTCCTGGGCAGGCGCCCCTGCCACCCGGAGACGGGCGCTATGCCCTGGGAACTCAGAGCTGAGCCAGGAAGAGCTGATGCAACCGGGGATCCCCGGTGATCTCGGGGTGGAAGATAAGTCCCAGATGGCGTCCCTGCCTCACCGCCGCTGGCTGGCCCTGGTAGCTGGCCAGCACTTCGACTTGGGGACCGACCTCCTCGATGGCGGGCGCTCTGATCAGAGCCACCCGGACCGGGTCGGGGCCGACCGCGGGAATGTCGACTTCGATCTCACCGGACTTGAGTTGACGTCCAAACGCGTTGCGTCGCACCACGATGTCGAGGATGCCCAGGGGCGCCTGGTCGGCCAGTCCATCTCGGATTTCCCGGGCGGCTAACACGGTTCCGGCGCAGGTGGCCAGACAGGCAAGGCCATCCTGGAACCCCTCGCGAAGTGGCTCCCAGAGCTGAAAGCGCTCCAACAGGCGGCTCATGGTCGTGCTCTCCCCGCCGGGCATGACCAGCCCCTGCAGGCCGGCCAATTCGGCAGGTAGCCGCACGGTACGGACCAGCGCGCCGCAACGCTCAAGCAAGACCACGTGCTCGCGCACGTC
>JBAQYY010000134.1:0-4207 GCA_049790415.1 Candidatus Dormiibacterota bacterium | reverse complement strand
CAGTCCGCCCGGATCGCCAAGGAAGTTGGGCCTTTCGAAGGTTACGAGCCCAACCGCCAGCCCATGCTCCGGGTCATGGAGAAGCACCGCGGCGCCGCCTACAAGATCTCCGACGACTATGCCCCCGCGCCTCTCTTGGCAGCGGCCCGCAAGGCCTGGGACGACGCTCACGAGTTGGGTGCCATGCACGGCTACCGCAACTCCCAGGCGACCGTGCTAGCCCCGACCGGAACCATCTCCTTCATGCTCGACTGCGACACCACCGGGGTCGAGCCTGACATCGCTCTGGTCAAGTACAAGAAGCTGGTCGGCGGTGGTCTGCTCAAGATGGTCAACGGGACGGTGCCTTCCGCCCTACGCAAGCTCGGCTACGGCGAGGAGGCGATCTCCGCCGTGTTGGCTTATATAAATGAGCACGACACCATCGAGGGCGCGCCCCACCTCCGCGACGACGATCTGGCTGTCTTCGACTGCGCCTTCCCGCCCGCCAACGGCCAGCGCTCGATTACCTGGCAGGGCCATGTGCGCATGATGGCTGCCGTCCAACCCTTCATCTCCGGGGCCATCAGCAAGACCGTCAACCTGCCCCAGGACGCGGCTCCCGAGGATGTCGAACAGGCTTACACGGACGCCTGGAAGCTGGGACTAAAGGCGATCGCCGTCTACCGTGACGGCAGCAAGCGCAGCCAGCCCCTCTCCACGTCCCGCAAGCAGGCCACCTACAGCGGTCAGGAGGAGGCTGAGCCAGCGGCGCGTCCGGCTCGGCACCGCTTGCCCTCGGAGCGGGCGGCGATCACCCACAAGTTCGACATCCAGGGCCACGAAGGCTACCTCACGGTCGGCCTCTACGAGGATGGTCAGCCGGGCGAGATCTTCCTCAAGATGGCCAAGGAAGGCAGCACCCTGAGCGGAATGATGGACTCATTCGCCACGTCCATCTCCGTGGCCTTGCAATACGGTGTTCCTCTGCGCCTCTTCTGCGCCAAGTTCGCCCACACCCGCTTTGAGCCGGCCGGCTACACCGGGAATCCCGAGATTCCGATCGCCAAGTCGATCGTCGACTACATCTTCCGCTGGCTGGCAGCGCGTTTCCTCTCCGCCGAGGACCGCGACGCGTTGGGCATTATCAGTCGCCGCGAGGAGTCCGAGGACATCGCCGCCGTTGCGGTAGCGGCAATCGCAGCAGCTCCAGCGACCGTAGCCTCACCACCGCCGGGACAGGCGAGTGCTAAACAACTCTCGTCTGAGCTGACATTTCGCAATCAAGAGGACGCCCCGTCCTGCTCGGATTGCGGCTCACTGATGGTGCGTAACGGTGCCTGCTACAAGTGCATGAATTGCGGTAGCACCTCTGGCTGCTCGTAACGGAGGAGCCATTTGCGAATTTTCCCTGACTCGTTGGCGAATTAGCTAAGCAACACCCAAAGCAAAGCGCCCGAGGACTCTCCTCGGGCGCTTCTCTATTTCTGGCTTACTTAAAACTGAACTCAGGCCATTCGGCCGCGATCTACCGGACGGCCGAAAACCCCTTGGGTGCGGTAGTACTCAGGGGTCAAGCACGGAGCGGAGGGCGGCGTATCGGGCTTACGGTGCCCGGGAGTCCGCCCCCTGAACGCTCACCGCGGCCGGCGCAGCCGGCAACGTTGCCCTCGCGAAGATCTGATGGCGCCTCGGGGTGCGCACCAGGCGCGGCCGACCCTTGACCAGACGCTCCTCGTCCACCATCCTCAGATGGAGATTGTGGGCGACGAACATGCACGCCACCAGCAGCGACATCTTGATCAAGCCTCGGATCCGGTAGAGACCCGGCATCATCCCGATCACGTCGGGGTTCTTCAGCGTGCTGAAGCCTCGCTCGACGTTGGTTCGCTTGTTATACCGGTGCTCCCACTCTGGTGTGCCCCAGACGGGATATTGGTAGGTGAGCGGGGCGTACTCGGCTTTGAAGCTCGCGGAACGGATGCAGCAGGCCTCATTGTCGCCATGGGTGCCAGAACACGTCGCCAGCTTCGGATCCCGTTTCCGCATCGATCCCGGCACCTTCGGGCATCCAAGAGCGCGATTCCGGAAGAGCGGCGAGGTCACCCGAGCCCCGGACGGGGTGGGTCGGCCGTGAGGAAGCAACGCGTAGAGCTGCCGCTCGTCGACCTTATCCCAGAAGGCCTGCCACTTCCAGGCAGGGGCCTGCGCGCCGGGGCGCTCCAGCTGCCACAAGCGCGCCGGGAGCTGGGGTAGATAAGGCCAACCCTGCAGCACTAAACACGCCTTCCAATCGGCATCCCGGGATCGCGTGTCTTCCTTGAAATCAAAGGCAGGCATCGTGTCTCGCTCTCTAAGACCAGCAATCCAACGGCCAGCACTACCAAATTCCCGGTCACCTATTAGCGCTCCGATCACATGTCGTCGCGCCCTGACCTCATCCGCGATCTTCAGTGAGACCAGGACGCCGTATTGATTGGCTGGTATGAGCTGGCACCCATAGACGTAGCCATAGTTTTCGTGGGTACCTCCGACCGTCACCGCCCCATAGCCGAACACGACTTTGTCTTCCCATTTCGTCTTATCAGCAGGTCCACGCACCGGCACGGGCGCATCGGGATCCAACTTGCCATGCTTCTTCTTGCGCCACCTGGCGTCGGGGTCAGAAGCGGCCACTCCATTTCTCAGCTTGGCCTGGCTCACTGGCCGGCAGGCGGCCCAGATGTCGGTTGTGTCGACCGTGTATTCCGCCCCCTCCGGAGGAGCCGGCCCGCTGCTATCCAGCAAACTTGTCCCCACCTTACGGAGAGCGGCGTCCAGGTCGTCGTCGCCGAAGATCTCCTTTCCCAAGCCGTCCCGCTTGAAGCCGAGCTCGAGCGCCCTGTAGAGGCGGTAAATGCGCCACTTGGACGGCGCGAGCGGGGTCGCGTGCTGATGGATAGGTCCGGTTGGGGTGCCGACTATTAGCTGCAATTGGCCAGGCGTGGCCTCATTCTTGAGGACTCTGGCCAGTTTGGTCACCGTCTTGGGACTGCAGACCATGCCCAGGTAAATGAACCCCGCGAACAGCACTCGACACGACAGGAGGGGTCGCCCGCGCCTTGGTTGAATTGATCGATCAATCTCGCTGAAGAACTCCGAGTGCGGCGCAAGAAAGTGGCGATCGATGATGGCCAGTACCTCCCGGTCCATCAGCGCCGCCTCTCACGGTCACCGTGCCGTGAGCCTGTCGACCTGGATATTCCTCCCAGCAGTTCGGCTATCCGAGCCGGTTCGAGACCCACCTCGGGCCAGAACGGGCGGAGTTCATCGACCGAATGCGCGGTCTTCAGTCCTGACGCTTCCAGGAACGCGTGGAGTTTATCCCACGTTGCGATCTGCTCTACTAGCCATGCCTTCCGGACTCTCATCGCTGAGATGTGCAGCCCGGGGTTGATCGCCTGGAGCCTGCGCACCAACGCGCCGGCGAGCTCGTTGCAAGCGCCGAGCGCAGCCGGGGGCGGCAGAGCCGAGATAAGTAGTCTGTCGCCAGCCTTCTGCGCCAGCTCCTCCAGCTGTGGGGCAAATCTCGCCAGCACCGGGACGTCGCGTTCGTATCCCGGTCGGGTCAATCGGACCCAAACCCCCGCGCCCGATCGGCGGTAGACGTCGGAGCCAGCCACATATCTGCAATCACCAGCGTCCGCTCCCACCGCGCGGCCGAGCAGCAGCAGGGCGCGGATGTGGTCACGTGTGGCTTGAGCGCGGAAGGTGTCCGCCGCTCGAAGGGCGATCGCGAACTCGTCGTCGGTAACCGGCGCCAGCCGGTTGGGCTTGGGTACAGGTTGCGCTTGGGGAAACAGGTCAGGGTATCCACCCCGGAAGGAGCGGATCTGCGACATAAACGCCGCCCGTGATCGGTAGACGGTGTGGGCCAGAGAGCAGGCACTCGACCGGCCGATCTGCATGTCGTCGAGCGCAAAGTCGGCATTAAGATCTGCGGGATATTCACCTGCCAGCCAGTACACATGCCGTGCCAGCGCGGCACGACGTGTCTCCATGGCGCGGTGGTCGTCCGTGAGCCGCCGAGGATCGGCTGCCAGGATTTCAATCAGTAGCGGGTAGGCACGCTCCCACTGCTTGTCGTCATCCGCCTTTTTCGGCCGATACGAGCGGTCGCCGACCGCTCGGAACTGGTGCCCCTCAGGCAGCGCCAAGAGTCGCTCCAAGGACTCGGCGAGCCACTGAA
>JBAQYY010000133.1:0-20005 GCA_049790415.1 Candidatus Dormiibacterota bacterium | reverse complement strand
GTCGCCGACAAGGTCCTGACCCGAGCCCAGGACATCCTGGAGATGCCCGTGCGCCGGCTCTGCTTCGACGGCCCCGACGCCGAGCTACATCGCACCGAGAACCTGCAGCCCTGCCTGATGGCCGTCTGCTGGTCCGCCTTTGCCGCCTACCAGGAGCGTTTTGGCCTGGACGGCGTGGAGATGGTGGCCGGCCACAGCATGGGCGAGATCACCGCCTGCGCCGCCGCCGGCTCGATCTCCTGGGACGCAGCCCTGCTGCTGGTGCGCGAGAGAGGGAGGCTGATGGCAGATGACGCCCTCTCCACCCCAGGCCAAATGCTGGCCATCGTCGGGCTGCTCGAGCCTGAGGTGGAGCAGATCCGGCTTACCGCCAGCGAGGCGGGCGGGATCTGGCTGGCGAACTTCAACGCCCTCGACCAGTTCATTCTGAGCGGTGAGAGTGCCGCCATCGCTGTCGCTGAGCGCCTGGCCACCGAGGCCGGGGCGCGGCGAGTGCTGGTCTTGGAGGTTCCTCTGGCGGCCCACTCCCCGCTCATGGCGCGGGCCTCGGCCAAGCTCTCGGAGGCGGTCCGGGCGCTGCCTCTGAGAGCCCCCCAAATCCCCTTGATCGGGAACGGGACCGGGCTGGCGATCAACACCGTCCGCTCGCTGCGGGCGGAACTGACTGGCCATCTCCTCCGGCCAGTTCACTGGGCCCGCACCATGACTTCGATGCAGGCGCTCAAGGTGGGCACCGTGGTGGAACTGGGGCCGGGCCGGGTTCTAGCCAGCCTGGCGGCCAAGCACATGCCCGGGGTGGTGACCTGGAATGCCGACGAGCTCCTGGTCGAGGGCGCCCAGTAGAGTGGATCTTGACCTCTCCGGCCGGACGGCCCTGGTCACGGGGGGCGGCAAGGGGATCGGCGCCGCCATCGCTCGCGAACTCGCGCAGATGGGAGCGCGAGTGGTCGTCAACTACCGCTCCGACCAGGCGGCGGCGGACTCGACCGCCCAGGAACTCCCCGATGCCACCTCTTACCAGGCCGATGTCGGCGACCCGGCCCAGGTTGCTCAGATGATCGCCCAGGCGGGCCCCTTCGACGTGGTAGTCAACAACGCCGGCCTGCTCCGCGACCGCCTGCTCTTGCGCATGACCACCGACGACTGGGACGCGGTCCTGCGCACCGACCTCTCGGCCGCGTTCCATGTGACCAAGGCGGTGGTTCCCCACATGCTCAAGGGCCGCTGGGGCCGGATCGTCAACATCAGCTCGATCGTCGGTTTGGGCGGCAACCCCGGCCAGGCCAACTATGCCGCCGCCAAGGCCGGCCTGGTGGGCCTGACCAAGTCGGTCGCCAAGGAGCTGGGGTCGCGCAACATCACCTGCAACGTGGTCGCCCCGGGGTACGTGCACACCGAGCTGACCGCCTCCTCGATGACCGATGACATGCTGGCCGAGCTGATCAAGCTGACGCCCCTGCGCCGCCAGGGCAAGGCCGAGGAGATCGCCGCCGCGGTCGCCTTCCTCTGCAGTCCGGCGGCCGCCTTCATCACCGGCGAGGTGGTGGTCGTCGACGGCGGCCTCTCCGCCTAACCAGGCGTTACCTTGCGACTGTGAACGCCACCGAGTTCCAACGGATCCACGCGGCCTTTCTGGCGGCCGATCGAGCCCAGGATGTTGCCCCTTTGGCGGCTGTGCTCGACCCCGATGTGGCCTGGGCCGCAACGCGTTCCGGCCCGGGCAATTGCCATTCTCGAGATGAGGTGCTGAACGTCTGGAGGTCGGGGCTGGCCCGGGGAATGGTCGGCCACGTGGAAGAGATGGTTGAGGTTCGCGGCCGCATCCTGCTCATCCTCCGCCGCCAGCATCCCGGGCGAGGACGACGGCGCCTGGGCACCCACGTCCTTTCAGTCCACCAGGGCCAGGTCACCCAGATCCAGGACTACTACTCCCGCAAAGAGGCTCTCCAAGCACTCGAGCCCCATCTCCTGGGGGGCGACTGAGAGCCCAACTTGACCCAGGGTTCCCAGAATCGGCGCCCAAAGCGGCACAATTGCGCGAGCGCAAACGTAGGTGGGCACCATGGAAGAGTCCTTCGCTAACGGGCGTCAGTTCATTTATCGCCAGGCCCGAGTCCTGGAGCGCCGTCTCTTCGCCTCGCTGTACGAGGGCGCGCCGCCCAGCGGTGTCATCGACGCCCTGCGGGCCTATCGAAACGAGGACGGCGGTTTCGGGCAGGGGTTGGAGCCGGACAAGCTCTGCCCGGCCAGTCTTCCCATCGATGTCGAGATGGCTCTGCTGGCGATGGTCATGGTCGAATCGAGCGATCGGGAGATGCTGCGCCAGGCCGGCGACTTCCTGGCCGGCGTCGCCCAATCCGCCGAGGCGGGCGGAGCGGTACCGATGGCGATGCCGGTGATCGAGGGCTACCCCCGGGCCGAGCACTGGGCCGAATGGACCTATCAACCCGGGCTCAACCCCACCGCGGGCTTGGTCGGGCTGTTTCGGACGTTGGGCGCGGAACACCCCTGGATCGCCGCCGGCGCGAGCTACTGCTGGAAGCAGCTGGAGGAAGCGGAGCTGCCCGAGGGTGCCCACGAGCTCTCCGAAATCCTCATCTTCCTAGATCACAATCCCGAAAGAGAACGAGCGGATCCGATCGCCCAGGCAGTGGTCGCCCGTCTCCCCCAGGCAGCCCAGTTTCGCTGGGATCCCGAGTCGAGCGACTACGGCCTGACCCCGCTCCACCTGGCACCCCGACCGGATAGCCGCTGGCGTCCACTCTTCAGTGATGGCCATATCCAGGCCCACCTTGATCGCCTGCTCCAAGACCAGCAGGCCGACGGCGGCTGGCCGATCGCCTGGGAGCCTCCCAGCCAAGCAGCGAGCCTCGCCTGGCGCGGGATCGAGAGTCTCCGCGCCCTTAACTCCCTGACCGCCTACGGTCGGCTCCAGCCCCGCAGCTGAGGAGCTGGAGCCGGCTGAGGGGGCGACAGGAGCCGAGCTCCGGGAGGTCATGGTGAAGCTGCTTCCGCCGGGAGCGAGGGCAGAGGGCCAGGAGACGTCAGCTCCGTGCTGGACGATGGCCAGGCCGGTCTCCAGGCTGTTGGGACCGTTGTCGCTGATGGCGCTGAAGGTGGTGGGCGAGTACGGGGCGAGCGGGTAGGGCTGGCCGGTGCTGCCGTCGGTAGGAGCCTCAACGATCCACTCCGCAGTGGCCCCGGGACCACTGTAGGTCTGCACGGTCGAGAAGGAATCCCCGGTCCTGTTGTCGGTCAGGGTTATCTCCCAGACTGTTCCACTCAGCTGGCCGATGATCACGGTCAAAGAGTCACCCGGGCTGACCGCCCTGGCCAATGAGATGGGGGTCTCCGGGGCGGGCATGATCTCCCACCAGGGCATCACTTCAAACCCGCCGGGAGCACTGGCGTCGGGGTATTCGTCGACGCCGGCCTGGATCAGCGAGGAGTTGCCGTAGCCGTCCAAGCCCACCCACTCGGAGAGGTTGGTTCCGGCAAGAACGGGGGCGGTCAGGCTGGGAACCGTGAAGGTTCCGGTGATCCGGGTATCTGGTCCGCTCTCCTCGACATATCCCGACCAGGTCGCGTTGGAGGCCATGTTGTTGGAAAGAGTGCTCGAGGAGGTAGTCCCGGAGCGGACCGGTAGCAGAGGCCGCTGAGTGACTGATCCGAGCAGACCAGCGCTCATCAGAACCATGGGGATTCCCAGCCCGAAGAGAGCGATGCGCCAAGCAGCAAGGGAGCCCCGCTGGGGGTTCCTGTCAGGCTCACCGGGGCCACCATCTCTAGAACGCTTTGCGAGGCGCGTGTGCTGTGACATCAGGCCAGTCCTCCGTAACGAAGGCCCGACCATCAGTGGCTAACCTCTCCCCTGAGCCTACGCGGTTGGCCAGTAAAACATGGGATTTTTAGGGCGAATGACGGCCTTGTGACAAATGTCGCGGCGGGTTACACGCGCTAGCTGAGCGCTCTGAACTCCGGGAGAGGAGCATCGGCGGCCTCGTTGGCGACCAGCATCGACTCCACCTCGGCGGCAGGGGGACCTTCCTCGAGCAGCGCCAGGAATGCCTCCACCTGCGTCTCCGGGCCCTCGACCACCACCTCTACCTGACCTCGGGCTCCGTTGCGCACCCAACCGCGTAGCTGGAGGCGCCGGCCGTGATGGCTGGCGAAGGCACGAAAGCCGACCATCTGCACTCGGCCCGCGATCTGGCAGCGCCTCCGTACCGTGGGCCCAGTGCCCTGCTGGCCAGCGCCGGGCATCGGCTACTTGGCGATGGTGTGCTCCCCTTCCTCCTTCCGGGCCAGCATGAAGAGGAGGTCGGAGAGCCGGTTGAGATAGCGGATCACCTCGGGATTCTCCAGCTCGCCACTGCGGGAGATGGTGACGGCGCGCCGTTCGGCCCGCCGGACCAAAGTCCGGGCCAGATCGATGGCCGCCGCCCCCGGGCTGCCCCCGGGGATCACGAACCCGTCGGGGAGTCCGACGGTCTCTTCCAGGTGGTGGACCTCGGCCTCCAGGGCGTCCACCGCCTCGGCGGCGAGGGTCGGAAAATGAGCCTCCAGCTTGTAGCGCTGGCCCTTGCCGGTTGCCAGCTCAGCCCCCACAGTGAAGCACTCCCGCTGCAGCTCCAGGATTCTCTCCTTGACCGCGGCATCAGCACAGAGGGCGCGAGCCAGGCCGAGGGCTGAGATGGCCTCGTCCAGAGCGCCGTAGGCCTCGGTGCGGAGATCGTCCTTGGCGACTCGGCCACCGTAGAGAAGACTGGTCTCGCCGCGGTCGCCGCCCTTGGTGGTGATGCTGGAGGGGGCCATTGATCAGCTGCCCCCGACCGCGACCGGAACTGCCCGCTGCCGTTGGGCGCGCTCCTCCTCCACCTGCTTGGTGGCGGCGACCGCGGCGGTGGTGGCGTCGCCCACCGCGGTGGTCACCTGGCGGGTCAGCTGGGAGCGCACGTCGCCGGCCGCGTATATGCCCTTGACCGAGGTCATCATGTTGGCGTCGGTCAGGTAGTAGCCGCTCTCGTCGTGGTCGGCATGCACCGCCAAGAGGCCGGTATTGGGCAGGAAGCCGACGAAGATGAAGACTCCACCCACCGGCAGGTTCTCCACCTCTCCCGTGGGCAGATGGCGGAGCTGGATCCCGCTCACGTGGCCGTCCTCGCCGCTGATCTCCTCGACCACGCGGTCGAGCAGGAAGTCGACCTTGCCGTTCTGGCGGGCTCGCTCGACCAGGAGCGGCTGGGCCCGGAACTCCTCGCGGCGGTGGACCACGGTGACCTCGCTGGCATAGCGGGTCAGGAAGGTGGCCTCCTCGACGGCGGCGTCTCCCCCGCCGATGACGGCCAGGTGTTGCCCTTTGAAGAAGGCACCGTCGCAGACGGCGCAGTAGGAAACTCCCCGGCCGGCGAACTGCTCCTCACCGGGCACCTCGAGCTTGCGGGGATGGCCGCCGGCGGTGATGATCACGGCCTCGGCGAAGTAGGGATCACCCTCCTCGAGGTCGATCCGCTTCAGGCCATCCGGTTGGGGGGTGATGGCGGTGACCCGGGCGGTCACCATCTCGGCACCGAACTGGAGCGCATGCTCGGCCATGGTGGCCGCCAGCTGGGGGCCCTTGATTGAGGCGAAGCCGGGGTAGTCCTCGACGTCCTCGGTGTTGTTCAGCTCGCCCCCGGGAATGCCCGCCTCCAGGAGCAGAGTGCGCTTCAGGGCACGGCCCGCATAGAGGGCGGCGGTGAGCCCGGCCGGGCCTGCTCCAACGATGGCAATCTCGTACTGGCGCTCGTTCAAGGGAAACCTCAGGCTAGCCGGGTCGAACTGCTGGGAATTCTACCCAGGGACCAGCTCGCCCAAGCGGCTGGGCCGGCGCTCAGACGGCGGCCTTGGCCTTGGCCTGGGCGAAGTCGGGCCGAATCAAGCCCGAGCCAGAGATGGTCCGGGAGCCGCCCTTGGCCGAGTACTGCTTCCAGACCTCGTTGCCTCCGCTCTTCCAGGTCACGCTGGGCTTGGCGAGCAGGACCGGGTCCACCCGTTTGGCGTACTTGCCCACCTTGCCGATCACCGAGTCGAGCAGGGTGTCGCCCAGCATGTGGGGCTGGAGGCCCAGGTCGAGCAGATGCTGGTGCTTGGCGTTGTAGTAGTGGCTCTCCGTCTCGAAGCGGGGATTGGGAATGTGGGAGACCTCCGTCTCCAGCCCGTGCTGGGCCCGCGCCAGAGAGACCAACTCGGCTAGCTGGTTGATGCTGAACTGCTCGGTGAATTGGTTGAAGACCCGGCACTCGCTGCGCTCCGCGGGATTCTCCAGGGCCAGGGTGATGCAGGCCATGGTGTCGCGGATGTCCAGATAGCCGCGGGTCTGGCCGCCCTTGCCGTAGACGGTGAGCGGCTGCCCCACCGCCGCCTGGACGCAGAAGCGGTTGAGGGCTGTCCCCCAGATGGAGTCGAAATCGAATCGGGTGTAGAGGTCGCGGTGCAGCACGGTGTCCTCGGTCTCAACCCCGTAGACCACCCCCTGGTTGAGATCGGTGGCTCGGATCCCCCAGACCCGGCAGGCGAAGTGGATGTTGGCGCTGTCGTGCACCTTGGAGAGGTGGTAGAAGCTGCCCGGCACCTTGGGGAAGGGCAGCCGGTCCCGGCGTCCGTTGTGCTCGATGTCGAGGTAGCCCTCCTCGATATCGATGTTGGGGGTGCCGTACTCACCCATGGTGCCCAGCTTGATCAGGTGGCAGTCGGGCACCCGATCACGGATGGCGAAGAGCAGGTTCAAGGTGCCGGCCACGTTGTTGACCTGGGTGAAGACGGCGTGGTCGCGGTCGATCATCGAGAAAGGAGCGCTGCGCTGCTCGGCAAAATGGACAACCGCTTGGGGCTGGAACTCGGCGAAGAGCTGGTCCACGGCTTTGAAGTCGGTGAGGTCGGCGGGGCGCCACTCGATGGAGTTGCCGGTCAGCTCCTGCCAGCGCTTGACCCGCTGGGGCATCGACTTGATCGGGAGCAGGCTGTAGGTGCCCCCCTCCCGGTCCCAGCGCCGGCGGGCCAGATTGTCGACCGCCACCACCCGGTGGCCGAGCCGGGAGAGGTGCATGGCCATGGGCCAGCCGATGTAGCCATCGGCGCCGAGAACCAAGACGGTCAGGCCGCTCGCCCGGCTTCTGCTGGTCATCAATCGATCTCCCGCCCGCCGAGCACCCCGCGGGCGTCAGGGGCGATCCGGCCTTGGGTACTCGAGCTGGCTGGCCCCGCGGTCATCATCCGATGTTGCCAGAGGTGGCGAGAGAGCGTCAATCCAAGACGCCCTAGCCGGCCAGATTCTAAGCCAGTACTCAGCCGGCCAGCCAGGTCTGGATCACCTGGTCGACTTGGGTGATGGGAATGGCGAAGGCACCCGATCCCGTTTCCGCAGCCAGGGTCAGGATGCCCACCACCTCGCCCTGGGGGGTGATCATAGGGCCGCCGCTGTTGCCCGGGAAGATCCGGGCAGGAATTCGGATCAGCCCGGTGTAATCGGAGAGCTCTCCCGGCTTGGCGTCATTGACGGTGGCGCTCTCGTTGAGTCCGTTGACCTTGGATTCGGTCACCGGAGAATGGCCGGTGGCTCCCTGGGCAGCCAGGACCACCACCGGTTGCCCAATCGGGGGCAAGGCGTCGTCGATGGGAAGCGGTTGCTCGCGCAGGTCCCAGACATGGATCTCGGCCAAGTCCAGCTGGGGATCGTCGTTGATCACTTCAGCGGCGTACTGCTGTCCCGAGCCCAGCACCACGTGGAAGCTCTGGCCCATGTGGACCACGTGGTCGTTGGTGAGGAAGTCCCCGGCGGCGTCGAGCGGCCAGGCCGTTCCCAGTTCCTCGGAGGTGGTGCCCACCGCCACCACCATCACGATCTCGGGCAGGTCACTGGCGGCGACGGCGGCGAGCTGCTGCGCCGAGTCGGTGGGGGTGGGAGTTGGCGCACTGGAACTGGGACTGTCCCGGGTGATGGGATGGGCCGGTGGGTGCGACCGGGTGGCGATCACCACCGCCCCCGAGGCGATCACCAATCCCATCGCCACGACCACCAGCATCGAGACGGTCCTTTGCGCCGGGTGCCGGCGCCGCGGGATCTCGCCGGCGTCGACCGTGAAGGCGTCGGCAAAGGATGCTGGCTCGACTGGTCTGAGGGCCGGATCAGGGACGAAGGGAACCCAGGGCAGGGGAGCTTCGCGGCCGCGGTCATCCCCCGCGGTTTGGTTGCCGTCCTTGGCGTCGGGCTCGGGATCCGTAGTCACACCTCTGGCTTGACGAAGAGTTCCTCGGTCACCGGTCGAGCACGGTCAGCATAGACCGGGTGCGTCAAGTGCCACCCCGCCTGTCGGGCTTCCGGAGAGGTGCCCGCGGCGATCGGCGCTCTGGCAGACCCCTCGGGAAGACAAACGCGGGCCCCGGCCAGAAGGTTCCATGGCGCGGGCTGGTCAGGTTGCTCAAGGAGTGCCGGGAGCGGGACTCGAACCCGCACGCAGTGACCTGCACAGCGCCCTGAACGCTGCGTGTCTACCAATTTCACCATCCCGGCGGCAGTTGAGAATCGTAACGGACGACCGCCGTCGCTCCGGATCTCAGGGAGCGGCTGTCTCGCCTACAGGCTCCAGTCGGCAACCTTGAGAAAACGCTGGCTGGGATCCCCTACCGCCGACACTCCGGGCGCGTGCACCGAGCTGAGATGGACGTAGACGTCGACTGGGGTGTACAGGAAGACCGCCGGGAGGTCGGCGTGGAGGCGCTTGGCAACCTCCCGGTAGGCGCTCTGGCGAGCGGCCGTGGTGGAGGCGCTCGCCAGAGCGTCGAGGGCGTGATTGAGATAGAGGTCGGGAGGGGACTGGCTGAAGTTGAGCGACTGGCCGGGCTCGACCCCCGAGCGCCAGAAGGACGTCAGGTCGGAGTCGGGGCCGTTATCGAAGCCGACCAGAGCAAACTGGAACTGCTCCTGGGACAAGGTGGTGGAGACGAATTGGCCCTCGGGGAGCACTTTGACCTTGACCAGGAATCCCTGATCGTCGAGCTGGCCGGCTAGACCATCGGCCGCCTGCGGCAGGGGGTCCAGGTTGGGGACGTCGAGGGTGAGGCTGAGGGGCTGGCCGGACTGCTCCCAGAGGTGCGAGGTCGGTGAGCGGCTCCATCCCGCCGCCTTGAGCAGCGTTGCCACCGGGGGCAGCGCCACCCCGGCCGAGCTCGAGCTGGCCGCCCAAGCGATGGAGTCGGGCAGGGGTCCGTATTGGGGATCACCCAACCCGGCGAGGTTGTGTTTGAGCAAGGCGCGACGGTTCACCGCGGTGGCGATCGCCTGCCGTACGGCCAGCGAGTCCAGCGACGGAGCCTCCTCGTTCATCAGTAACTCGACGAAGTCGTAAGTGGTGATCCGGGAGCGCACCAACCCCGCCGGCAACCGCTGCACGTCACTGGGCGTGGCCGCCAGCCAGCCGTCTACCGTTCCCTGGGCGAGCAGTTCGTCGACCGCCGCCGGGCTGGGCTCCAGGCGCAGCTGGAAACCGTCCAGAACGGGCCGGGGCCGGTAGTAGTTGTTGCGCGCCAGGGTCACCTGACCAGCCCCGTTGCCGACCACCCGGAAGGGGCCGGCGCTGGGAGCGAAGAGGGCGTCAGTCCGCTGCGTGCCGCGGAAGAAGAGTGCCGGCTGGGAGTGATAGTGCCGGGCCGGCAGCACGGCGTCCTCGGCCGCGGTTGGGAAGCTGGTGGTGGGGCCGGGCAGGACGAAGGTGCCTGACCAGAGCGAGCCGGCGAACAGCGAGACGCCGGTCCAGGGGGCGGCAATATCCGGATTGGGGAATTTCGAGGACTGCAGGACCGCCAGGGTGAAGGCGACGTCCTTGGTGGTGATCGGTTGGCCGTCGGACCATTTCCGCTTGGCCGAGAGAGTGAAGTGGTAGTGAGAACCGCCATCCTCCGCCCGCCAGCTGGTCGCCAATCCCAGTTCTGGGTTACCGCTCGGCGAGGCCTTCATCAGGCCGGGACCGGTGAGGGCCCCCACCGCCTGGGCTACCGGGTCGCTCGGCGTCAGCAGGGGGCTGAGCGGCGAGGGGCCCACCGGCGCCACCACCGCCTCGACGTAGACCTGGTGGGTGGCCAGGGTCCCGAAGGAGACGGTGAAGGCCGCCACTCCCCCCACGACCACAACCGCGCTCCCGACCAGGGCGAGCAGGCGGAGGGGGTGTCGGGCGGGACTGAGAAAACCGCCGGAGGGAGGTCTCCCGCCTAGCTGGTTCCCAGCCGAATCTGCACCACGGCGACCAGCGCGAAGGCCACCACCAGCCAGATCGAAACGCGAAAGAGGACCTTTTCCAGACCGCGGCGGGTTCGATAGCCGCCACCCGTGTCCGTCCCGCCCCCGATCGTGCCGCCAAGGCCGCTTGACTTGGGGGTCTGGAGAAGAATGGTGACGATCACCAAGATCGCCAGAATCATCTCGAGGATGCCGATCGCGGACTTCACGGGGCCTCCGCCACAAGACCGGCCGGATTATAGCCCGGACCCCGGTGACCGCCCTTGAGGTCCACCTCCTGGAAGTGGCTGGGCTCGTCCGCCTCGGCCAGCTGCCAGGCGGTTGCCTCGATCAGCTGGCCCGCCTCCACCGAGATCACCACGTAGTGGTATCCGGCCCAGGCCCGTTCGGTGTCGAACTGGCTGGGCCGGGCGGGGTGATCGGGATGGGTGTGATAGAAGCCGAGCACGTCCTGGCCCGCCTCGCGGGCCCACTTCTCGGCCCGGATGATGTCTCTGGGATCTAGCTCATAGCGGTCATGGCGGCGATCCTGGACCAAGTTCCTACCTTCAAAGACCTCGCTGACCGCGGCCGAGTCATCACTCGAGGTCCCGATCAGAACTCCGCAGCCCTCGTAGGGGTAGGCGGCCTCGGCGAACTCTCTCATGCGTTCGAAGATCTCCCCGGGAAAGAGCAGGTCCTGCCCTCTGGCGGCGGTCACTGAGCTCCGTACAGGCCTGAACTCAAGTAGCGCGCGCCACCGTCGGGGAAGATCAGCACCACCACACCTTCGCGCAGGCCCTCCTCGATAAGGCGCTCAACCCCCCAGAGCGCCAGCCCTGACGAGTGCCCGGTCAAGATACCTTCCTCGCGGGCCAGCCGACCGGCCAGATCGTATGCGGCCCCGGTTGGCCCGGCCAGGTTGCGGTCGGCTAGGGCCTGGTCGTAGATCCCCGGCACGATGGCGCTGGCCATGTGCTTGAGGCCCTCCAGGCCGTGGAAGGCGTCCTCGGGCTGCAGGCTTACGCAGGTGATCGCCGGGTTGAAGTCCTTGAGCCGCCGCGAGGTACCGATGAAGGTTCCCGAGGTCCCCAGGCCGGCCATGAAGATGGTCACCTCCCCCTCCGTCTGCTCCCAGATTTCGACGGCGGTGGTGTCGTAGTGGGAGCGCCAGTTGAAGGGGTTGTTGTACTGGTCGGGGGCGAAGTAGCGGTCGGGATCGGCCGTCTGGATCTCCCGGCAGAGCAGGATGGCTCCGTCCGAACCCTCCTGGGGATCGCTGAAGACGAGCTCGGCACCGTAGGCGAGCATCAGCCGGCGGCGCTCGTCACCGACGTTGTCGGGGACCACCAGTTTGACCGGGAATCCGAACGCCGCCCCGAGCATGGCGTAGGCAACTCCGGTATTGCCGCTGGTGCTGTCCAAGAGCACCTGCCCCCGGCCCAGCTGGCCACTTCGTTGGGCCTCCACCACCATCCTTAGCGCGGGACGGTCCTTGACCGACCCCCCGGGATTCATGAATTCGGCCTTGCCCAGCACCCGGAGGTCGGGAGCTGCGTCCTCAAAGAGACGGATCCGCAGCAGTGGGGTGTTGCCAATGCAGTCGGTGATGAGCCGTCCGGGCGGTGCGGGAAGGACCTGCAGCCCCTTCTCAGCTGAACTCGGCATATAACCCACTGTAGCAGTCGGGATTAGCCCTCCTAGGCAGGAGGTGGAGTCTGGCGACGGGTGATCCAATCGCCCTTGGCAAACCGCGCCGAGCTGCCCAGCTCGCGCTCGATCCGGAGCAGGCGGTTGTACTTGGCGGTTCGCTCGCCCCGGGAGGGAGCGCCGCTCTTGATCTGGCCGGCGCCGACCGCCACGGCGAGGTCAGCGATGGTGGTGTCCTCCGTCTCCCCGGAGCGGTGGCTGATCACGATTCCCAGGCCGTGGCGCTGCGCTTGCTGAATCACGTCCAAGGTTTCGCTGAGGGTGCCGATCTGGTTGAGCTTGATCAGGATCGCGGTGGCCACGCCTTCGTCGATCCCCCGCTGCAGGCGGGCCGGGTTGGTCACGAAGATGTCGTCGCCGACCAGCTGCACCTGAGTTCCCAGCCGTTCGGTGAGCTCCACCCAGCCCGCCCAGTCGTCCTCGGCGAGGCCGTCCTCCACCGAGATGATCGGGTACTGCCTGATCCAGTCCTGCCAGAGATCGATCAGCTGGCTCGACGTCAGGGTCCGGCCTTCGCCGCGGAGGTGGTACTGGCCGTCCTCGAAGAACTGGCTGGGAGCGGGATCGATGAAGATGGCCACCTCTTCCCCAGCCCGGTAACCGGCACGCTCGATGGCGGTCAGGATCACCTCCACCGCTTCGACGTTGCTCTTGAGACTGGGAGCGAAGCCGCCCTCATCTCCCTGGCCGGTGTCGTATCCCCCCTCCTGGAGAACGCCACGCAGCGACTGGAACACTTCCGAGCCGGCCCGAACGGCCTCGGCGAACGTGGGGACGCCCACCGGAGCGACCATGAACTCCTGGAAATCCACCGAGGTGCGGGCATGGGCGCCGCCGTTGAGGATGTTGAACATGGGCAGCGGCAGCAGGCAGCTGTCCACCCCGCCCAGATAGCGGTAGAGGGGTTGCTCCGAGGCCGCTGCAGCGGCCCGGGCCACGGCCAGGCTCACTCCGAGCAGGGCGTTCGCTCCCAGATGGGACTTGTCGGCCGTACCGTCGGCGGCAACCAGGCGCCGGTCAACCTCTCGCTGGTCGAGGGCATCCAGCTCGAATAGGAGCGGTCCCAGAGTCTCGGTGACCGCCTCCACAGCCCGGCTGACCCCCTTGCCATGGAAACGGCGGGAGTCGCCATCGCGAAGCTCAACCGCCTCATGGATCCCGGTGGAAGCCCCCGATGGCACGGCCGCCCGGCCCACCTCACCGGTGGCCAGCACGACCTCGACCTCCAGAGTTGGATTGCCCCGGGAGTCGAGGATCTCGCCTGCCAGCACCTGTTCGATCGAGGTCAAGCCGCGCCCCCTTGCACTTCCGGGCATCCCCCCTGGAACCACTAGTCTCGGGGAGCGTGAGCCCACCCAAGTTTCAGCTTCCCAGATTATCGACCGGACAGTGGATCACCTTGGGCGTGATCGCCTTCATTGTGGTCGCGGTCTTCTCGGACGTGATAACCAGCCTCAAGGAGGTGAGCTCCGGCGAGGGAGCACCGCAGGCCCAACTCAACGGCAAGCTTCCCACCGCCTCACTGCACGTCGGTCACCGCAATGCGCTGACCTTCGCCCTCGACGACACCGCCGGCGGCGCTATGGATCCCGCCTGTGTGGCTGGCAACCTGACGCCTGAGTTCAGGGTGGTCAAGGTCACCTTCCTGGGCACGGCCGGATCTGTCTGGCAGAACGACCGCTCCTGCGGCGGCATCCTGGAGGCCAACGCGGTTGTGCCGGTGGTGATCACGGTGATTCCGCTCAAGGCGGGCACCTACCACCTCGACCTGATCCCTAAATCGGGTTCTAAGAACGCCGGCTCCGGCACCAGTGGGTACGTCAGGGTGACGTCCTAGCCTCCCTTGGTCGCCTCCAGGAGGGCCGCATGAACGCGAGGCGGTGCAGCCACGATGTTCCCGTTCTTGGGCAGTCCCACCCTCCCCTCCCAGTCCGACACCAGGCCGCCAGCCTCGGTGACCAGGAGGGCACCGGCGGCGATATCCCAGACCTTGAGGCCCAATTCGAAGAATCCGTCGAAGACACCGGCCGCGGTGAAGGCGAGGTCCAAGCTGGCTGCTCCCGGCCGGCGCAGATCCTCGACCCGCCGGAGGACACGTTCCACAGTTCCCACCAAGCGGGGAATCTCGTCGGGGGTCTTGAAGGGAAAACCGGTGGCAACGACAGCCTGCCGAGGGTCCGGGTCGCCTAGCTGGAGGCGGCGGCCAGTCTGGTCGTGGGCGCCCTCCCCCGCCGACGCCGTGAAGGTGAAGCCCAGGAATGGGGCGTGCACCGCTCCCACCACCGGCTCGCCCCTCTCAAGCAGAGCGACTGACACCCCGACCATGGGGAATCCGCGGCTGAAGTTGGTAGTGCCGTCGAGAGGATCCACCACCCAGCCCCTCTCGGGCAGGCTCCCCCCCGTCTCCTCGGCCAGGATCGCCAATCCGGGGAAGACCGAGGAGAGAATGCGGACCACGACTTGCTCACTCTCCCGGTCAACGGCGGTGACGTAATCACCGTAGCCCTTGCTCTCGGTGGGGTGGAACCCCACCCCTGCCGCCTTGATCAGAGCGCCCCCTGCCTGGACCGCGTAGCGGGCAGTAGCAAGGGCTAACCGGCGATCGGTAGAACCGGGGTCTGGGCTCAGCGCCGGCCTCGACCTCGCGGTGGCTCGCGAGAGACCTTCTTCTTTTTCTTCTTGTCCTTCTTCTGGACGGGAAGACTGCTGACGAAGGTTTCCCGGGGCGTTTCCGGGGCCTTGGGCGGAGGCGCAGGCTGTTCGGACTCTGTCATCTCGGCCCCTATGGTGCCAGTTCGCAGCACCATCCGTCCGCGAATCGGTCAGGCGATCTGGCTCGGGTCCGCCCTCAGCCAGCGCCAGGGCAGTGGCCGGACCCGAGCCAGAACTACCCCGCGCAGAAGGCCGCACGGCAGGGCTCCGAAGCCCTCGCTGTCGCTACTGGCGCCGAGGTTGTCGCCCGACACCCAGAGCAGACGGCGCTCCCGGCTCACCGCCGAGACGCGCTTGATCAACTCAAAACCTGGGCGCTGTGGATGCTCAACCACCACCACTTGGCCGAGCTTGGGGTCGACCCTGCGGGGCCGGCGCACGAGCACCCACGCGCCCTCTTTGAGCGTCGGTTCCATACTCCGACCCGCCACCAAGGCTAGCCCCGGCAGCACGCCCGCGGCCGGCGCCAGCAGCCGAGCTAGTTTGCCGGTGACCACGAGCTGATGGTACGTTTGGCCCAGGTCTGAATTTGGGCCTGGCGAAGTTGCGATTGAGGGAGTTCAGCATGATTGCCAGATTGACAGCGCTACTCGCGCCCAAGCGGGTTGTCCACGCCCACTGCGACATCCCCTGCGGGATCTACGATCCCCACGAGGCTCAGCTCGCAGCCCAGACAGTGGAGACCATGGTCACCAAGATTAAGGCTCTGCCGGACGATGACTCGGAGGCCCGCCGCAACTCGTTCGTGCGGATGGTGACCGTCAAAGAGCAGCACGCGGAGCGGGTCAAGCACGAGGTTCAGGTGCTCTGGAGCGACTACTTCAAGCCCGAGCATCTGGAGAAGTTCCCCGAACTCCACGATCTGGTCTGGAAGACGCTCAAGGCGGCGTCAGCCACCAAGCAGAACGTGGACACCGAGAAAGCTGCTGAACTGCGTACCAAGGTGGACGAGGTAGCACGGATCTTCTGGGAAACCAAGAAGTAGGGCCGCTAGGGTCCTGACTCCACCTCTAAGTCACTCTGATCTGCGGCCACACCGCCCGTCTGAGCGTCTAGTCCGCAAGGGCTGAGGGCAGCCTCACTCACGGAGCGCGCTCGGTCCTAATCGCCGGAGCGTAGGTTCGAAGGGTGATGACTGCGCTCGCATGGCCGAGCACAGCCCGTGCCTGCTTCACGGACGCGCGCCCAGCGATGACGGCCGAGGCGTAAAGGTGGCGCAGACCGTGAGTGGTCACCGGTCTGACCCGGACTGGACTGACCGTTCGCATCTTGAAGGACCGGCATCCCGCCCGCCTTGCGCGCCCCAATCTCGACTATGGGCCACCATCCTCTGATCAAGGCGGGACTGCGGCGGCCCATCCGTCCGAGGGCGGGCGCGTTGCTACCATTGCCACTATGGGCAGGGCGGCCGCGAGGCGCCTATTTCAGCCGATTCTCAACCGGCGTCCGTCGCCCCTAACGCCAGCCACGCTTCGGCCCTTGGATCGCGTATGCAGGCAGATTCTCGACCGGCGCCCGGGCCTCGCGCCGCTCGCGGCAACCTTCGTTTGTGGCTTCACGGAGGCTCACCGAGTTGGAAACGAGGCCAGCCACGACATCGAGATTGCTGAACGCCTTGCCAACGCGTACCGCCGAGCAATCGCTGAAGGCCCCGACGGCCCACGTCCGGAAGACATGTGGACCAACTTTGCTGGCCAACAGAGTGAAGTGGCCGGCCTCCTGCGTAGCGGGGCTCCGCTCGACCTCGTAGCCTATCTGCGCGCCTTGCCGCGCAAGGCGGGCGGACATGGGTTTTGGCAGGGAGCAGCAGCCTTTGAGCAGCTCCAGTCCGATCCCGCCCAGATGGAGAAGCGTGCCCTCTGGTTCATGGACAACCTGATCAGCATGGCGGAGGCTGTCGGCGTGCTCTCCGTCCGCTGTCCAGAGCAGGCCAACTTCGACAGTGCCCCGGCCGAAGCGTCCGCCGACGAAGTCAGGCATGCGATCGAGGCCAGAATCGGCCTACCTGTCTCTCTTCCGCCGGTCTTTGATGGGTTGTTCACGCTTGAGCCTTTGACCGGCCCGATGCATCTGCGGACGATCGTCGGAGCCTATGCGATCGATCGCCTGGCGCACTTCATCGAGTCGTTCGCAGGCATCCGACCCGGAGCGCAACGGGTGGCCGAGATAGGCGCGGGCATTGGCTTCACCGCCTACGTCGCTCACCGGCTGGGAATGAGCGCCTACTCACTATTTGACCTTCCGGAAGTGAACGCGGCACAGGGATACTTCCTGCTCAAGACTCTTCCCTCAGATGAAGTCGGCCTATACGGGGAACCCGAGCGTGGGCAGAAGGTGTGGGTTCGCCCCACCTTCGCCTTCGACACCACCCCCTCATCCGCATTTGACGCGGTGATGAATATCGACTCGCTGCCGGAGATCGCTCCACCGGAGGCCCGTCGCTACCTGGCGCGCATTCCACACTGCTCCAAATGGTTCTTCAGCATCAACCAAGAGGCTCAGGCACCCCAGACCGCTTTGGCGCCACAGTCCGTTGTTCGGCAACTGGTTTCCGAGGCCCGCGGGTACAGACCGGTTCTTCGTTCTCCGAATTGGATACGAACAGGCTACGTCGACGAGATCTGGCGCTGCCAAGTGTGACGCCGATCCCGCAGCGGAGTCGAGGCTGCACGTAATCGCCTTCGACGGACTCAGCCTATCTCGATGGCCGAGTGGTTGAGCGGATCGTGCGACTACGGCAAACGGTGGGCCTGGCTACGATCCTGCCCTTTTTGGGCAAGTGATATCGAGTGCCCCAGCCTTGCGGTGCCGGGCGAGCACTGCTAGCCCGGACAGCAAACCACGCACTGACCGTTGCGGGTCGGTCAGAACACCGTTCCACACGCATCACTGCCAAAACCGATGTCGCGGGATAGCGTTCGTGGACGTGCTCGGTGTTGGCCATCTCAAAGTGCAGGTGACGATTTCGGCGGCAGCGGTACTAGTAGCCGTCACGCTTGCCACTGGATTAGCCACCGGCGTGGACACTGATGTAGC
Organism: Candidatus Dormiibacterota bacterium; assembly: GCA_049790415.1. Taxonomy (GTDB): domain Bacteria; phylum Chloroflexota; class Dormibacteria; order Aeolococcales; family Bog-877; genus Bog-877. The sequence goes on along the minus strand of JBAQYY010000133.1, from coordinate 2,295 downwards.
CGCCGCCTCAACACCGTGTACGGGGGTCTCCGCCCAAGTGGGTGGTTCCTCCACAGTCATTGTGAGTGCGACTGCGTCTTGCCCTGCCGGCTCAAGTCCCAAATACACGTACTTTGTCGGCCCCAGTAGTTCCGGGCCGTGGACCCTGAAGGCTGCTTGGATCGGCCCGACCTGGACCTGGACTGGGGCCGCCGGTGAGTACGCCGTGGTCTGGGTGAGCGATGGGCCCTACACGGTGCCGCAGGCCCAGACGATCGTCGCCCTCGGCTCTGAGGCGCCGAGATGCTCGGCAGTTTCCGTCGTGACCGAACCTGCGGAAGATGCCCCCTCGGGGACCGCAGTAGTCGTCAACGCATCGTCGAGCTGCACATCCCCGTCGGATGTTCGATATGCCTACTTCGTGGGCCCAACCGGATCGGGGCCGTGGACCCTCACCGCCGCCTGGATAGGTCCGTCGTGGACTTGGAATACAAATGGCGAGCCCGCCGGCACCTACTACGCACTCGTATGGGCTAGCGACGGCCCGTACACCGTCCCGCAAGTCCAAGCGTTGGCCTCCATCACCCTGACGGGAGGGCCGACGGCCAACCCGACGAGCAACCTGACCGCTGATTTCGACGGGACCTGCTACTACGCGACGTATGGGTCCTTGGCCTGCCAGCAAGCCGAGCTAGCGGACATTGACTCCGCTCTCGCCACTGAAGGCGTGGGCCCACTCACCTGGGCGATGAATTTGTACAGCCTGCCCCTTGCCGAGCAGCAGTTCGTGGTCACCAACGAAGAGCGCGTCTTGAGGGGGCTGCCGGCGATCACGGGCATGGACACCGCCGCCGACCAGAATGCGCTCACCGGTGCTCAGGATGCGGAGGACCCGCCTGTTCAGTCGGTACCTGGGGAGATCGCGGCCAAGGGCGACTGGGCGGAGGATTACGGCGCCTTGGGATCAGACTTCGACTGGATGTACAACGACGGGCCTGGCTCCTTCAACATGGACTGCCCTCTCGGCAGCACGTCCTCGCTTTGCTGGGCCCATAGAGATGCGATCCTGACAGACACCGTCACGGGGCCACTCGCGGCTCCCACCGGCTACATCTGGACTTCCGGCGACGCCTGCGTGGCGAATGCGTCGACGTCGTACCTCTCTAACTGCGATCTTGAATACGTACTGGTCCCCTCCAGTTCGGTGAGCTACGACTTCACCTGGACACAAGCTCTGGCCGACGGTGCCTGAACTGCTCGCCGAGTCGGAGCCGCACAGGTGGTTGTCCCTACAATCATTGTGGCCAGATCGAGCTGCAGCCCACACGCCTTTGGAGGGAGAGCATGGCAACCACGGAGACGGTCGCCTTCTACTTCGATCCACTCTGCCCTTGGGCGTGGGTTACCTCCCGGTGGGCGACGCGATTGGAGGAACTCGGTGAGTTGGAGATCGACTGGCGGGTCTTCTCACTAGGCATAGCCAACCTTCCCGAGGGGCAAGCCATCTCAGACCAACCGGTTGGCTACGGCGCCGAGGGTCTCCAACTCCTCGTGCAGGCGAAGCGTCTGGGGGGTCATTCGTCCATCGCCAAGCTCTATACCGCTTTGGGCCGGGCAGCTCACGTGAGTCACCAAGACCTCCGAGAGAAGGCGGTGCTGGAGCAGGCTTGGGAGGCAGCGGGACTCGACCCGGCAGACGGCGAAGCGGCCCTAACCGATCCTACTTTGTGGCAAGAAGTGGTTAGTCAGCACCTGTCGGCAGTGGACTCCTGCCGGGCCTTCGGCGTACCTACCTTGATTCTGGATGGCGGCGCGGGCCCGGGGATCTTCGGGCCGATCATTACGGAAGTGCCTTCGGACGAGGAGTGCCTTGAACTCCTCCGCGATGTGGTCCGGATGAGCCGCCGGGACTACTTCTTTGAACTCAAGCGGGATCGCGAGGGCCATCCAGCTCGCACGGGGGCCTGACCGGGCAGCCGGCTGCCGAAAGCCGATGGCCTAAATGCTTCCGGCTTTGATCGCTCCCTCGATCCAGGGAATGACCTCATCGAGCATGGCGTCCAGAGAGGTCGTCGCCTCGAAACCCAAGACCCGCTTGGCTTTTTCGGTGGCTGGCACACGGCGCTGCACGTCGTACTCAAAGGGCGGATCGGAGACGTAGCGGAAAGGCTCTTCCGGGCCCCGGATCTTGCGCCATATCAGCTCGGCTAGTTCCAGGACCGTGGTCGACTCGACGGTAGAGAAGTTGAAGTCCTCGTTCAAGGCGGCGGGGTGCTCCATGGCCAGAAGAATCCCCTGGGCAAGGTCGACGCCATA
>JBAQYY010000132.1:0-5944 GCA_049790415.1 Candidatus Dormiibacterota bacterium | reverse complement strand
GAGGCCACCAAATCACTCCCCGACGATGCCCGCAAGCGGGTCGAGGGTTCGCTCCGTAAGACCGGCATCGACCTGCCCCGCAAGCGTCGGCGCATGTCCAAGGCGTGGCTGGCCGGAGGCTTGCTGGCGGCGGCTGGCGTGGCCTTCCTCTTCTCAGGGACAGTCCAGGATCGGGTCTACGATCTCGTTGACCGGATCCGCGGCGAGGACGAAGACGGGCCCGAGATTGCTGCACCGGTTCCCAGTCGGGCTTCGGGAGCCTCGGCAGCGAGCACCACCGGGGCGTCAGACTCCTCGACCAACTAGGCGGAGCGCGATCGGCTAGATCGTGAGCGCCGGGCTGCTTCAGCGCCGGTCCGGCTCCACCCTCCCTTCCGTTCGCCCCCTGCTCCGCTCTTGGGGAAGCCTGATCGTCGTCCTGGGCGGAGCGGCTCTGACCATGCTCCTCCCGCGCCTCTTCGGCGACCCCCAGAGCGTAGATCCCGATCTCTGGCGATTGACCGGCTACTTCGCGGCGATCGGGGCAGCGACTCTTCTGATCCGATCCTTGCGCGGGCTAGCCCCACTCTCCTTTGCGCTGCTGACGCTCACCCTTCCCTACTCCTGCTGGCTCTGGCTCCTGGGCTTCACCGGCTCGGTGCCCGCCTTCGTGGGAGCTCCCTATGGCCTGGCCCGCACCGCCTGGGCCGGAGTGGCCTGGCTGCTGGTGGCCCTGGCGATGGCGGCCGCCTTTCACTACCTGACGCCGAAGCCCAGGCCAAACATCCGGCTCTGGGTTCTTCCCCGACGGGGCCCGGTGCTGATGGCGATCTCGGTTTCCCTCGGGTTTCTCTTGGTTGCCTTCCTGCTTCCCGGACCACTGATTGGGCGGGAGGGGATCCCGCTCCTTTCCTTCGGAGGATCTGCCGCGGTTGCCTACGGCGTGGCCAACGCCACCAGCGCGATCGCTCAGGAGATCCAATTCCGGGGCGTCCTGCTGGCTGCGCTGGAGCGCCAGCACTCCCGCTGGGGGGCGCTGATCGTCCAAGCGCTGATTTTCGGAATCGCCCACATCGCCACCCAGTACCAGGGGCCCGCCGACAGTCTGATCCCGATCGTGATCCTGCTCGGGCTGATCTGGGGCTGGATGACCCAGCGCAGCAACAGCCTGCTTCCGGCGGCGGCGGTCCATGTGGTGGCCGAGCTCTTCTTACTAGCCACCATCGTGAGCGGCCTTTATGGCCAATAGCTCGTGAGAGTGGCTGCGCGGACGCTCTTGGGCGTGCCTCTGGCGCTCATCTGGACCATCCTTCCGGTCTCAGCGGATACCGGCTGGTGGGTGGCGGCTCCCGGTGGAACACCGCCCATCTCGGCGATTGCCTCAGACCAGGGTTCGACCACCCTGGCAATCTCAAAAGGGGTTGCTGGCTGGTATTCGCCAACTTCAGGCAGGTTCAGCGAGATCAAGTTACCGTCGCGGTTTGGTCCTGCTCTGGCAGTCGGTGCCTCTGGCCGACAAGGCGTGATCGCCTTCGCCCGAGGCGAGCTGGTCGAAGCTGGCCCCACGGGCAGGGTCCGGCCGCTACCCAGGCTCTCGGGGTCGCCCAGGGCCTTGGCTGTCTTCGGCCAAGACCCGGTACTCGTGGCGGTCGCCACCTCAACTGGACTCTTCAGCGGTCGCCTCCGGACCCCCTTGAGCAAGATCACTTCCGGCAACGGTGGTGCGGTTATCGCTCCGCCCACTCCCGGTCGCGCGTGGTTGGCGCTCGTCAGTGGCCGCCTCTGGCAACGTCCTCCCGGTGGGCATTGGACCCTGGCTCGGAGCGCGCCCAGGTTCGCGGCTACGACCAGCGCTCTGACGGAACTCGCGACCGGCATTGTCCTTGTCGGGGAGCCAGAGGGTCTCATCTGGCGCGGCGACGGTGACAGGTGGGCTAGGTCATTCCAAGTCCTGCCCTATGGCGGACTGAGTGGAGTGCCCACCGTGACCGCCCTGGTGGCGGACGGGGCTACCTCGGCCTACCTGGCAACGGACGGCTTCGGCACGCTGCTCACACCGGATGGCGGCTACACCTGGTATCGGGCTCCCCCGCCTGACGCGTCGGTCTCCCAACTGGCGACCATGGGCCCCGTCTTCTCCTCCCATGCCCACGGTCTGGTGGTGGCGGTATCGCCGAGCCGCCTGTATCTGCACCGGCTACAGGAACTGCCGCAACCGCCCACCTACAGTCCCGCCAGCGCCAGCGCCGAACTGGCGGGAACGGCGGCGGTCACCGTTGGGTCCATTTTCCTGGTGACTCTTTTGCTTTGGTGGTGGAGTCGTCGCCGGCGTGGACTCTCCGTATGATCAAACTCGGGCTTGAGGGAGCTGGGTCGGCCAGGGGTCAGAAGGCGGGTCAGGGCATGCTCCGATGAAGGCGGTCGTGATGGCGGGTGGCGAGGGAAGTCGCCTGCGTCCGCTCACCAGCCGCCGGCCGAAGCCCTTGGTTCCAGTGGTTGGGCGTCCCTGTATGGAGCATGTTCTCCGGCTCTTGCGGCGGCACGGTATCACCGAAGTGATCATCACCCTGCAGTATCTCGGTGCCAGTATTCGCAACTACTTCGGCGACGGTGCCGAGCTGGGAATGCAACTGGACTACGTGATCGAGGACCGCCCCCTGGGTACCGCCGGGAGCGTCAGGAATGCCGCAAGTTTGCTGGACGAAACATTCATCGTGATCAGCGGCGATGCGCTCACTGACATCGATCTCACCCAGGCCGTCGCTTTTCACCGCGACCACAGTTCGCAGGCCACGCTGGTTCTCTCTCGCGTTGCCAACCCGCTCGAGTACGGAGTCGTCATATCCGCCTCCGATGGCCGCATCGAGCGTTTCCTGGAGAAGCCTTCTTGGGGCGAGGTTTTCAGCGATCAAGTCAACACCGGCATCTACGTCGTCGAGCCGGCGGTCCTGGAGTACTGTCCCGAGGCGATAGCCTGCGACTGGTCGCAGGACGTCTTCCCCGAGATGCTGCGTCGCCGGGATTCCGTTTGGGCCACCGTGGGCAGGGGCTATTGGTGCGACATCGGCAGCGTGCAGAGCTATCTACAGGCCAACTGGGATGCCCTGGAGGGCCGGGTAGCCTGTGAGATCGCCGGCCAACGGACGGGCCCGTCCCAGTGGATCAACGAGGGGGCCTCGGTGGCTGACACCGCCCGGATCGAGGGCCCCGCCTTCATCGGCCGCGATGCCGTGATCGGCCACGAGGCCTTTCTCAATGGACCGGTGGTGGTGGATCGCTACGCGGTGGTCGATGCCGGCGCCAAGGTCAGCAACAGCGTCCTCTGGCCGCAGGTCTACGTCGGCGAACGCAGCCGCCTCCGCCAGGCTGTGGTCTGTAGCTCGGCCACTCTCAAACCCGACGTTCTGCTTCAAGACTCCAGCGTGATCGGCGACGACTGCACCATCGGGGCCCGCTCGGTGGTCGAACCCGGGGTGCGCATCTGGCCCGGTAAGGAGATCGAGGCAGGCTCGGTGGTCCATGAATCGGTGATCTGGGCCGGAACCTGGCGGAGCAGCCTCTTCAGCAAGTCAGGGATCACCGGGATCATCAACGTGGAGCTGACTCCCGAGTGGTGTGCCCGCCTGGCTGCGGCCTGGTCAGCCACCCAACCGAGGGGCAGCCAGCTGGCCATCTGTCGCGACCGGAGCCCGGGCTCGGGCATGATCAAGCGGGCCATGATCGCCGGGATGCTCTCGGCCGGCGCCCGGGTGGTCGACCTCGCCGAGCTCCCCGTACCGGTCACCTGCCACTACACCAGGGAGTCTGGTGTGGTGGGTTCGGTGCACGTGCTGGCCTCGCCCTTGGACGCCCGCTCCGCCGATCTGATGGTTTTGGATGAGCGCGGTCTGGCTCTCGATCGCCGCCAGGAGCGCAAGTTGGAGAACACCTTCTTTCGTGAGGACTTTCGTCGGGTCCTGCCGGGAGAGATCACCGACATCGAGCTTGCCGATGGAGCTCTCGCCAGCTATGGACGCCACGCCGCCTCGCAACTGGCGCTCGACGCGATTCGCGATGTCCACCCCCGCGTTCTGGTTGACTTTGGCTTCAGCAGTGCTTCTCTGATCCTGCCTTATCTGCTCCGGGAGGCCCATGTCGAGGCCATCACCCTGCGCTCCGGGTTCGAGGAGGAGGCCGCTCTCTGGCCCCAGGCCCGCAATCAAGACGAAGAGCTGGTCCAGGCGTCAGCCATCACCAAGACCGTGGATGCACTCCTCGGTACGCGCTTGGACCCCTCTTCTCAGCGTTTGGCGCTGATCGACGACGCCGGGGCAGTGATCAGCTACGAGGAGGCTACCTGCCTGCTCACACTGCTCACCCTGCGCGCCAAGGGCCCGGGCACGGTGGTGGCCCCCGTCTCGGCATCCCGGCGGTTGGAGAGGGTGATCGCCAACAACGGGGGCAAACTTGTTCTGACTCGGGCCGACTCCGCCTCGATCGTGCGCTCGGCGACCCGGAATGACGCCTTGCTGGCCTTCGATGAGACGGGCGGCTTCGTCTGGCCCGCTCATCTCAGCGCCTACGATGCGATGTTCACCCTCCTGACCTCAGTCGAGATGCTGGTCACCACCAACAGTCGGCTTTCGGACCTGCGCCGGGAGCTGGTCCACGGCGCGCATCTCGAGGACGCCGTTTCCTGCCCCTGGGAGGTCAAGGGAGAGGTGATGCGCCTCCTGGTGGAGAGGTACCGCGCCGAGCGCATTGACCTCACCGATGGACTCAAGATTGAGCTCGATGGTGGTTGGGTCCTGATCATTCCCGACCCCGACCGGCCGAGCTACCGGGTGATCGCCTCAGTCGAGGGTGACGGCGATGGGCAAGCGGATTTGGCCGCCTACGTGGCAGCGGTGAGAGAGACCGTTGAGCGGAGCAGTGGAGACGCCTCTGCCGTCTCGATGATTGCAGAGTCTCCACTGGGCTCAGAGGAACTGCCCGTCTGACCCTCCGTCGGGGTAGACGACCGGGAAGATAGCAAAGGAGGGCCGATTGGGGAGCGATATACTCCCGCCCGCAAGCGGGAGTAGCTCAGTTGGTAGAGCGTCTGCTTCCCAAGCAGAAGGTCGCGGGTTCGAGACCCGTCTCCCGCTCCACTTCCGTCTCGGGCCTCCCGGTAATAGAGAACCCTTTCAGCGGAGTTGCATCATCAGCGGACTGTTCGTTGCTAAGAGCGAGATCACGGTCGGCACCTCACCGGAGGCCGTCCGGCAGTCGCTGACCGACCCGGAAATGGTCGGTAAGTACATGTACGGGACGGTCATGGAGACCTCGTGGGAGATCGAAGCCCGATCACCTGGTCGGGCGAGTGGGTTGGGAAGAGTTACCACTGTCGAGGAGCGCCAGTTAGGAGCGAATCGGAAGGTGGGCAACAATACGCAGGACCCTGTTAGGTACTTCTGCGTCACCCTCGCGCTGCACCCTTTTTTGCCAATCAGTAAGCCGAAGGCTCACTCGACTACGGGCCCGATATCCCCGCCTCGAGCATGGTTGCTACTCGGATCGCAAAGGCCTGCGCTGGGACGCTCATCTTCCTTGTGCGGCACGTTTGGCGGTCCGTGATCGCTTGTCGGACAAGGACTCGCTCGATCCCGTTGGAAACTGCCCACATCCCACCAGCGGTCTTGGAGCAGAGCATCCTCTCTTGGCGCCACCGCAATGCCCGACAAGTGTTTAAGACAGCATAGGACTGAGTGGAGTATTCGGCCGCCCACCGAAGTTCAGCCGCGAGTTGCTCGGCTAGAGCGTGTCGCCCGACGTCACCAACGAGATCGGCCGACGAGGGCCCGTAGGCTGCCCAGCCAGTCTGCCGGGTGACGGCATAGTGCAAGATCAAATCCCGATCCCCACGGCGGGGCTCGCACCACACGGTCCTCCGCTCGCCTGGCGACGTGGTGATGTGGGCTCGGTAGGGCCAGGGGGTTGACGGCAT
>JBAQYY010000131.1:0-5108 GCA_049790415.1 Candidatus Dormiibacterota bacterium | reverse complement strand
GTGGCGACCCCAGCGGCGATATCGCGACGTATACCGCAGGCACGGATGAAGGGGGTGGCGGATCTGCGCGGGGTTCCAATTCGAACTCCCCGGGTGCTTCCGCCAGATATCTGCCACCGAGCCCGTCGCCCTCCTCCCATTCGACCCGTACCGTGTCCAAGAAGACTTCCAGCGGCTGCTCAGGGTGGTTTTGTGGAGTCTCGTCATTCCTCGGTACGGCCGCTCATGCCGCTGCCACGGTCGCCGGACGGGCCGTCCACGACGTTGCTGGGGCGGCAGCCGCTGCAGCGTCTTGGGTCAACGCACATAAGGGGACGATTCTGGTCGTTGGACTTCTGACAGTCGCTCTCGTGGCCTCTATTGCACTCACTGGTGGTCTTGGCGGCCTAGCAATCTATGGAGCTATTCAAGAGGGTGGCTTGGCGGGCACGTATATCGCCATTTTGGGAGTGCAATCGGCCGCAGCTTCCGCGATTGCCCCCTACATGATTGCGCAGGCCATTCGCGGACAGATCACGGGAAGGCCATTAGGGCAGGTTTTCCCGTGAACCTGATCTTATACGCTCCCCCTGTACCAAACCTCTTGACCCGATGGAACTCTCCGGTTCACCGATGCCCGTCCGAGTCTAGCTACAGGTGCCTACTGTGACTCACGCATTTGCAATTGCGGTAGGGGCTATCGTCGCGGCACTAGGCGGAACCGGTGGCACACTAGGGGTGCGGGCGGGATGGAGAGTAGGGCGCCGCGTATTTCCCCCGTTGAGTGATCCCGATCTACAAGCCATTCGTGACCGCCGTCTAAGGACGGGTTTTAGGCTCGTCGTTGTCGCTGTGTGGATGCTAAGCATTGCCCTGGGTGCGTGGATCGCCACGGCATAGCGACTTTTGAAGTGGGGTGGCCTTGGCCTTGAAGCAGTAAGGACCGCGGTGGACGTCCACTCTGCTGTGGAGGGCGGTACCTGACATGAGTGATCCAAATCCGATGAGTCGCTTCGAGGCAGGATGGGTGCCCAGGATTGGCGCAGACGCCACTAGAGCTCTCCGAATCTATAGCCTCTACTACCTAGCAATGGCTCCTGTTCTCTTTATTACTGCTGTGGGCGACGGTCTGGCAATCGCAGCTCACATTATTTGGGCCAGCGTGCTGCTGGCTTTACTAGGTATTCTGCTTATTGCCGAATGGGTCTACCTGCGCCACCGCTTGGCATCGCAAGTGTCGAGGTACCTACACATCCGTGTGACGTGGAGTGCCTTGCCTAGGTTTCGCTTCAAGCAGTTCGATCGCTGGCTTGCCAGCAAGAAGGCGTTGCCGGTGCCCTAGCTGGCCCAGTAGAGCCGCATCACGAGCGAAACGCGCCAGATTTCCGGTGTCGAGCGACCGGGAGTTGTCGCTTTGTGATACTGCGACTTCGCATTGGCTGGCCCCACGCCGCCAGCGGGGGGCGGCGGACGCCTCGAGAGGTGAGCCGGCCGACGATCTCAGAAGCTGCGCAGTCCCTCAGGATCCGACTCCCCAACGAGGCCGCAGCTTCCAGGTTCTCTGGAGCGTTACGGGCTAGAATGCCTCTTGGCAGGGGAGGAGACCTCCTCCCTCTCTGCTTCGACCCCGGGCTCACTCCCAAAGGGCCTGGAGTCTCTTTGCTCAGGCACGGCGGCGCGTGATCTCGTCGGAGATCAGTGGTGAAGGATCGCCGCCAGGGAACCGCCCCCGAGCACGACGATACCCATCGCGAGAACGACCAGAAGACCCGCGCGGCGGATTCGATCTCGGACGCCAAAGGAGACACGACAGTCTTCTCCGCCAGCTACAGCCGCAATGAGGACAGTCTGGTGACCGAGGACACGTCGCAGCCCTCAGCCGACGAATATCAGTACACAGGGCTGAACCAGGTCTGCTATGCCGCGGCCAGCAACACGGCCGGTTGCGCCAGCGCCCCGAGCGGGTCGACTGCCTACTCCTATGACGCCTCGGGCAACCTAACCGACGACAACGGCACCCAGCAAGAGTTCAACGCTGGGGACGAGTTCTGCTGGTCGGTCAGTGGCAGCTCGACCAATGGCTGCTCCTCGCCGCCGAGCGGAGCGACGGACTATAGCTACGGGGATGACGGCGATCTCACCTCCATCACCCCGCCGACTGGGAGTGCCACGTCTCTGACCTACAACGCGGCCAATGAGCTGACCAGCTACCAGCTTGGGAGTGGAGCCTCGACCACCTACGCCTACGATGGGAACGGGCTGCGCCAGTCCAAGACCACGGGAAGCTCAACCACCGAGTTCGCCTGGAACGCCTCTGGCTCCCTGCCCTGCTGCTTCAAGAGACCACTGGGTCTGACACCACCAGCTACGTGTACGGCCCGACCGGCTTGCCACTGGAGGAGGTCTTGCCCAGTGGGGCTACCTACCACTACTCCCAGGACGATCTCGGCTCGACCAGAGTCCTGACCGACTCCAGCGGCGCCGTGGCGGACACTGATACCTACGATCCTTACGGAAACGTTACCGCCAGCACGGGGACAGTTCAAGACAACCTCCTATACTGCGGCCAGTACATGGACACCGAGAGCGGCCTCTATTACCTGCAGGCACGCTACTACGACCCTGCTAACGGGCAGTTCACCAGCGTGGATCCATTGGTAGCGGAAACTCTGTTGCCGTACGCGTACACCGCCGGTGACCCTGTCAACACATCAGATGCCAGCGGAGATGCCAGCGGCCAGTGTTCGTGGTTGAGCTGCGTCGGTCAGGTGATAAACACCGTGTCCGAAGCGACCGGAGTCTGCCTGCGCAATCCCTTCGGGGGCAACAATAATAACGGCGGCTGCCATACGGAACTCAGCACAGCGCAAGCACGTACCGATATTGGCATAACACTCACTGTCGGGGCCGTGGCGACAGGCGTAGGCGGCCTTGTTGCTGGAGCCACCGATGCCGCTGTTCTAGAAAGTAGCGCTGGAGCGCTTGAAGCTTCGAGCATTACCTATGGCGTCGGGGGTGGAATACTCGATGGACTCGGCTGTAAGAGCGGAAGTGCATTGGCCTGCGATGCCGCCGTTCTGGATGGTCTTGGATTAGCATCCGGCCTTGGGGGCGCTCTACTACCAGCTGGCTCAGTTTTTGCGCTGGGTTTCGCTGCGTTCTCAGCGAACATAGGTTTTGGAGCCCTGTCCGTCGAACTCCTAGAAGCATTGTTCGGAGATCAGAGGTGCAACCAGTAGTCCCTAAGGGTGAGCCGGTTCTGTGGTTGCATAGGCGGCAAAGAGCTGAGTTGCAATCGGTGGTTGGGGCCGAGGCATCCAATCTCCTATACCTGTCACGTCGCTATTACTATTGTGGTTTTCTGCTAATGCTCGGTGCCCTTGTTATATTTCTCGCGACCCTGGGAATCAAGCACCGTGCGGACCCAGTCTTGGTAGCGATTTTTACGGCGTGGCTCTGCGGAGCGATGGTCACAGCGCGAGGCTATGTGATCTCCAAGCATGGAGCGGTAACGGCTAGTTCTTATATCAGTGGAGAGCTAGGTTATGCAGTTAGGATCGAGGACGTCGGTCCGCCGGCCAACTGGCAGAGGCGGATCGCGAGAGCCTCCGCCATACACGAGGGCAACGACAGAGAGCGGTAGTGGGAGTTGGCCACTTCTGGCTGACCACCCACCTCTAAGCTGCGGCCTCACCGACATTCAGTGGACGAAGCTCCTGCTTCTACGTATTTAAGGGACGTTCGACTCTCCGCGCCCGCTTTCAAACCCTGAGTAAGGAGAGTTTTGGTGGAGCAAACTGCTCCACTGTCGTCCCCGGCGAAGCCATCACGATTGGTGATCGTAATACCGGCACCGGTGTGACTGTGCGGACTCATCCAGGTCGGACAAGAGAGGGTACCTAGCGGCCGGCGAGCGCGGTTTCAACATATTCAAAAACTCGGACATGATCCGCTTATTGAAGGGCCGGATCCACTGGCGCGGCACCGCTCGGGCGAGCATTCATTTCGGTCTCGCAGCGGCTGCTCACAACATCTGGTTGACCAACCTGCCCCCTGAGGCGTCCTCGCCACCGCGGCGACACCCAGTCATCCTGCCTCTCGCAGCCTGACCAAGGCACCAACGAGCGGCGGAAAAGACATTCAGCGGACGAAGCTCGTCCACACATGTATTTAAAGGCTGTCTGAGGCGGATTAGACCACCTGTTTAGGTCTCGCAGAAAAGCCTTTCAGCCCTGAGTAAAGAAGAGCCGCCCCAGACCCCTGAGGCGGCTCTTTGAACTGAAACTTATGCCGGTTTTTGAGATTACTTAACGGAGGCTCTCTTTGAGGCACTCATAAGTTTCGTTATCGCCACCATACGTGGGATCCCTGAGGCCCCTCCGGGCGGCTTTCCCACCCCCTACCCCTACTTTTTCCCGGTTCTGGGATTTTAGGGCCTATGTTTTGACTTTGCAAATTGAGGCACCTCCCCATAAAGTGGCCATCCGGATCCGCTGACTGCGGTTAGAGTGCCGCTTCTTTTCCTGCTTCTTCTTGTCAGCCACGCTGATGGTCTGGGCTGGAGTGGCACGAGTCAGGCCGGGTGCCAGGCTGGTACGGACGGCTGAGCAGGAGCTCAGAGTGCTCGCAGCGAGAGCGAGACATCTTGGGTCTGATAGCGGCGCACCCCTTCTAGACAGGGCCATAAGGGTTCATGAATGCTTCGTTTGAAACATTGGTGCGACCAGTCCGAGGAGCATAGTGACTAGCAGCAGTGCCACTGTCCCAATGGCAGGCTGGTACCAAGAGAAAGACGTGAAGGGCGTCGCCGGCAGCGTGTAGGCCCAAACAGCATACGCGATGGTGGCGGCAGCCATTGGCCAGTGCGGCCAAAGCTTGGGGTGTAGAGGCAAGGGGCTGCCTCCCTGCCTGAGCTTGGTCGCATAAAGCACCCAGCAGATGGAGGGGGACAGTGCGAGGAAGAGCCAGAAGGCGATCCACTCCCCGGTGTGTCCGGCGTCGGGGTCGCTTTGAATTGCGGCTACCACGGCGACATAGGTGACCAGGATCTCGGAGGGAATGTAGGCGACGATGAGTCCCAGGGTCTGGTGCACGCTGGAGGCAGCACTCTGGCTCTGGTTGTCCGAGGG
>JBAQYY010000130.1:0-3220 GCA_049790415.1 Candidatus Dormiibacterota bacterium | reverse complement strand
AGGGGCCCCAGGACGCCGAGGTGGAGATCGACGGAAAGCGGTTCATCAACCTCTGCTCCAACAACTACCTGGGCTTGAACACCCATCCCCACCTGATCGAGGCCGCCATCGCCGCGACCCAGAAATGGGGCGCCGGTTCCGGCGCGGTCCGCACCATCGCCGGCACCCAGTCGCTCCACGAGGAGCTGGAACGCAAGCTGGCCCAGTTCAAAGGCACCCCGGCGGCGCTGACGCTGCAGAGCGGCTTCACCGCCAACCTGGCCGTGCTCGGGGCGGTCCTCGGCGACGGCGACGCGGTCGTCAGCGACGAGCTCAACCACGCCAGCATCATCGATGGGATCCGGCTCACTAAGGCGCGCCGCTACCTCTTTCCGCACAAGGATATGGGCGGCCTGGAGCAGCGCCTCCAGGAGGCTCGCCGGGACGGCGCCCGGCGGATCCTGGTGGTCAGTGACGGGGTTTTCAGCATGGATGGCGACATTGCCCCCTTGCCCGAGATCGCGCAACTGGCCGAGGCCCATGGCGCGGCGGTGATGGTCGATGACGCCCACGCCTCCGGGGTTCTCGGCCGCAACGGCAGGGGCTCGGTCGACCACTTCGGTCTCGAGGGCCGGGTCCAGGTTCAGGTGGGCACTCTGAGCAAGGCGGTGGGAGTTCTGGGCGGTTACGTGGCCGGCTCTCAGGACCTCCGCGACATCCTCATCCACAGCGGCCGACCCTTCCTCTTCTCGACGTCGCATCCGCCGGCCGTGGTAGCCGCCTGCATGGCGGCCCTGGAGGTAATGGAGGCTGAGCCCGAGCTCCAGGTCAAGCTCTGGGACAACGCCCGCTACTTCAAGGCGGGCTTGGAGGCACAGGGATTCGACTGCGGGGCCAGCCAGACCCCGATCACTCCGGTGATCGTGGGTGCAGCTGAGCGGGCGGTTGCCCTTTCCCAGGAATTGCGCAAGAGGGGGATCTTCGCCACCGCCATCGGCTTTCCCACCGTGGCCAAAGATCGGGGCCGAGTGCGCACCATCGTCACCGCCGCCCACACCACCGAGCAGCTGGACCGCTCCCTCCAGGCCTTTGCCGAAGCCGGTCAGGCCATCGGCCTGGAGTTGGCCCCGGCCCCGAGCACTCCCGTCGGGGGGTCGTAACCTTGGCCCGAGTGCCCGAATTGTCCTCTCTCGATGAGACCCCTCAGCCGGAGCCTCCGGAGGCACACTCGCGCCGCTTCGCCCGCCTCCGCCGGGCCAGCGCTCGCCCCAACCAGGAGCTGGAGGAAGAACGCCGGCTGGTGGAGGCGGCCAAGCACGATCCCGCTGAGTTCGCCAAGCTCTACGACCGCTACGTGGACCAGATCCACGCCTTCGCCTACCACCAGACGGGCAGCTGGGAGCGAGCCCAGGACGTCACCGCGACCACCTTCATGCGCGCCTACGCCGAGATCGGCCGCTTCGAGTGGCGCGGAGTTCCCTACTCCGCCTGGCTCTACCGGGTGGCCGCCAACTTGGTCATGCGCGAGCACCGCCGCCAGGGCTGGATCACCCTGCCCGAGAACATGGTCGACCCGGGCGAGGGTCCCGAGGATGCCGCCATCCGCTCCGAGCAGGTGCGCCGCATCCAGGCCGCCGTGCGGCAGCTCTCGCCCGACCAGCGCCAGGCGATCACACTTCGCTTCGGAACTGGGTTGCGCAACGCCGAGGTGGGCCGGGTGATGCGCAAGAGCGAAGGCGCCGTCAAGCTGCTCATCTTCCGCGGGCTGCGCTCGCTGGAGCGGCGGCTGGGCCCGGAGTTCCAGGCGCCTCCCTACCTGGCCATGGGCAGTGGCGACCAATCTCAAGGAGAGGAGTGAGCCGATGACCAGCAAAGAGGAGAAGCGACTGGCAGCTGAGATAGCGGGATGGTTGGAAGGCGACGCCCCCGCTCCCAGCGGCGACCCCACCGCCCGGGCGATCGCCCGCACAGCGGTGCTGCTCGTCGACGCCCTGGCTCCCACCCCCCTGCACCCGGTCACCCGAGCCCGCCTTTACGAGCGCGCCTTAGCCGAGGCTCGCCCCGGTACCGTCACCATCAGCTTCGCCGACGCCATGGAGGATCCCTGGGGAGAGCTCTGGCGGGTCGCGCGCCAGGTCCCGGCTTCGGCATGGCTGGGCCTGGGGGGCCTACTCGCCGGAGTTGTCGTGGTCGCCCTGGTGCTGCGCCAGAAAGAGGAGATCGACGCCGAGGAGTAGGAGCTCAGCCGGGCGCTCGGCCAGCCTTCCTGGGGGCTAGCAATTATCTGAGTGGGTCCAGTCTCGGTGCTAGACTCGTGTGGTGCCAGTAGAGGTCCTTGCCACGCCGCGGGAGCGGATCCGGGACACCGGACAACGGGTGACGGCCCTACGGATCACCATCCTGGAGGCCCTCCAGGACCTGGGCCACGCCAGCGCCGACCAGCTGGTCCAGGCGGCCCGGGAACGGCTGGGCTCGATCTCCCTGCAGGCGGTCTATGACTCCCTGGGTGTGCTCGGCAAGGCGGGCTTGTTGCGCCGGATCGAGCCCGCCGGAAGTCCCGCTCTCTTCGAGCTTCGAGTCCAGGACAACCACCACCATCTGGTCTGTCGGCGCTGCGGCGGGGTCGCCGACGTGGACTGCGCTCTGGGCCATGCACCGTGTTTGGCCCCGATCAGTGATTTCGGCTACCAGGTCGACGAGGCCGAGGTCACCTACTGGGGCGTCTGCCCGAGTTGTCAGACCGAGTCGGCGGCGAGTTAGGCGATGCCCGCGGACAGTTGAGTTGAGGAGGAAAACATGAGCGAACGACCCAAGGTGACCACCACCGATGCGGGCATCCCGGCCGCCAGCGACGAGTTCTCGCTGACCGCCGGGGCCGAGGGGCCGATCCTACTCCAGGACCACTATCTAATTCAAAAGATGGCTCAATTCAACCGGGAGCGGGTGCCTGAGCGGGTCGTCCATGCCAAGGGCGGCGGTGCCCATGGGTTCTTCGAGGTGACCGACGATCTGAGCGCCTACTGCAAGGCCGATTTCCTGCGTCCCGGGCAGCGCACCCCGATGCTGGCCCGCTTCTCCACGGTGGCCGGTGAGCTGGGCAGCGCCGACAGCAACCGCGACCCCCGCGGCTTTGCTTTGAAGTTCTACACGGAGCAGGGCAACTACGATCTGGTGGGCAACAACACCCCGGTCTTCTTCATCAGAGATCCCCAGAAATTCCAGGATTTCATTCACTCCCAGA
>JBAQYY010000129.1:0-1523 GCA_049790415.1 Candidatus Dormiibacterota bacterium | reverse complement strand
GTTCCCCAGCCCGGACTGGCCCGGGCCGACGCGTCGCGTCGCCCGGGAAGCGGCGGCGTGGAGAACCCTAGTTGAGGCCGGGCTCGGATCTCAGACCGCCAACTCCTTCGTCATCCTCGCCTCGGATGGCTCCGCTCAAAGCATCTGGCCTCACGACCAGATAGCGGCTTTCTACCAGAACGACCGGCGCGCCGCCTTCTCGATTCAGACCAAAGTGACCGACCGAGACGGACGGCCGCGCTTCAGCCGGCAGCTAGCAGAACGCGAAGACGGCGATGACGCGCCGGATCGGTCTGCACCGACCTTTGCCAGTTTGCAACTCACCCTCAAAGCGGGAAGGGTCGACTACGTTGCGGGAACGGAAATGATCGAGATTCTGGCGGCGTCAACCGTGGCCGAGGCCAGCCGCCTGATGCACCTCTGGGTGGACCTGATCGACGGGATCTTGTCAGCGGACCTTGAGGGAGCGCCGTTCGACGCGCTGCCCCACAACGTCGTTATCACCGAGGACGGGGAGTTGGTCCTCGTGGACAGTAAGTGGGAAGCGGCCGGCCTCACTCGGGCCGACCTGATGGGTAGGTGTGCCCTCTGGACCGCGCTCCACCTCTCTGAGCGCGCCACCCTTCCTCGGTGGGGCGACGCCAATGGCGAAGGACTGGCTTTACGAATTGGGGAGCTGGTGGGCCTACCGGGTGACCAGCCGTGGATTGCAGAGGCCATCGCCTGGGAGGCACGCCTACAGGATGCGGTCACAGTTAGGGGAGGGGCGTTGCCTCCTGGGCCGGCTCGGGTCCAAGCGATCGAGTCCGCGCTCTGGGACCGTCTCAAGAACTCCCCGGCGGCCCCCTCACCGCACGTCTTGGAGAGCCTCCCCGCGATACTCGCCTCGCTGAGTGCAGCGGAGACAAAGGTGGCGCTTCTTGAAGGCTCACTGAGCTGGCGGATCACCAAGCCACTCCGGGGCGCCAATGCCGTGCGCAGGTCGCTAATCGGACGGAAGGTCCCGCCCCAATCTTGAGGCGGCGGCTAGCAAGCTGGACTCCGGCACCGGCTCGGGACCTGCAGGGTTTGAGCAAGCCCGGTTGCCGCCGCGCCCGGGCGGGCCTGGAGTGACTCTGACCTACGCCGGTTTAGAGACCTTGGC
The DNA here is from genome assembly GCA_049790415.1 of Candidatus Dormiibacterota bacterium. Taxonomy (GTDB): domain Bacteria; phylum Chloroflexota; class Dormibacteria; order Aeolococcales; family Bog-877; genus Bog-877. The sequence continues at coordinate 379 of JBAQYY010000129.1, read as the reverse complement.
CCCCCTTCTCGGTCCGCCGGACTAGGTCGCGCCAGCTCTAAGCCGGCAGTCTTCTGCATGCGCTAGGCAATGGGCCGGACGACTTTCGGGGTCAAGCAGCAGAGCAAGACAGCACGCTCACCCGCAAACTCATCCTCGACCACTCGCAATAACCAGTCCCAGTTGCCGGCCCGTATCGGGCAATACCGCCGGCGACAGACAGGCCCGACTACTTGCGATATCACGGTGGCGGAGCACGGGTTCGCTCAGGGCCTGGCCGGGCTCTGGAGTTAGGTGGCGGCCGTGGTCAAGGTCGTAGCCTGGGCATCCGAAAGACGCTCTCGCCCATCTTCGAGTGACTCTCCAGTGACCTCCTCGAGCGACCTACCTGCTGGCTCCG
>JBAQYY010000128.1:0-3927 GCA_049790415.1 Candidatus Dormiibacterota bacterium | reverse complement strand
GGCTGAGCGGGCGTGGGCCTAGACGGTGCCGTCGGGGCGGAGGTCGGGGTCGGGGTAGCGCTTGGCGCTGGGGTGACCGTGATGGTCGGGCGAGCGGGGTCGCGACTGTCCACTCCCGAGGTCAGCTGGTCACCGCCGCTGCTGGAGATCTGACTGGGGAGCGCCAGATGAGGAGTCAGGGCAGGTAGGGCTGCGGCGCCCGTGACAGCGAGTGCGCTGGCGGTCCCGGCGGCGGCGGCGGCGGAGCCGCTCAATCCCGGACTGACTCTGGCCATCAAGGTGGCCAGGTCGCCGAGCAGTGGTAGCTGGGAGACTAGGGAGCCGATCCCCAGGACCCCCCAGAGTCGGCCCACCGATACGTTGAGGAACGCGCGCACGATGGCCGGGTCGAGCTGAGTCCCCGAGGCGCGGACCAGTTCGGCGCGAGCTGCGGCGACCCCGATGGGTCGGCGGTAAGGCCGGGGGGCGGTGATGGTCTCATAGACATCTGCCACCGAGACGATCCGCGCCCCCAGGCTGATCTTCTCGCCGGTCAGCCCATGCGGGTAGCCGCTGCCGTCGAACCACTCGTGATGCTGGACCACCGCGTCGCCCCAGCGCTCTAACCAGGGCAGCACCGGGGCGATCAGGGCGGCGCCCGTCTCGGGGTGGGCCCGGAGCACGGCCCACTCCGACTGGGTGGGCTTGTTCGGCTTGTTGAGGATCTTGGTCGAGACGCGGAGCTTGCCGATGTCGTGCAGCAGAGCCGCCCAACGGAGACGGCCTCGGTCCCGTTCGGACAGGTTCAGTTCGGCCGAGATCATGTCGGTGAGCACCCGGACCCGCTCGGAGTGGCCCCGGGTGCGGCGGTCGTGGACACTCAGAGCGGCGGTCAGCTCGAGTACCGTCTGGGCGGCCTGAAGATCGCCCCCGCGAGACGCCTCATGGGCCTTTTGCAGCTTGGCCAGGAGCTCCTCGGGCCGCCCCCCTCGGCGGGCCAGGGCGAAGCGCTGGGGGGCGTGGTCGGGAAAGAGCAGGGAGACGTTGAGAAGGGCCGCCAAGGGCAGAAAGCGGCGCATGGCGCGCTCGGCCAGGAAAAGAGTGACCAGGGAGACGGCACTGATGGTGGTCCACCACTCGACTAGGCCCAGCCAACCATGGGGCGGTGGCACCAGATGCTCCAGCACTTCGGCGACCCCCACCGTGGCCGCGACCGGAACGACGAAGACCGCGGCTCGGATCGCCAGGCTCAGCCAGGGATGCCTCTCCCAGGCGTGGTCCGGTCGGACGGGCTGGCTCAATTCCGGTCTCTCCCGAGGTTCTCCGCACTCTGTTCCGATAGGGCCTCGATCTCGCGAGATCAACCCTGCTGGGCGACAGGCTAGCCCGGAAAGGCCAGGATCTCAGGCGCGTATTGGTCACGCGCTGGTCACGGAGTGGAGAGCCCGCCGTGGAAATGAAGGAGTGGCGGAGGGAAGAATCGGAGCGACCGGTCGCTCCCCTGGAGGGTTTGCCTCAGAGCGAGTCGAAGCCCCATCGGCCCGGCAGGAACCGTCTCAGGAGCAGGTAGGCGCCCATCGCTATGACACACCAAGCCACGATGGCCACCATCAGAGCCACGCTGGGAGCCAGGCGGGGCAACAGCTTCCAAGCGACCAAGCCGAAGAAGATCAAGCCCAGACCTCCCAGTTGGCCGCCCTTGGCGTCGGAGGTCGCCGCGGCAGTCCCCCGCTGCCGCTCGATCAGGGTCAGGCTGGCGGGCAGGATGGCAGGGAAGGCGAGAAACGCGCCGCCAATCCGGGGTCCCCAGACTGCCGTGATCAGTACGGCGGCGGCCGATATAGCAGCACCGAATGCGAACCGCACCAGGTACTCACCGGCGTTGATTCCGCGCAACTCCCCCAGCTTTATCCCGAGCTGCTGGCGCTGCCCTGCGCGGCCCCTCACCTGAACACCAGAACCATGGCCAAGGCCGTGCCCAGGAACCAGACCGGCGAGGCTAGTAGAGAGCCCTGGATGGCTCGGTGCCGGCGCACCGTCACCACCGCCAGGGCACAGAAGGCCACCATGCCCAGGCCTCCCGCGACCATCCCTGAGGCCGCCAGGCCAGCCGCCTTTGACCCCATCGCGATCACGGTCAGCACCAGACTGGCCAAGGCAATCGACGGAGCGGCGGAGAAGAGGCCAGCAAAGTCCTTGGGTTGGACGGTTTCGGCCAGGAGGGAGAAGCCGACTACGAGGAGGCCGCCCGCCAAGGCATGGATGGCGACGGACAGGAGAAGTGGGCCCACGCGAGTGCCTCCGAATGCCCGTTGGACGTCATCCCAGGCGCTCAAGTTTGCGTAGCCAGATCCTACCCAGCTGTGCCACCGCAGGCGCGTCCGACTAATCGGTCCCTCGCCGGCGCTAGAACCGGCTACCGGTCTCTGTGGGGGAGGTCTGAGGCGACGCTGACCAAGACGACAGACAAAGATGGCTCAGCCCAGTACCGTCACTGCGGTTGAGCGCCGCGGGTGAGCAGCCCCAGGCCCACGGTCGCGGCCCGAATGGACCAGGGCACGGACTGCCACCACCGAATAGCGCAAGGGGCCAAGAGGCTGAGAGCAATGCACCCGATGGGACCGCGCTAACCGCAACGTGGGGCTCGACCAAGGTTGGCAGACGGGAGCTGCTAGCGTCCGCCCAGTGCCTTTTGCAATTGTGCCTTGGTCATGCTGGAGCGGCCCCGGATACCCCTCGTCTGAGCCTCCTGGTAGAGCTGGTCACGAGTGCGGCCCCCGGGTCCACTGTGGGAGCGCAGCCCTCCCCGCCTTCCCGAGGATATGTCCTGAGTCGAAGACTTACCGGCTTCCTTCGCCTCTCCCTGCCGGGCCCTCTCCTTATTGACGGTTCGGGCGGCGATCTCCTTGGCTACCTTGGTCGACCGACCCTGCTCCTTGACGCTCTCCTTGACGTGCTGGTACTGACGCTGCCGCTTCTCAGTCCACTGGGTCTGTGGCATTCCCTCGACCTCAGGCCGCCAAAGCCGAGGAGTCGATCCTCGAGGACGGGGTCGGCGCTGCCAGTATCAGGGGAGCGGAAGTGCCAGCGGGAACCAGCAGCTTGCCTCGAATACCGCGGACTGCGCGGTGGACCAAGAGCTTGACGGCCTCGACGCTCCTACCCATCTGGGCGGCGATCTCGCGTAACTCCAGTTCCTCTCCGTAACGCAGCCAGAGGGCCCGACGCTGGGACGCGGGCAGCCCCTTGGACAGGTCCCAGACCTGGCGCACCAGGTCGCGGGAGACAACCACGTCGGCTGGGTTCGGGCCCGAATCGGGTATCTGAGCCGCTTCGTCGAGCTCACTGGTTGGCCGCGCGGCACGGTAGTGGTCAGCCACTCGGTGCGCCGCGATCGTGTAGAGCCAGGGCAGTGCCGAGCTGCGCAGCGTGCGGTACGTCTTAAGTCCGGCCACCGCCTTGCAAAAGACGTCGCTGGTGATGTCCTCAGCTTCCGCTAGCGACCCCACTCGAGCCCGCACATAACGGAAGACTTCGCCATGATGGAGCAGGTACATCTCCGAGGCCATCGCCCCCAGTAGCTCAGTCCCCATTGGCTCGGGGGTGATTGCAAGGGCGTCTTGCGCTGTCCGATCGCTCACAAGCTCGTCTCCTCAGCGTGTTTGCGCGCCATTGGCGGGCAAAGCTAGCACATAGCGGGCGGCCAGCGCAAGAGGTGGAGTTGCAATATTCCCTTGTTTTTTATGGGAATATTGCAACCGATATACATTGCACCAGGCTGCTAATTCGGCACCATGAAGGTACACCTGGTTAACTAGATTCGGTCGTGCCCCATAGAGTGGTGTAAATAGCGAGGCCGGATTCGAGCTCGAGGTGGGCGCGAAAAAGGCCACCGTGCAACCAGACCCTTGCAAGACCAGGAGAACACGATGACCCCCAACAGCATGC
>JBAQYY010000127.1:0-5959 GCA_049790415.1 Candidatus Dormiibacterota bacterium | reverse complement strand
CCGGGGGACCAGAGCCAGCCAGGCACCACCGCGCCGCCGAGCGGCAGCGGCGCTCCGTCCGGGGGTGAGGCCCCAGCGTGAGCGCGCCCGAGCTACCGCGGGTCTTCGTGGCAGGAGCCGGTCTGATGGGGTCGGGAATAGCCCAGACCGCGCTTCAGAGTGGGCTCGAAGTGCAGATCTTCGACTCCCGGACGGGGGCGGCGGCTCAGGCCCAGTCCCAGATCGGAGAGAGATTGCTCCGAGCGGTGGAGGCCGGCCACCTGCCAGCCGAGGCGGCCGAAGCGGGGGCGCGCCGGCTGGTGGTGGCGAGCGACCTCGAGAGCGCGGCCAGCGCGGACGTGGTCATCGAGGCCATCACCGAAGCAATCGAGGTCAAGCTTGAGCTCTGGACCGCCCTGGACGGGATCTGTGCCGAAGCCACCTTGTTCACCAGCAACACTTCGTCGATTCCCATCACCCGCCTGGCTGCTGCCACCTCGCGTCCCGACCGCTTCATGGGGATGCACTTCTACAGCCCGGTCCCGGTGATGAAGCTGGTCGAGCTGATCCGCGGCGTGCTCACCTCGGACCAGACCTACTCCAGCATCGAAGCTCTCTCGCGGCGGTTGGGCAAGACCCCGGTCAGCTCGGCCGACACCCCAGGGTTTATCGGCAACCGCATCCTCATCCCCTACCTCAACGAGGCGATGGCGGCGCTACAGGAGGGAGTGGGCACGGCGGCAGATATCGACGAAGTCGCCAAGCTCGGTTTCCGCCATCCCATGGGCCCCTTGGAGCTGGCCGACTTCATCGGACTGGACGTGATCCTGGGGATCTGCCGGGTCATGTACGAGGGACTCCATGACCGCCGGTACGCCCCCAACGCTCTGCTCGAGAGGCTGGTCGAGGCCGGTCAGCTGGGCCGCAAGACAGGTCGGGGATTCCACGTCTACGACTCTCCCCCGAGCTGAGCCCGCAGATACCAATCCGCCTACCGGGAGATGATCTCTGCCAGGTACCGGAGCGCGATCGGGTAGCGGTACTCGATAGAGGAATGGCCCCCCGCGAAGAGTTCGAACCGAACATCGGGAAGCCCTAACTTCTGCAGCAGCCCGGCCACCGCTCCAGCTCCTATATCCAGGTGATACTCATCCTTGCGACCCCCTTCCATGTAGACGCCGCGAAGTGAGCGGGCGGCATCGGGACGGGCGGCGATAAGTCGCACCGGGTCCCGGTCGAGCCAGCGCTGCCAAACGTCCGGGCGCATGATCCCGGACACCTCATCAAAGGGCAGCTGCGGAGTTCCGTCAGGGGCAGCGGAGTAGCAGGCGGACATACCCCAGGCATCTACCAGGGGAAAGTCGTAGGGCTGGGAGAGAGCCGGTCGGCTGCGGAAGTCGGTCCAGAAGTTGGCATAGCTGCCCTGAAAATGGTCCCGCAGCTGGCGCACCACTTCGGGAAACTCGGGCAGGTAACAGAACTCGAAGAGCGCGTCGCCAGCATGGCTGGCTAGAGCTCCGAAGAGGTCGGGGCGGAGAAGCGCGCTGACCATGGCACCGTAGCCACCGCTCGACTTTCCCGCCACGGCGCGGTGATCTCGATCGGCCAGGGTCTTGAACTTGGCGTCCACGGCGGGAACCACCTCCTCGCAGAGGTAGCTGTGGTAGGGCCCGGTGCCGGGCGAGTCGAGGAATTGGCTACCCCCAGTGCTGGTCCAGCAGTCGACGAAGACCAGCAGACAAGGTGGGACGCCGGGTTCTGCAAAGAGTTCGTCGAAGAGCTCGATGGAGGTCGGTCGCAAGCCCTGGCGGCTCCGCCACATATCGATCTGCCCACTGAATCCTTGGAGAAGATAGATCGAGGGCAACGGCCGATCCGGTTGGGCAAGGTATGCGGGCGGCAGATACACCCAAAGCGGCCGATCAGCGGGGTCGCCGAGGTGGTTGTCGCGCAGCAATCGACTGTGCAGAACCATCTCCACCAGCTCGCCCCGCATCGGCCGCGCCCAGGGCGCTCCTGGGGCTGGAGCGATCTCCAGAAGGACATCCGTCCCTTGTTTATGCTCCATCACTGGCCCTCCCGGAAAGCAGGCTTGCGGGGGTCACGGGAGAACCTGGCCGATGGGATCGGCCCCGGCACCGGCCTCCTCGCTCTGACCCAATAGCGGCACGAATCGACACTCTCCCAGATCCTGCTGGATCCAGTCGGGTCCGTTGCGAGTCAGACACCAGAGTCGCTCCTCCTGCGGCCGTTGCAAGGGAAGGACGAGCTTGCCTCCGTCGGCGACTTGGTTGGCGAGCGCGCTCGGCACCGAGGCGCCGGCGGCGGAGACGATCACGGCGTCGAAGGGGGCATCCCCAGGAGCCCCGCGACGCCCATCTCCGACCGTGACGACCACCCCGGAGACGCCAGCTCGATTGAGATTGCTGCGGGCCCGGGCCGCCAGCACCGGGACGATTTCGATCGCCACCACCCGGCTGGCGCCGGCTGCGCGCAGCAGAGCAGCTAGATACCCACTCCCGGCCCCCACCTCCAGCACCGACGCACCCGGACGAAGCTCCAGCGCCTGGAGCGCGACTGCCACGATCCAAGGCTGAGAGCAGGTCTGGCCGAAGCCGATCGCGAGCGGCCGATCCTCGTAGGCCCGGCCACGCTGGTCCTTAGGCAGGAAAGTCTCGCGAGGAACCCTCTCGAAGGCGGCCAGGGTGGCGGCCCCGATCCCCTTGCGGCCAAGAGAGGCCACCAACTGGGAGCGCTCTTGGGTCAGCTCTCGTTCAGGATCTGGATGCAGTGGTCGACATCCTGGGAGTACAGCGGCGTGGGTACTCGTGACGGGATGGCGCCCTTGCCAACAGGCAAGTAGAAGCCGTGTACCCTGGGCGTCACGAACTCAGAATCCACCAGGGCGATCTTCACCGAGGTGTTGACCGGGGGGAATACCGCCACCATCCAGACCTTGGCCCCGGGGTTGACGTCGGCTGAGCAAACATCCAGACGATTGCTGGAGATGACCACGATCGGGCGAATCGGCTCGTAGTAGGTCTTCTGAATGGCAGTCAGCACGCCTCGGGGATCCAACTTGGACGTTTCCCTGGACTCCAGCACGGTCTGCGTGAGATCGACAGCTGTGGTCGACGCCCCCGGGTTGGTGGCGGTAACCACCACTTCTAGGAGGGGCCCCAAGCCCGCCAAAGAGCGGACATCCCGGGCTTCCGAGCCGGATAGGAGTGGCACCACGTCGGCCAGCTGAACCTGGCGCAGGTAGTAGAAATGGAGATAGGTAGGGTCGGTATAGAAGCCTCCGTCCGGCGTGCTGGTGACCAAGGCCGTGTCGAGGGGACGGGCGGCATGACTGACGGGCAACCCACCCGCTAGCGCCGCGACCGCCTGGGTCGCACTGGGACTAGACGAACAGCCCGCCAGGAGGCCGAGGCCGATCAAGACCACGATCAACCTGGGGCGCTTTCCACCCCGGGAAAGGAAGTGCAGGAGACTACCGTTTGCCATCGCGCACGCTCAGCCCGGCACGGGTAGCGCCTGGCCGTCCGGGGTCAGCAGATCGCGGCGGAGGAACACCGAACGGGTGCGGAAACCAGCTGCCTCGAGCCGCTCCCGGCCCCCCTCCTCGCGATCGAGCAGGGTGTAGATGGCAGCGATGCGCGCTCCCGCGGCCACCACCCTCTCGGCCGCCTGGAGCAAAGATCCACCGGTGGTCAGGGCGTCGTCCACCAGCGCCACCTGCTCGCCTGGCTCCGGCGGGGCCCCGGCGCACCAACCTCCGGCCCCGTGCTCCTTGACCTCTTTACGGATGATGAAGGCGGGAAGTTCGAGGCCCTTCTCGAGGGCGCTGCAAAGGGCGACTGCGGTGACCATCGGGTCGGCGCCGAGAGTAGGCCCCCCAATCCTGCTCACCCCGTCCTCGCGCGCGAATCGCAGGATCGCCCTTCCCACCAGCAGGGCTCCCCGCGGGTCCAGCGTCACCAAGCGTCCGTCGAAGTAGTAGGGGCTGCGCCGGCCACTGGAAAGTACGAAGTCGCCAACCCGAAAGGCCCGGGTCAGCATCAGGCCAAGCAACTGGCTCCGCTCCTCGTCGGCCGCGCTCAAGCGGAAGGCGCGTCCGGCCGCCAACGCAGCACCGGGTGGCGGGCGGCCTTAACCTCGTCGACTCGACCCACCGGGGCCTGATGGGGAGCGGTGCGGAGGATCTCCGGATCGCTTCCCCCTTCTTCCATGATCGCGCCGATGACAGCTGCCAACTCATCCAAGGAACGCTTGGACTCCGTCTCGGTCGGCTCGAACATCATCGCCTCCGGCACCGTCATGGGGAAGTAGACGGTGGGCGGATAGACACCGTAGTCAATCATTCGCTTGGCGATATCCAGCGCTTTCAGATTGGAGTAGGGAGCTTGGGCGCGCTTGGGACTCGCCACAAATTCGTGGAAAGAATCGCCTTCGATGGCGACCGGCAGCCAAGGCTTGATCTGCTGCCGGAGGTAGCGGGCCCCCAAAACCGCGTCACGGGCCACCTGGGCGATGCCATCGCCGTAGGCGCGAATATAGGCGTAGGCGCGCACCAACATGCCAAAGTTGCCGTAGAAAGACCGCACTTTCCCAATGCTGTGCGGCCGCTCGTAGTCCCAGTCAAAGCGACTCTGGGTACGGCTGATCCGGGGCACCGGGAGAAAGTCTTCAAGTTGCTTGGACACTCCCACCGGGCCCGCGCCGGGACCGCCGCCGCCATGAGGTGTGGAGAACGTTTTATGCAGATTCAGGTGCACCACGTCGAAGCCCATGTCGCCTGGTCGAGCCACTCCGACGAGGGCGTTGAGGTTGGCGCCGTCGTAGTAGAGCAAGGCCCCGGCGGCGTGGGCGAGGCGGGCCATCTCTTCAATGTTTTTCTCGAAAATCCCCAACGTATTGGGGTTTGTGAGCATCACTGCCGCCACCCGCGGGCTCAGCTTGGCCGCGAAATCCTCCAGGTCGACGGTCCCGTCAGGGGCACTACGCACGGTCACCACAGTCAATCCACACTGGGCGGCGCTGGCGGGATTGGTCCCATGCGCGCTGTCGGGAATGATCACCTCGGTCCGGGCATGATCCTCGTGGCGAAGGTGGTAGGCCTGGATCATTCGCAATCCCGTCCATTCGCCATGGGCTCCGGCTGCTGGCTGGAGGGAAACCGCCTGCATGCCGGTGATGTGGCAAAGCATCTGCTCGAGCTCCCACATCAGCTCCAATGCGCCTTGGATCGAGTCAACCGGTTGAAGCGGATGGATGTCGGCGAAGCCATCGAGGGCGGCCGCCTGCTCGTTGACTGCGGGGTTGTACTTCATGGTGCAGGACCCCAGGGGATAGGCACCCTGCTGGAGGTTGTGGTTGCGCCGTCCCAGACGCCCGAAGTGCCGTGCCAAGTCCGGTTCGTTGACCGCGGGAATCTGAGCCCGACGCCGGCGCCGCCACTTCCCCGGCAGCGCGTCGCCCAGGGCCGGCCCATCGACCCCGGCCTCCGGTAGCAGGGGTCCCGGACCTTCCGGGCCGGTCAGCTCGAAGAGCAGCGGCTCCTCTCCTGCCCAGGCGGGCTGGGGGGTTTCGCTCATCCCACCGCCTCCACCGCCAGGCTGGGAACGGTCGCCTGGGTCAGCCTGCTGACCAATCGGTCGATAGCTTTTGGCGAGGTGAGCTCGGTCGTGCAGACGAGTAGGCAATTGGTCAGTTCCACGTCGAACTCGCCCAGAGGGTAGCCGGCCAGGATGCCCTCCCCGGCGAGCTCACGCGCCAGCGCACCGGCCTCGGTCGGAGTCTCCAAGACAAATTCCCAGAGGAAGTCACGGTCGGGGAACTTGAGGCTGAAGCCAGGAATCTCGGTCAAACGGGCGGCAAGATGGTGCGCTCTGCGGTAGGAGATATCCGCGATTCCTCGAAGTCCAGCTTCGCCCATCTTGGCCAGATAGGCGGTTGCTGCCAGGGCCATCAGGGCGTG
>JBAQYY010000126.1:0-4191 GCA_049790415.1 Candidatus Dormiibacterota bacterium | reverse complement strand
CTGGGCGTTGGTGGGGGCCAACACCCTCATCCAGAGAAGGACCCCACTTCGTCTTCAAGGGCGGGTGGATGCCGCCTTCGGTGTCCTCTTCGGTGCCTTCCAGACGGTCTCGATCGGCATCGGCGCCGTCTTCGTGGGTGCCTTCGGTTACGTTCCCCCCGTCGTTGCCGTCGTCGTGGTGGGCGCCTTAGCGGCTCTGTACCTGTATACGCGAACAGCGCCGCCAGCCAACCCAGCGGTCGCCTCCGACCGTGTGCCCTTGGCTGCATCGAATGGCTGAGTGCCCCTGGGGCCAGCACGAATCGGCCAGGCAGGAGGCCTCACAAGTGCCTCAGAGGGGACTCCCAGAGACCGCTCGCTGACAGATTGCCTGACGGCACCTTATGCAGCCTCTCGACCCGTACACCTTTGTCACCTAACTTGCAGGCCGACGTGATCACTGGTAAAGTCGAGGGCCGAGACAATCACATCTCACGTCCTTCCCTATGTCTCAAGTCCGAATTACGCGAGCACTACGCGCCGCCGCCCAGTTGGGTGTGTTCGGAATCGTGGTCTTGGCCGCATCCTTGGTGTCCACGGCCCCCGCTTCAGCTAGCTATCAATCCCAGATCTCGAGCCTTCAGCAGCAGCAATCCGCCCTTCTGGGCCAGCTGGCTGCACTGGAAGGCCAAGCCGCATCGGCGGGGCAGCAGGCCGCGACCACTCAGGCGCAGATCACCGCGATTCAGCAGAAGCTCTCACAGGATCAAACTCAGTTGAGCACCGACACGGCCCAGCTCAACGCCACCAACAACCACCTGGCGGCCACCCAAGCCCAAATGGCGAAGGACCGAACCCAGCTGGCGGAGTTGGTCACCGTCCTCTATCAAAGGAACTCCAGCGATTCCTTCGCGGCGGCGATCGCCAACAGCTCCAGTATTTCCAAGCTCGTTGACGACACCGTGGACCTCCAGACGGTACGGCAACAGTTCGATTCGCTGACCAAGCAGCTAATCGCGGATGCCAACGCACTGAAGATCCTGCAGGCTCAGCAACAGATCCAGGAGCAACAGGTGGCGGCTCTGGTCGCCGGTCTGCAGAGCCAAGATAATCAGTTGCAGGCAGCGGAAAACACGTTCACCGCCGAACAGGGCAGCCTGACCGGACAGGCGGCCCAGATCTCCAACCAAATTCAGGACATCTCCACTCAGATTCAGATCCTGGAAGAGGAAGATTCCGCTTCCCAGGGCGGTGGTTCACTGGGTGAAGGTGGACGAGTTCTCACCGTCTACTCGGGCTATCCAGACCGGGGTCCTTACCCGGACGACTATCCCCAGGGGCAGTGCACTTGGTTCGCGGCATCCGAAGCCACCATCGACTGGTCAGCCAACGCCAACGGTTGGATCGCCGGTGATGCCAACTCGCCGGATCCCTACCCCATCGGCATGACCCCCCAGGTGCACTCGATCGTGGTCTGGAGGGGCGGCGGAGCCTACAGCTCGCTCGGTCACGTGGCTTGGGTGGTTGGGGTGGATGGATCGGCCTTCATCGTGGATGAAGCCAACTACGTCAGTCCCTACGATGAGGATCAGCGCTATGTCCCCAACACGGAGGGCGTGATGGGATTCATCTACGTCCAATAACTGATGGTCAATCAAGAGAGAGGGACCTCGCTGCTCATGCCCGTGCCTGATCGGACCGAACCAGCTCGGGGCGCCACGGGTACGACTCGTCCCCTGGTCGTTTATCACGGTGACTGTCCTGACGGATTCGGTGCCGCCTTTGCGGCCTGGAAACGGTACGGCGAGGGTGCCGACTACGTGCCCGTCAATCACGGGGACCCTCCTCCCAAGACCAAGGGCCGCCACGTGCTGATGGCCGACTTCGCCTATGACCGCGGAACCACCGAGCGACTAGCCCAGGCGTCGGCCAGCCTGGTCGTGCTCGACCACCACCGCTCGGCCGCCAGCGAGCTCGCTGATCTGCCCTATTGCGTGTTCGATATGGAGCGCAGCGGGGCTGTGATGGCCTGGCAGTACCTGCACGAAGAGCCGGTTCCGGCGCTCCTTCGCTACGTCCAAGACCGCGACCTGTGGCGCCATGCGCTGCCAGAGAGTGAAGAGGTCTCAGCCGCCCTGCGCGCTCATGATTTTGACTTCAAAACATGGGATTCCATCGATGTTGAGCAGCTCCGTGTCGAAGGCCGTGCCTTGCTCCGCTACCAACGTCGAATGGTGGAGCGGGTCGCCGCGCACGCCACCCCAGTGGAAATTCTCGGCACCGTGGTTCCGACCGTAAACAGCGCCGTGCTCCAGAGCGAAATCGGCGACGTGCTCGCGGCTGGCCATCCGTTTGCCGGAGTCTGGTGGCAGGGCAGCGGGGACGCGGCCCGCTGGTCGCTGCGTTCCACACCTGGGGGCGTCGACGTCAGCCTGATTGCTGCCCGCTACGGCGGCGGCGGCCACCGAACCGCGGCCGGCTTCAAGGGTCCGGTGCCTAAGGGCGGCAAGCTGGAGCCGCCAGCTGGGGACGATCCCCCGACCACCACCTAGGGGAGTTGGTCGACCCCGACCATCTGGTCGTTGCTCAGCGGCCCCAGACGCGCGACCCCGAGGCCGTCGTTCGGATCCAAGTCGAGCAGGAACTGCCGACAGCGCGATGCTTCCTCGTCCTCACCGATGGCGGCCGCGGCGAGCATCAGCATGTAGAGGCTCCGCAAGAACCCACGGTTGGTAGGTTCAGCCCACTGGACCTGGCCGCTTCCGCCCCAACCGTGACGCCGCAGGCGGTCGAGTCCGCGGTGGTAGCCGACTCGGGCGAAGGCGTACGCGCCGACCGGATCGGCCCCCGAGTACGCCGCCTCGGCCAGCCTCGCCCAGCCGTCGAGAAAGGACGGGTAGTTGGCACAGAGCTGGCGAAGCAGTTCGGAGCGGTCTGCCCCCGGGGCGCCCCGGGCAGGGGCCAGGATCTCCGCCAGCTGCGTCACCGCCGCGGGATCTTCCTCGGGGAGCACGGTTCTGTGCGCAGCCTGAATCTGGTGGCTATGGGGCGCCACCGGGACGCTGGTAAGGGGACGGGGCGGGTCTTGCTCGCTGCTCATATCTCTCTCTCCTCAGTCGCGGTCGGCGGCTGGTGTGGTACCCCGTAGCGGATTCGAACCGCTGATCTCCGCCTTGAGAGGGCGGTGTCCTTGGCCACTAGACGAACGGGGCGAGATGCTCCAAGCAGTCCCGGCGCCTCCGAAGTCCAGTATATGGCAGGTATATACATGGCACACCTGGCGTGCTATACTCCCAGGACTCGCGAACAGGTGTTCGGAGGAGTCTTGCCATGAAATTTGAATTCAAAGAGCGCAAGGCAGCCGAGGCTGCGGCGCGACTGCTCCAGTTGAGTGGTGGCCGCATGTCCTACATGAAGCTGGACAAGCTCCTGTATCTCGCAGACCGCCGATCTTTAGTCGAGACGGGCTTCGTGATCACTGGTGATCAGATGTGCTCCATGGAGCACGGACCCGTTCTTAGCTATGTGCTCAATCTCCTTAAAGGGGATGCCCCGCCGGGACCAGATTGGCGGAAGCTGATTTCGCCGAACTCCGGGTTCGACGTGATGCTCGTTCAAGACCCTCCCGACGAGGCCGTCGCGCTATCTGACTACGAGACGGAAGTGCTGGCAGCCGTGTGGACGGAATTCGGCCATATGGATCAATTCCAGCTTAGGGACTACCTCCACGCGACTATGCCCGAGTGGGAGAACCCTGGGAAGTCAAGCAAGCCGATCGATGCCGAGGCAATCTTGCGACTTGAAGGTTGGTCCGACAGCGACATCGCGGCCTGGTCGGAAGAGGTCGACGCGGTGTCGTCAATGTCGCGGCTTCTGTCCGGAAGCTTGGCCTGACTTCGTAGCTGGCAGGTGGCGCTCCAGATCGGAGACGCCCTTCGCGAGCGCAATCCCACAAGCCTTCATCACCTTTGGGTGATCTGTACCCGTCCTGACGCACAGGGATTGGTTGTAGTCCTCAATATGACGACCCGACGTAGAGGAAGTGACCTCACCTGCGTTCTTATAGAGGGCGATCACCCGTCTATGGTCGTGCCCCATAGAGTGGTGTAAATAGCGAGGCCGGATTCGAGCTCGAGGTGGGCGCGAAAAAGGCCACCGTGCAACCAGACCCTTGCAAGACCAGGAGAACACGATGACCCCCACCAGCATGCC
>JBAQYY010000125.1:0-4331 GCA_049790415.1 Candidatus Dormiibacterota bacterium | reverse complement strand
CTGCTGGCCCTTCCAGAAACTCGCAAAAGGCTCAACGGGAGCCTCCGTTAAGTATCAGCAAAAACCGGCATAAGTTTCAGTTCAAAGAGCCGCCTCAGGGGTCTGGGGCGGCTCTTCTTTACTCAGGGTTGAAAGGCTGTTCTGCGAGACCTAAACAGGTGGTCTAATACGCCTCAGACAGCCCTTAAATACATGTGTGGACGAGCTTCGTCAGTCAAGTCCCAAGAAGTGGTGTAAAAGCCGGCGGAGCTCAGGGCTAGATTCATCAGGCAGCTAACCCGGCAGTCAGGGGGTTGGTGAGGCGGTCCTGGTGTTGGGGGTCCAGCCGGGCCATGGACTGTTGGGAGAAGTGGCAGCGGCCATCCTGCCACTCGTCGTGCTGCTCCTGGAGCACCGCGGTGGAGAGACGCAGCAGAGCGGCGCTGTTGGGGAAGATGCCCACCACCTTGGCCCTGCGGTCAATCTCGGCGTTCACCCGCTCCAGGGCGTTGGTGGAGCGAATGGAGCGCCAGTGCTCACTGGGGAACGTCAGGTAGGCGAGGATGTCCGGCTCGGCGTCCCGCAGCAGCCGGGCCACCTTGGGGTGCCTCGGCTCCAGCAGCTCCAGCGCCTGGGAGATCGCCTGTCCCGCCGCCTGCTGGCTGGGCTGGGCGAAGACCGTCTTCACCACTGCCAGCACCGCCGGGGCGTCCTGGCGGGAACAGGCCGCCACCACGTTGCGCGGGAAGTGCACCGTGCAGCGTTGCCAGCTGGCGCCGGCGAAGCACTGGGCCAGCGCGCTCCGCAGCCCCTCGTGGGCATCCGAGATCACCAGCTGGACCCCGGAGAGTCCCCGGCCCACCAAAGAGCGGCAGAACTCCAGCCAGAAGGCCTCGGTCTCGCTAGCCCCCACCGCCACGCCCAGGACGCACTTCTCGCCGCTCTCCCTCACTCCAATCGCCACCACCGCCGCCTGGCTCACAATCCGCCCACCCTGGCGCACCTTTTCGTACGTCGCGTCGAACCAGACGTAGGGGTATTTGCCGTCGTCCAGCGGCCGCTCCCGGAACAACGCCAGCTCCAGGTCCAGCTCCGAACAGATCCGGGAGACCTCGCTCTTGGAGACGTGGCAGCCGCCCATCGCCTGGACCAGGTCGTCCACCTTGCGGGTGCTCACCCCGTGCACCCAGGCCTCCTGGATCACAGCCCACAGCGCCCGCTCAATTCGCCTCCTGGGCTCCAGCAAACTGGGCAGGAAGCTCCCCTGGCGCAGCTTGGGGATCTCCAGCTCCAGCCGGCCCACCCTGGTGTCCAGCGTCCTCGGCCGGTGCCCGTTGCGCTGGCCCACCCGGCTCTCCGTGCGCTCGTGCGGCTGGGCACCCACCACCTGGGCCGCCTCCACCTCGATCAGGGCTTGCAGGGTGTGCTCCAGGATCTCCCGCAGGGCATCCTGGTCCGAGTTCGAGACGTGGCCAAGAAGCGTGTCCAGTGGCATGCTGGTGGGGGTCATCGTGTTCTCCTGGTCTTGCAAGGGTCTGGTTGCACGGTGGCCTTTCTTGTGCCCTTCTCGAGCACTCCCTCGGCCCCGCTAATTACACCAATCTATGGGACGTGACCGCTTCGTCCACTGAATGTCTTTTCCGCCGCTGGTTGGGGCCCTTGGTCAGGCTGCGAGAGGCAGGATGACCGGGTGTCGCCGCGGTGGGGAGGCTGACTCAGGTGGCAGATTGGTCAGCCAGATGTTGCTATAGTCGCTCCACCAGCGCAGATTGCGTTCGCAAGGGGGGCGATGCTGCGGATCACGTCAGAGGTCGCGGACGGGACAGTGGACGCACCCCTGTACGGTAGTCTGGCGCTGAGCTCCGCGGGGACGCCCACCAAAACTGCGCCCGACTACCCACCATGCATGACTCCTGAACAATCGGTCACGACGACCTAGGTGCGACCTGAGATGCCACCAGTGGTCGCATTCGTGGAGGGGTCTGTACCAGATGACGCTTCACGCGACACGATTTCTGTCGCTCGGATAGAGGTACGGACCAAGAGCGAAGCCGCGTATGCGGAGCTACGAAGGCGGATCCTCGATGGCTCCCTCGCGCCAGGGACGGTTCTAAACCAGGAAGGTCTTGCCCCGGCACTGGGGGTTTCGGTCACCCCGCTCCGAGAGGCCCTTAGGCGGCTTGAGGGAGAGGGCCTCGTCGAGTTTCGTAGCGACAAGATGGCTTCGGTCATCCCCTTGACGCGCTGCGAACTGAACGAGCTTCGGGAGGTCCGACTATGTCTTGAGCCCCTGGCGGCCGGTTTGGCGGCCATTAGAGCGACACCAGAGGAACGATCGTTATTCACGTCCCTTGCGCAGCTGCCGCCGACTAACGACATGCTCGTCTGGCACGCGGCCCACGGAAGCTTCCACCGGGCTATTCACGAAGCTGCGAGAAACACCGTGCTCACGGAGTCGCTGGTTCGCCTCTGGGAGCGTCTAACCCGCTACCGGTTAGTTGCGCTCAACGATGGAGACTATGGCCAGACGTGGTCTGGGGCTGGACATTCTCACCTCGCCGATGTGATCTCGGCTGGAAACATCGAAGATGCCGAACGACTAATGTTCGACCACCTCCAAGTTGCCTTGGGAGGCGAGCTGGCCTCACTCGAGGGGAGGTTTGGGCACTCTTCCGGGCTAGTCGACAGCGGATCACAGTAGAGCAGGGGCCACTCGTCGCGTCCTGTTTAGTTACCTCTGGCTAAGGCCTCGAGGCCCTGCGCAAGATAAGCCGTGCTCCGGGCAACGCCGGCCGCCCCCAAAGTGGCGCTGAGCTGCCCGGACCAGGCCCCATCGGGCCCGGTCCACTCGACGGTGATCGACTGGCCTCGACCCTCTCCGCGAAGGCGAGCCTCCAAACCACCGATCGGTGTGGACAGTTTGGCCGAGCCCGAGGCCAAGAGCGACACCGTCATCCGTCGTAGGTACTGGCGGTAGGGGCCTGACGGCGGTGTCTGCCGGCGATCCGTCAGCCTGGCTGGGAGCACCTCCAAATCAATGTCGCTTAGGATCGCCTCGATTGCGTCTGCGGTGCCACCAACGTACGTGCAATCAAGGTCGACGTCTGATACGACGCACCAACTACGATCCATCGGCCACCATATGTTCGGGGTTTGTCGCACCCGTTCCGAAAGAGAAAGCGCCAGTTGAGCGTCTCCCTGGAACAGAAAGTATCCACGTCCATTGACTGTGGCCTTAGGACTGGCCAGGATGCTAGGGGCCCGCTGATCCGGAGGGACACTCAACCCGGGCAGATCAGAGTCGTGGGTGTTGAGCCACCCGTACCCCTCCCAGACACAAAACCAGCAGCGGTGTGGAGTAGTCGTATGCCCTCGCAGCACGGTCACGAGTGCTCTTGCGTCGCCTGTAGTCATAGACCCTTTGGCGGGCCCTGATCGCCACGGTGGTGGGAGCTCTGTCTTGGCCCGCGGAAGCGCTATCCCCATGAAGCCTGTCGTCGACGTCAGCCGCGACCCACTCCAACGGGCAATCTCCCTCCAGCGCACAGGGGAAGAGACGCTCGACTGCCGTGCTTCGGCAGGGTGTAGCAGCCTGGCATAGGCGGCATAGCCCTCGGGTACGAGAGAGCCCACCGACCGTCGATCAGACCAGCGTGCCTTCGACTCCAGCCACGCGCCTTCTGACGCCTCGCTCGACTCCGCCTGCCCGGCGACCAAAGTCACGGCGCTCTCCCTAGCAACTCTCTATCCCGTCTGAGCGGGCCATCTCCGGCCGAGACTCGCTTCTGAAAGCGACTCAACTGTGAAGGACTCGCTCGACGGTTGCACTGACTGAGTTTACCGACGCGCGACACCGCCGCTCGCAACAGAGCGCTCGGGCCGTACGTCCGCGAAGTCGAACCGCAGGAGGACGAGCCTGAGAGCATGGATCATCCGAGCTCAAGGAGGCAGCTCTACAGCGCGTCGGCTTCGGTCAGCATCCTGTGACAGGTATGTTGTTGACTGAGGAGGCTTCTACCGGGTAGGTCTTGCCTTCATAGGTAAAGGATCCGGTGGTCTCGGCACTGTAGGTGCCATTTCCAAACGCGGAGCACAGCACTTGGGCGTAGACAGCATCATTGACGCCATCCGTGTTCTTCCACGTTGAGGAGACGCTAGCTATCTCCTCCCCACTAGACAGCGAGCCTAGCACGAGCTTACCCGTCAACGTGAGGCTACTAGCTTCGGTCGTGCCCCATAGAGTGGTGTAAATAGCGAGGCCGGATTCGAGCTCGAGGTGGGCGCGAAAAAGGCCACCGTGCAACCAGACCCTTGCAAGACCAGGAGAACACGATGACCCCCACCAGCATGCC
>JBAQYY010000124.1:0-8388 GCA_049790415.1 Candidatus Dormiibacterota bacterium | reverse complement strand
GCCATCAGCAAGCTCCTCGGCGGTGATCACCAAGGGCGGCGCCACGTGGATCCGGTTGAAGTGGCTGAACGGCCAAAAGCCCAGATCCCGACAGGCTGCGACCAGCTCATTCATGGGCTCCTTGGCGGCGCCGGCGGCATTGAAGGGGACGAGCATCGCCCTGGTCTGGCGATTCCGCACCAGTTCCACTGCCCAGAAGAGACCCCGGCCCCGTACCTCACCGACTGAGGGGTGGCGCTCCATGAGAGAGCGCAGCCAAGGGCCGGCCACCTGGTCGCCGAGCTGGCGAACGTGGTCCAGGAGCTGAGTCTCCTCGATGACCCGGATGCTGGCTACGGCCGCAGCACAGGCCAGGGGATGCCCCGAGTAGGTGAGGCCCCCGGGGTAGGCCCGGTCCGCGAAGGTTTCCCAGATGGCCGAGGAGACGACCACCCCGCCCAAGGGAACGTATCCGGAGTTGACCCCCTTGGCAAAGGTGATCAGGTCCGGTGTCACTCCCCTGGCGTCCACGGCGAACCACTCTCCAATCCGGCCGAATCCCACCATTACCTCGTCGCAGACCATGAGAATGCCAAATTCGTCGCACAGGGCGCGCACCCCGGCAAGGTAGCCCGGCGGAGGTACCAGCACCCCGTTAGTCCCTACCAGGGTCTCCAGGAATATCGCCGCGATAGTTGCCGGTCCCTCCAGCTGGATCACCTCGCGGAGGTGGGCGAGAGCGGCTCGGGACTCCTCCGCCTCGGTGAGGCATCCAAAGGGTGATCGATAAAGGTAGGGCCCCATGAAGTGGACAACCCCGGCCATGCCCGGCTCGCTGGCCCAGCGTCGGGGATCACCGGTGAGGGCGATGGAGCCCCCAGTTGCCCCATGGTAGCTGCGATAGGCACTGAGCACTTTATGCCGGCTGGTGTGGAGTCGGGCCATCCGGAGGGCATGCTCGTTGGCCTCAGTGCCAGCGTTGGTGAAGAAGACGTAGTTAAGGTCGCCCGGGGCCCGGGCTGCGATCAGTCCCGCCAGTTCGCTGCGTCGGTTATTGGCGAAGTCAGGGGCTAGTGTGCACATGACTTCGGCTTGAGCCTTGATGGCAGCGATCAAGGCAGGATGCTGGTAGCCAAGATTGAGGAACACGAGTTGGGAGGCGAAGTCCAGATATCGGCGCCCGGATTCGTCCCAGAACCAGCTGCCTTGTCCGCCGGACGGCTTGAAATACCTGGTCCCCCGCTGAGCGGACCAGGCGTGGAATACGTGGTCGGTGTCGGCGCCGCTGGCGGATTCCGCGGTGTCGTTAGGTTGCTTCATTGATCGCCCTTAATTGGCGGGAAAGTTGAGGATTACGGCGGCGGGCGGTCATCAATTTGGGCTGGCGTGCCAGCAGAGGGAGTCGAACCCTCACGAGCTTGCGCTCAACGGTTTTTGAGACCGCCGCGTCTGCCATTCCGCCATGCTGGCCCCCAGAAGTGTGGTCAGGCGTCCGGGGTGTCGAGGTCGGGCAGGTTCATGTCGTTGACCATCTGTTGGAAAACCGCTAACCGACTGCCATCCTCAGCTTGGGTGTCGGGCAGCACTCCCGCCTGATCGAGTATCTCTTCGACGACGTAGATCGGCGACTCGACTCTAACCGCCAGGGCAATGGCATCACTGGGCCGGGCGTCGAAGATCACCTCTTGGCCAGCCCGCTCACCGATGATCCGGGCGTGAAAGATGTCGTCGCGCAATTCGGCGACGACCACCCGGCGGACGGTGACATCTAAGAGAGTCAGCATGTTGACCATGAGGTCATGAGGTTGGGGACGGTCAGGCTGGATACCCGTGATCCTCAGGGCGATCGCGTTGGCTTCGGCTATGCCCACCCAGATCGGAAGGAAGCGCTCTGAGTCCTTCTGCTTGAGCACGACCACGTGCTGCCCGCTGGGCATGTGGACCCGGATGCTGTCCACCGACATCTCGATCACGTCCATGGGCTCCTCACACTCGGCTGTTCCGAAAGGCCCGGTACCGGCCCCTCGGATCCGGCCGCTGACCGAGTCGCCGGGAATTCGCGATGTCCCTTCCATCATAGCCCCGCCAAGACTGAACTTGACCGGGCAGCTTGCCCGCGCTCGCCGGCGCGACAATCGTTGGGGTCGCCAGTTGAAGGATGGGACAGCAATGCAAGATCGCGAGCAGCGGCTCGTCTTCGGTGAAGTCGCCGAACTCTACGAACGGCACCGCCCCGGCTATCCCGAGGCTGCCTTTGACCGGATCATGGAATTCGGGCAACTGCATGCCGGGGACCGGGTCCTTGAGGTAGGGGCTGGAACTGGGAGGGCGACTTTACCCCTAGCTGGGAGAGGACTGCAGGTCACGGCTCTGGAGCCGAGCCCAGAGATGGCGCGGATCGCCAGGCGCAGCACGGCGGGCTACCCCGGCGTTTTGGTCGAGGAGTCCGCCTTCGAACCCTGGCCGCTGCCGGATCAACCTTTCGCCGTGGTCGTCTCCGCCCAGGCCTGGCACTGGCTAGACCCCGAGATCAGGTTCGGCAAGGCCCACCAAGCCCTCCGACCGGACGGAGGCCTGGCTCTTCTCTGGAACAGAGACAACGCCGGTGGCGACGGTCAGGATGTCGTGGCGAGCGCGATCGAAGCTGTCTATCAACGCGAGGCGCCTAATCTGGGGGCCAGGGTCCCCAGCAACACCGCTGAAGATCGTCAGGCCGAGATCGAGACCGATGGCTTGTTCGGCGAAATCCAAAGCGACGAATACCTCTGGTCGGTTACCTATTCGACCGAGGAGTACCTGGGCTTGCTCCAGACCCAGTCCGACCACCGACTCTTGGACCCGGCAGTACTTGGCGGCCTACTTGAGGGGATCGCCGGCGTGCTCGCCGGACACGGGGACGTGATCCAGCAAAAGTACCGCACCGATCTCTACCTGGCCCGCCGTCTCGAGTAGGGGAGCGGACCCGCTCGTTCAGGCCGCCCGCATCGCCTGCGGCGGTGCGGTCGAGCCCCTAACAACTAACTCGGGGGTGAGCCGTTGGGAATGCATCGGCCCCAGATCGGCTCCGAGCCGGGCAACGATCAGGAGTGCGGCCGCTACGCCAATCTCGTAGTGGGGGATTCGTACCGAGGTGAGCGGCGGGCGCAAGAGGTCCAGAAACGGCATGTCGTTGAAACCGACTACCGACACGTCATCAGGGCAGCGCAATTGGTTGGCCTCCAGAAGGGCGTAGCACCCCAGCGCGAGAAGGTCGTTGGCGGCCACCACGGCGGTGAATGGGGCTCCTCGAGAAAGCAGCTCGGCCAGGCAGCGCTGCCCCTCGGCGCGGCTGAATACGTTGGCAAACGCCACCAACTCTTGGTCGATGGTCAGACCGGCCGCCGCCATGCCGGCCTGGAAGCCTTGGAGGCGGCCTCGTCCCGTGGAGAAGGTCTGTGGCCCAGCAATATGGGCGATTCGCCTGTGTCCCAGCTTGGCTAGATGGGCTACTGCCAGACTCGACCCGAGGGCGTCATCGACGGATGCCGAGGGGAAGAAGTCGTCGCTGAGGATGCGATTCACCAGTACCACGCTCAGGTCTTCGCTGGCAGCCAGGTCCAGAAAGGGATGTTGCAGACGCGCCGTGGCCACGATGAATCCATCGACATTGCGGGCGCGCATGCCCTCAAATACCAGACGCTCGCGGCCGTCGTCGTTATCGGTGTTACCGATCAAGGCGACAAAGCCGTGTCCGCTGAGGGTGTCTTCGATGCCGCGTACGATGGGCGGAAAGAGGGGATTTGTGAGATCGGGAATGAGCACGCCGATGGTGTACGAACGTCTCGTCTTCAGGCTTCGGGCGGCCGGGTCCGGTTGAAATTCAAGTTGACGGGCAGCCTCTCGCACCCGGTCCGCGGTCGCGCTATTGACGAGGTGCCTCTTGGCCGGGCTAAGGGCGCGAGAAGCAGTTCCCGGGTCGACACCGGCAGTCCGAGCGACATCGCGTAGGGTTACCCGCTGGCGAGGCACCGACACGAACCTCGCCGGGAGCCCACCCTCCTCCAGGTGGCATGGCGCAGAACCACCTAATCCCGCCTCCCCTAGATGCCGTCGAGGCGGCAAGTGTACGCCGGTCGCACGGGCAGCCCACCTGGGCTGTTCTGAATGCGGAGGCTCCTAGGGATGGGTCCGGATAATTGGCCCATGTTGGCTGAGGCGGCGGGGCGGCCCCGCCTACTCCTGGTTGATTCCCACGGCTTGGCCTTCCGCGCCTATCACGCTCTCCCCGAGATGACCAATCGGCGCGGCGAGCCGATCCGGGTCGCCTATGGCTACACCTCCATCTTGCTTTTGGCGCTGGAGCAGGGCTTCGACTGTGCCGTGGCCGCCTTTGACCCCCCTGGGCAGACCTTTCGAGACGAAAAGTTCGCCACCTACAAGGCGACCCGCGCAACCACCCCCGACGAGCTGGTGACTCAGGTGTCCGTCTGCCAGCAGATCACCGAGCGACTGAATATCCCAGCCTTGATGGTGCCTCGCTTCGAGGCCGATGATGTCCTCGGCACCCTCGCCCGGCAAGCCCGGGAGGCGGGTTGTCAGACGGTGATCCTCTCCGGCGACATGGACCTCTTGCAGCTGGTGAACGAGAGCACGGTGATGCAGAGCAGCCGTCGAGGGAGCAGCGACCCGGTCACCTACGACGTGGCCGCGGTGCGCCAGCGCTTCGGCTTCGACCCAATTCGGATCATCGATTACAAGGCGCTCCGAGGGGACAGCAGCGACAACATTCCGGGCGTCCCGGGCATCGGTGAGAAGACGGCGGCCACACTGATTCAGACCTACGGCTCCCTGGACGCGGTTCTCGACGCCATCGCGTCGATGCCCGAGGGCCGAGTCCGCAAGGCGCTCAGTGCCAACGTGGAGTTGGCCCGATTGAGCCGGGAGCTGGTGACCATAGTCCAAGACGTCCCCGGGGTGGTTCTGGACCTGGACAGCTGCCGGCTCCAGGACTACGACCGGGAGGCCGCCGCCACGCTCCTCGAGGAACTGGGTATGCCCAGCCTGGTGACCCGGTTGCCCCGTACCACTGCGACCCAGGCAGCGCTCTCGCCGGATCGACCCTTGGCGGCACCGACTCAGCTGGTGACCAGCCCGGAGGGCTTACTCGCCATGGCCGAGCACCTACGCGAGAAGGGATCCTTCACGGTCGGCGTTGCCGCTGATGGCCCGGCCCGCAAAGGCAAGCTGGTCGGACTGGCACTTGCCATCGGCGCGGACCAGAGCTGGTACTGCCCGATTGACCTTGATCATGGCGGCGAGTCGGGGGGACTGACCGAGACCCAGTTGACCCCGCTCTTCGAACTACTGGCGAGTGCCAGCGCGGGCAAGTCCAGCTACCAACTCAAAGACACCATCCTGGCTCTGCGGGGTGCCGGGGTGGGCTTGCAGGGCGAGGGGTTCGACTGTGTTCTGGCCGCCTATCTGGCCGACTCCCGCAGCCGTACACCGACCTTGGCGGCGCTCTCAAGAGAGTGGGAGGGGCCACCTGCTCCCGACCGCGAGGACTATTTGGGCAAGGGGATTGCCATACGACAGCCTTCCTCGCTAACTGTCGACCAGGCCACCCATCTGTTTGGGGGAGAGGCTGCCTGCGCGGCTGCCATCCGAGCCAATCTCGAGCAGCGCCTGGAGGCCCTTGGCGCTACCGGACTGCTCCGCGACCTGGAGCTCCCCGTGCTCGAGATTCTGGCCGACATGGAGGCCCTGGGCGTGCGCCTGGACGCCGCCCAGCTGCGGGCCATTTCTGCCACTCTAACGGTCCAGATCGCTGAGCTCGAGGTCGAAATGTTCCGCTTGGCAGGACGGGCCTTCAGCCCCGGCTCGACGTCTCAGTTGGCCACCCTGCTCTATGACGAACTAGGCCTGAAGAGCTCGCGGCGAACCAAGACCGGACGCTCCACAGATGCCCAGGCGCTGGAGTCGCTTCGCGAAGAGCACCCCATCGTGTCGCACCTCTTGGAGTGGCGCCAGGTGACCAAGCTGAAGAGCACCTACGTGGATGCCCTACCGGAGCTGGTCGATCCGGATGACGGCCGGGTGCACACCAGCTTCAACCAGGCGGTGGCTGCCACCGGCCGGCTGTCCTCCAGTGATCCCAATCTGCAGAACATCCCGATTCGGACCGAGCTGGGGCGACGGATTCGCGCCTCCTTCGTACCCGGGCAGAAAGACTGGGTCTTGGTCTCCGCCGACTACTCGCAGATCGAACTGCGCGTCCTGGCTCACCTCAGTGGCGATGCCCGTCTCGCCGCCGCCTTTGCCCGCGGAGACGACGTGCACGCCGACACCGCCGCTCAAGTCTTCGGAGTGGTCCAGGCTGAGGTCTCGGCCGAGCAGCGACGGATGGCCAAGGTCGTCAACTTCGGCATCCTCTACGGGCTCTCCAGCTACGGACTTTCGCGTGACCTGGGCATCGGAACCGACGTGGCCGAGGACTTCATCCGCCGCTATTTCGCTACCTATGAGGGGGTCCAGGGGTACCTCGAGTCGGTGCGCCAGGCGGCGCGCAGCCAAGGTTATGTATCCACCATCCTCGGTCGACGCCGCTACATGACGGACATCAACTCAAGCAACCGCCAGGTGCGCGAGGCCAGCGAACGGATGGCCATCAACATGCCCATCCAGGGCTCCGCCGCCGACATCATGAAGCTGGGCATGATTCGCACCGCTCAGGCCCTGCGAGCCTCCAGCTTGGCGGCCCGGATGCTGCTCCAAGTGCACGACGAGCTGGTCTTCGAGGCTCCCCTTGGCGAGGTGCAGTCACTGGCGGAGCTGGCTACCGAGGGAATGGCTGCGGCGATTGAGCTCAGTGTGCCCTTGGTGGTCGACCTCAAGACCGGCCCGAACTGGAGAGACTTGAGCCCGCTGCAGCGGGCAGTCGCCTAGCTCGGCATGCCCGAACTGCCTGAGGTCGAGACCATCGTTCGCGATCTCAGGCCCAACCTCCTCGGCCACGTCATAAGCAGGGCCGAGTTGATCCGCCCTTCCGTACTGAGGTTTGGAGACGGCGACGCCCTACCGTTCCTCCTCGAGGGACAGAGGGTCGAGGCGGTCACCCGGCGCGGCAAGTTCATTCACCTCCGCCTTGGCAGTGGGGAGCACCTGGTGGTTCATCTCGGTATGACAGGGACCCTGACCATGGCCCAACCATCGACCCCCTGGGCTGTTCACACCCATCTGATCCTTGACCTCGACGATGGATCTCAGCTGCGCTACCGAGACCCCCGGCGGTTTGGGCGAGTCCTCTTGGGCCAACCTGCTCAGCTGACCCGGCTCGGGGCCCTCCCCCGATTGGGTCCCGAGCCGCTGTCGCCGGGCTTTGCCAGCAGCGGGGTTGCCGAGATCCTGCGCAACTCCTCGCGACAGATCAAGGCGGCCCTGCTCGATCAGGCGCTAATCGCTGGCTGCGGCAACATCTACGCCGATGAAGCCTGCTTCCTAGCCAGGCTCAGACCCACCCGCCGAGGTTCCACCCTGAGTCGACTCGAGGCGCGGCGGTTGCTACTGGCCCTGCCGGTTGTGATGCGCGCGGCGCTTCGACTCCGGGGCAGCTCCTTCTCCGACTTTCGCGACGGCTTCGGTGCCAAGGGGGAGGCCCACGAAGCTCTCTTCGTCTATGGCCGAGGTGGCTTACCATGCGTCCGCTGCGGTGCTCTGCTGCGGCAAACCCGGGTAGGGGGAAGAACCACGGTCTACTGCCAGCAGTGCCAGCGCTGAGTTCCCGAGTCGCGCTTCTCTCTTACGACGATGTGCCGCCGATTGGGGGTCAGGGGCGCTACGCCGGTGCCCTGGAACAGGCCATGCCCGAGCTCGGCTACGCCATGGAAGTGGTCAGTGCCCGGCGAACCCCCTGGGGTCCCGGCCTGCGCATCCCCAAGCGCACCCGCCGGGCGCCCCTGGACTTCTCGCTCTGGCTCCGCCGCCGCCTGCCTGAAGTGGCCACTCGGCTACACCCCGATCTCTGGCACGCCCTGGGCGGACCGGGGGGAGTCCTGCTCTTCCGGCATCCGCCCACCGCACCCTTGGTCTATACCGCCAACCACACCTACCGGACGGCTCATGGGAGGCGGCTGGCGACCCGTCCGCTGGGCTCCATCGAGGCCCGTGCCTACCGCTTCTCGGACCACGTCATCTCGGTCTCGCCGTCGACCGCGGAATCCCTGGTCAACGACTACGCGGTGCCGCCAGCCAAGATCTCCGTCATCCCGGTGGGAATCGACACCGACTGGCTGCTGCCCGGGGGCGGCTACGAGCAGCGCGACACCATGCTCTTCGTCGGACGGCTGGTGCCCATCAAGGGGGTTCCCCAGTTCATCGCCGCCTTCCGGGAGTTGAGCGCGAAGTTTCCCCATCTCCGAGCTGAGATCTGCG
>JBAQYY010000123.1:0-6921 GCA_049790415.1 Candidatus Dormiibacterota bacterium | reverse complement strand
CCCGGAAGGCGCGGCCGACGGCCCGTCGCCGCACGACTCGCGCCGCTGCTGCTCCCAAGGCGACCCGTCGCCCTGCGAAGCGCCGCGGTCGGGTGACACTGGCGGGTTCCTGAGCCGCCTGAGGCTGCTCGCTACCTGATAGCTGTGAGGGAGCGGGTCCATCGGGCCCGCTCCTTTCCTTTGCCCTAGCCGTTGGGATCAGGCCGCGAAAACCTCGCGCAGCCGCTCACCAGCGGCCTGAATATCCTCGGCGCCCACGTCGAGGTGGGTGACGCAGCGTACGGTGTGCGCAGTAAACGGTACGGTGAGCACGCCGGCCCGCTGAGCCCGCTCCACGATCACGTTGGCGTCTTCGGCCGTCTCCAAAAGCACGATGTTGCTCTGGACCACCTGGGGGTCGACGGTCACCCCGGGAGACGACTGCAGCATCTCGGCCAGGTGGCGCGCGTTTTCGTGGTCCTCGCGGAGTCGGTCGACGTTGTTGTCCAGGGCGTAGAGCCCGGCGGCAGCCAAAATCCCCACCTGGCGCATGCCCCCGCCCA
This sequence comes from Candidatus Dormiibacterota bacterium, assembly GCA_049790415.1. Lineage (GTDB taxonomy): Bacteria > Chloroflexota > Dormibacteria > Aeolococcales > Bog-877 > Bog-877. The sequence continues at coordinate 6,379 of JBAQYY010000123.1, read as the reverse complement.
AGCGCTTGCGCCAGGTATGGGCGCGACGCCGACTCTCTGTCGATCCCACCCAAAGCGTGCCCGCCGGACAGCCCAGGCCCTTGGAGAGGGCAAAGGTGGAGGAGTCGACGCAGTCGGTGAACTCGGTCAGGGGAACGTCCAAGCTGGTGGCGGCGTTGACCAAGCGGGCGCCGTCCAGGTGTACCGAGAGGCCCATGCGGTGAGCGGTCTCGCTGGCGTTGCGCAGCTGTTCGATAGGGGCTACTGTTCCGCCTCGGCGGTTGTGGGTCTGCTCCAGACAGAGCAACGCGGTACGCGGCTCGTGGTCGGGATCAGCCAGGCGTTGCAGCGCCTCCAGTTGAGCCAGCGTCGGGCAACCGGCTGCCGGAGCATCAAAATTACGCAACTGGATGCCGGCGATCAGCGCGGTCCCGGCCAACTCGTAGTGGAGGATATGCGACTCCGAATCCACCAGCACCTCGTCGCCCGGATACGCTGCGCTGGCGACTGCGATCAGATTGGCCATGGTCCCGCTGGGGCAGAGCAGGGCCGAATCCTTGCCCAGCATGCTGGCGACGCGCTCCTCGAGCTGGCCGACGGTGGGATCCTCGCCGAAGACATCGTCGCCCACCTCGGCTCGGGCCATCGCCTGGCGCATGCCCGACGAAGGACGGGTCACCGTGTCGCTGCGCAGGTCGATCAGGGCGGGCATGGTCGCGACCATGCTAGGGGCTCGACGAAGTTCAGGAGTTGACCGGCTCTCCGCTGACCGCGGCGAGGTCGAGGAACTCCACCCGATTGCGGCCGTTGCGCTTGGCCGCGTAGAGGGCACGGTCCGCCAGGTCGAGAAGGTTGCGCGCCCCCTTGGATCCCTCCGGGAAAGTCACTCCGCCAATGCTGACGGTGATCTGCACCTCAGCACCGTCGTTGAGACGAACCGACATCTCCTCGACTGCGGCGCGAATCTTGTCCGCCACCACCTCGGCGTCGGCACGCGAGGTGTTGGCCATCACCACCACAAACTCCTCGCCGCCGTAACGAGCGGCCAGGTCCGACTTGCGAGTGGTCTCGACCATGAGACTGGCGAACTGACGGAGGAGACGATCTCCTGCGGGATGGCCGTGGCTGTCATTGACGTCTTTGAAATGATCCAGGTCCAGCATCAACACCGAAAGTGGCGAACTGGCGCGCTCGGCTACGTTTACCTGCTGGTCGAGATACCCAACCAGGAAGCGGTAGTTGTAAAGACCGGTCATTTCGTCAGTGGTGGCTTCACGCTGCGTCACCGCCAGGCGGGTGCTCTTTTCGACGGCGATCACGATCTGGTCCGCCACTCCCCGACAGAGGGTGTAGTCCTCATCGATGTAGGCGTTGCGTTTGTTGCCGACTAGGAGAAGTCCCAGGTCGTGGTCTTCGGAGCGCATCGGTTCGACCAAGCAGTCGCGGAGGCCCAACTGCTCTTCCGGTCCACTGCGCTCGTCGGGACGTAGGTGGGTGCGGACTAGAAAGCGCGGCTCACGAATCAAGCCGCCGATGATCCCGTCGGTGCTCTCCAGCTCTGCCCAGGTGGGCCCCGGTTCAGGGATCCCGGTCGCCAGGAGCAGTCCGCGGGGCATCTGCGGTTGCGGGCGGAGAAGGATCATGGCGATGTCGGCGTCGAGGAGGTCGACCAGGCTGCGCAGCACCTGGTCCAGGGTCTGCTCCAAAGGCGCGTTGCCGGTCAGTGTGGACGCGATGACGGTGCGGCCAGTGGCAATCAGCAGCTGGCGTCGCAACTGCTTGCGCACCAATTCGAAGTTGGCGGCGAGCCGAGTTATCTCCTCGGCGCCGCCCTCGACCGCGACCGGGGCGGCGTAGGCGTCGAGACCAAGGCGCTGCACCGCGATGTCGAGTCGGCGCAGGGGACGATTCAAGAAGTGCTCGACCAGGAGAAAGACCAGGGCCATCCCGAGGAGGAGAACGCCGGCCACGGCCAGGGCCAGGGGGAGGGCCAGGTCGGCCACGCTGACCCCCACCGCCGCACCCGACTCGAGGACAACCAGCTTGGCCGTCGCCGATCCCTTTGAGTCGCGCAGGGACTGCTCGGCCACGACGTACTGGGCGCCATCCAGCGAGGTCTGACCCACCCCTCCCGAAGCTACCAAAGAGGCTCGGAGAGGAGTTGGCAACTGCGCTCCGGCGGGATACTTGACACCCCGCAGCTGCAGTGGCAATGCCAGGCGCCCGCTCACGAGCAGGGCGGTCGTCGAGTGGAGGCCGGCCGTGTCGATCAGGTCTTGGGCGTAACGGAGCGCCCGAGACCCGACCGGGGTAAAGACAACCACCTCACCGGCGGCGTGACCGGCGATGGCTACCGGAGCCGTGCCCACCCCGAGCAGGCTGCCAGCGCTGCCGTAGGCGTAGAACCCCCGGCCGGTGGGGTCGGTGCAACTTCTAGAGAGCGAGCCGCCGCCGGGTACGGATTTGAGTGATGACGGCACGGCAGGGGTAGTGGCGGGGGCTCGGGCAAGCAACTGCCCGGTGGCTCCCAGGAAGAGGAGGACCTGCCCGGGAGCGGCATTGGCCACGGCGGCCTGGGCCAGGGTCTTGAGGCTGGCCCTACCCGCCGCATAGGCCTGGTCGGTGCCCGGCAAGGAGGCCAGGTCGCAGGCGAAGCGCTGGGAAGCCGTGGCCGTCTGCATCTGGACCAAGCTGCTGGCCAGCCGGCTGGCCCCCGCCGCTGTCTGCTGGTCCTGCTGACTTTGGGCGTGCTGGGTCTCGACCCAAGCTACGGTACCGGCCACCAGCGCAGTCGCCAGGCCCACTGCCACCAGCACCAGGGCGAACTGGGCAGTAAAGGACCTATGGCGTACGCGACGACGCGGGGCGGTCTGGTTGGCCAATCTGGAAGTCCTGCCTAGTCAACTAAAGCGGCCGTCCCGATTGCCCCGGTCGTTCAAAGCTGGAAGGAAAAGTGAGTTGCGAACTCCGAGACCGTCGTCAGGCACCAAGCCTATGATGTCTCCCACCGTAGTCGTCCCGATCGAGGGCTTGGGACCAAGCCAGTAGCGAAGGGGTGACACCGGCCTCACGTTCCCATGACGGGTCTCAGAGGCCGACCACGGCAACTGTCGGCGCCCCGTTTGTCTTGAGGTTGATGGCCTGTGCCGGAAGTGGTTGTGTCGTTTCTGGATGGTGAGGTCCTCTATGGCGACTTGGGCGTCCTGCAGATGGACGATCCCTTTCTCGACCTCGACCTGCACACCCTGGACGGCAACGCCCGTCAGGCCCTGGTGCCGGTCAGCGGGGTCCGGCAGATCGATCTCACTAAGGTCGCTCAACCTGGCGACCAGGTCGACATAAAGGAGTTGGCACGAGTTGCCCTCCACTTCATCGACGGCCAGGTGCTGCGAGCGCACGTGGTGACCCCGGCATCGCTGCAGCGCTTCGGATCGATCTGGGACATCGTCGACGCCCAGAGCCGGGAACACAAGATCTGTGCCATCCCCTACACCGCCCTGAAGGGCGCTTTCTACGTCCGCCGCTGGGACACGCGCTCGCCTCTGGAACGCTCCAAATCGGTCGCCTCCGGCCAGCAGCATCGCCTCGCTGAAGTTCAGGCTCGGCGCGGCCGAGAGGCCATGATCCGCCGCCTGCCCCGCCCCCCGGGTGGGCTCCTGGACCGGGTCGATACCGAGGACGGCAAGGCCACCCGGCGCCGGCGCTCGAGCAAGCCGCAAAATCCCGGTCAGCGCGACCGCCCGGCGCAGTGAGGACCGTGGTCACCGGCGGCGCCGGGTTCATCGGCAGCCATCTCACCGACCGGCTCCTCGCAGCGGGACACGAGGTGGCGGTAATCGACGACCTCAGTTCCGGGCGCCAAGACCAGGTCAACCGAGACACCAGCTTCCATCAGATGAGCGTCACCGACCAGCGGCTGAGCGGGACGATCGCCAAAGAACAGCCTGAGGTCATATTCCATCTGGCCGCCCAGATCGATGTCCGCAAATCGGTGGCCGACCCCATCCAGGACGCCGATGTCAACGTCATGGGGACAGTCAAGGTCCTGGACGCGGCCGTTCGCTCTTCGGTCCGGCGCGTCGTCTTTGTCTCCTCGGGAGGAGCCATCTACGGCGACACCCAGGAGCTACCCACCCCGGAGACCCATCCCCTCCACCCCGCCTCCCCCTACGGAGCGGCCAAGGCGGCGGGCGAAGCCTACCTGACCGCGTTTGCCACCTCCTATGGGCTGGAGACCGCCTCGTTGCGTCCGGGGAACGTCTACGGACCGCGTCAGGACCCGCACGGGGAAGCGGGGGTGGTTGCCATCTTCGCCAGCGCCTTGCTGGCCGGGCAGAGCCCGTTGATCAACGGCGACGGACTACAAACCCGGGACTACGTATTCGTCGGCGACTTGGTCGAGGCAGCGCTGCTGCTCCTCGATGGGCCCTTGGGCCGATACAACATCGCCACCGGAGGGGAGACCAGCGTCGTCGAGGTCGAAGCGGAGCTGAGCCGGGCGGTTGCCCAACTTCGCGGCGATGAGACTCCCCTGGCGCCGGCACGGCACGGTCCGGGCCGCGACGGGGAGCAACGGCGAAGCTGCCTGGACTGCTCTCTGGCTAACTCCGAGCTGGGCTGGAGCGCCAAGGTGGACCTTGCCCAGGGACTGGCCCAGACGGTGGCCTACTTCGCGGGCCCCAGCTAGAGCTACTTGTAGCGGAAGGTGATTCTGCCCCTGGTCAGATCGTAGGGGCTGAGTTCTACTTTGACCTTGTCTCCGATCAAGGTCCGGATGTAATGCTTGCGCATCTTGCCGGAGATATAGGCGAGGACGGTCTGCCCGGTCTGGAGCTCGACCCGGAACTGGGCATTGGGCAGGGGCTCGACCACGGTCCCCTCGATCTCGATGGTCTCCTCCTTCTTCTCCTCGACCGGGGTGACCCGCGAGACCCGAGGGCGCGATGGTCCACGGCGAGCGCGACCACCCATCGAGCGTCTTGCCACCTGCGGACCTCCGGATTGAAGTGGGGAGGCGGTCCCCGGACCGCCCCATCGAACTCGATTGTAGCCTGTGCCGGAGCTCAGGCCTGAGGCGCCTTGGCCACCAGCTGGCCACCACCACCGTGGCGGGGACCAATCACATGGACGAGGCGGCCTGTGTTCTCCAACTCACACTCGAGCCGATCGCCCGGCTCCAGGAAGCGGCCCCGCTCCTGCCCGCTGCCCCCTCCGACGGTGCCGCTGGCGAGTACCTCCCCCGCCTCCAGAGGCTCCGCCCCAGACGCGTAGGAGATCATCTCGGCGAAGGACCAGCGGGCCTGGCCCAGCCGGGACTGGGCCACCAGCTCGCCGTTCAGGTAGGCGCGCGCTTGCAGATCCTCGGGTCGCCCCAGTTCGTCGGCGGTGACCAGCCAGGGGCCCAGCCCGGAGGCGAAGTCCTTCGACTTGGCGGGCCCGAGCCGGACGCGCATCTCGTCAGCCTGGACGTCCCGGGCCGAGAAGTCGCAGAAGATGGCGTAACCGGCGATGGCTTCCTGGGCCGCCTCCAGACTGAGGTCGCGCCCGCCCGAGAGAAGGATGCAGGCCACCTCGAGTTCGTAGTCGAGGGTGTCGGTATAGGCAGGCCAGGGGACCTCTCCGCCGGGAGGAAGCAGGGTGGCCGGATTGCCCTTGTAGTAAACGGGCCGGCGGTACCAGGGTTCGGGAATAGGTTCACCCCGGCGCTTGGCCCCGGCGGCAACATGCTCCTCGAAGGCGTAGAAGTCGCGCAGCAGAGGAGGCCGCAGGAGCGGCAGCCGCTCCACCTCGTGGGCTTGATAGCGGAGCTGGGCACCTGAGGGCGATCGGCGCTCCGGCGCTTCCCTCGAGGCGACGGTGACGGCCTCCGCAGTCATCTCCAGCCCGCGCCGGCCCCCCTTCAGAAGCTGGGCCAGATCGGGAGGGAAGGTGGACCTGGACCAGCTGACCGGGTCACCGGAGCCCTGACCCTCCCACCACAATTCGCCCGCGGCGCTGATGTCGATCAGATCGCCGTCCTGGCCGGGGGATGCCCCCACCTGGGCCACCACCCGGGGGGTGAGCCCCAACGGCCCGGGGATGCCTACCGTGCCCAGACGCATCTCAGACCGTCAGTCGTCGATCCGGGGCATCCAGGACTCGGCGTACTCCAGGATCTCCGCTTGCTCGGCACCGGCCAGGGGATGGAGGGGATGGACGGCGTCGATCATCACCGCCACCTCGTCGTGGTGGGTCTTGGTGAGATTGCGGTCCCGTTCCACCGCTTTGGGCTGGGGCCCGTGGTGGATGCCCTGGGGATGCCAGGTCATCATCCCGGCGTCGATTCCGGCCCGACTCATGAACTGACCAGCGTGGTAGAAGAGGACTTCGTCGTAGTCGATGTTGCGGTGATAGAAGGGCA
>JBAQYY010000122.1:0-1950 GCA_049790415.1 Candidatus Dormiibacterota bacterium | reverse complement strand
GGCCCAGACCGCATAGAGGACGAGGATGCCCAGGCCGACCAGATTGGCCCACTTGGAGATGGCGGCCGTCACCCGGCCCCCGTCCAACGGTGTGGCCGGGATCAGGTTGAAGAGGTTGAGCAGGCAGCCCAGGTAGCCCAGCGCCGCCCAGAACTCGGACTGGATGCTCACTCCGATGAGCAGGCAGAGCCAGGAGGCAGCGGTGCCCACCGTCGGCCCCGCCAGCGCCATAGTTGCCTCCTGCTGGACCGAGGCGGGCTGCCGGCGCACGTTTATGAGCGCCCCCAGGAAGGGGATGAAGACGGGCGCGGAGACGGACTGCCCGAGGCGCTTGGCCATCAGATAGTGGCCCATCTCGTGGACCAGCAAGAGCAGCACGAAGCCGATCGCAAAGATGGGGCCGAAGAACAGCGAGTAGACGACAACGCTGATCAGCATGGTGATCAGCGTTCCCTTGAACGCCCCCAGCTTGAGGAGCAGGACGCCCCACTTGAGCACAGCGTATCCGCCGGCCAGGATGGTGCCGATGATCCCCCGTCGACGGGCCGGTTTCGCTGGTCCTGGCGGCGATGGTGAATACCCTTTGCCCCAAGACCCCGGGTTTGGGGGTAGGAAGTGCGGGTCGCCTGGGTCCACCGGACCCGGCCCGGGGGGCCGCTGGGTGGGAACAGCCGGAGGCGCGGTTCCGATCCACCCGAAGCCGTCCCGACCGCCGGGAGGCGAACTCATAGATCGATCATAGGCGAGGTTGAACTGCGCTAAACCTCGCTCCGCACACTCGGGACGGCCAAGCCCATTCCAAGCGTTCGCGATGCTTGGATGCCGTCAGCTGGTTGCCAGCAATGCTGGCGTAGTCCTGGCCTCAGGCAGCGCCCGGGTGAAGTTGCCCAACCTAACCGAGGGCAGCTCGCTGCGAAGCGTTTCGAGCAGGAACTCCAAACCCTGGCCCGGCTCGAGCTTTGGCAAGCGTCCCATCAGCCACAGAGGGTCGGCGTTGAGACTGCGTAGCTGGACCTGTTCGACCTCCAGATCGCGCAGCGTGCGCACTGTTCGAGCGATCTCCTCGGGGCTATCAGAAACCCCAGGAAACGTGAGCAAATTTATAGTCAGCTGGGCACCCAGGTGGCGCGCTATACGGGCACACTCCAGCACCTCATCGATGGAGTAGCCACGCGGTCGATAGTAGGTTGCGAAAAGATCTTGACGAAAGCTGAAGACACTGATACGGACACTGTTCACACCGGCGCGGATCAAGCGCTCCAATGCACCGGGACGGCTGGCGTTGGTGTTCACATGGATTGTGGCCCCGGGAAACCTGCTCTGAAGCTCACGCGCCACGGGACGGAGCGCCCTCTCGCGCAGCAGAGGCTCGCCCTCGCAACCTTGGCCGAAGCTGACCATGCCGGGCTCTCTTCGCTCCCGCGCCCCGGCCAAATGGAAGCTGCCTACTTCGACCAAGTCGTCCACGCTGGGCGCCCTGGACATGCGGGGCTGCGGGGTCGGCGCTCCCGAATCGGATTGCAGTGAGATGCAGCCCAGGCAGTCGGCATTGCACGCTGCCGACGTCGGTAGAGCTCCCTCGTAGCGACGCAGGAAGGTGTTCTGGGCGGTCAGGCAGTTGTGCTGCAGGGCGCAGACCGTGAGCTGGGCTATGACCCGGCTGCGGGGCATCAGGCGCTGCGCGCTCTCGACGGTGGCGGCGAGCCGGGCATGGGAGGGGCGCCGCCCCGTCCAAGGTGAGAACTCGTCGGTCCGGGAGGCCGCTACCACCACCTCGCCGTCGAGATCAGCGACCGCAGCGTAGCCGTAGAGCGGGAGGGTCGGCGGTGGCAACTCGCCGAGCGGACGATAGGCCGGGAAGAGAAGCCTCAGATAGCCCACCGGCAGCACCGCCGCCACGGCGAGAGCCCCACTGCCGATGGCCTCGACTTGCCCAGATCCGCGCCTCTT
>JBAQYY010000121.1:0-2209 GCA_049790415.1 Candidatus Dormiibacterota bacterium | reverse complement strand
ACGAACGCCCGCGCTGCTGAAAGCGGGTCTGACCCCGCCAGGACCTCAAAGACCCGCTCTTCGCCATGAGGAGGGAAGCAGACGGGCCACCATCCAGGCAGTCCACGGCCGGCTGGCTGACCCTTCTCTACGGCAGGGAAGAGCCCAGTGGATCAGCCGTGTCCGCTGTCGCGCGACGGAGACCGCTGCGCTCCCGCTGGGGATCTCGCTGGCGCTCGATCGGGTTGACGCGCCGGTTCTGGCTATCGCCATCGCCAGCGTATGGAGTGCTCGGTTGTCGCTGCTCTCAGCAACCCTACGAGAGGACCACACTGTACGCACACGGTGCTTACGTCCCCAAGCGTCCCTGAACGTCCCAACTCGTCCCTGGCACGAGGCCTTGGCGGTGAAGCCGTAGGCGCGCCCTTAGGCTCGGCGCTCATCATCCCGATTCTGGCCGCCGCCTGAGCGCCCCTTCCCGGATGTCCTTGCCTAGCCGCGCTATCAAGTCGCTCGTCCGGGAAGGGCACGACAGGGCTGACGACTAACGAGACTGTCTGCGCGGTCCGGGCAATGTGCCTGCATACGAGCAACTTGTCCGAAGTTGGTGTGCCACGAACGCTGAAGGAGGAGCCGTGTAGAAGGCTCATCACATAGGCGGTGCTGTGCGAGAGATGGAGGCTTGTTGGCCCTCCAGCGTCGGCCTTCGGGGGTGGGCGCTAAACCGCCCTGATGCTGCGTTGGCTGAAGACCGTCGTGGTGAGCGTTCAGGGAAAAGGCTGAGCTTGACCCGGTCAGGTGGGGACCAGGAAGACGTTCCAGAGCACCTGGCCGGGTAGTTACCGGGTTGGGTGTCGTCGTTGAGGCGTCGAAAGGACACAGATGGCATCGAAACCGAGGGTCCTCATCTTTCCCTCGGGATGAGCCTGGCGGGTGCCCGAGTATTGGCCAGGTGGTGCCCGGCGTGAAGGCGGCGTGAGCCTGGTCTGCGGCTCTTGCACGGAACGTGGGAAAGCGAGCGCCGATAAGGCTGCCCGGACTTGGACGCTCGGGTGGCGAGAGGGAGCGTGCCAACGGCAGATACCGGAGGCATTGAGTACTGACGCGGCGGTCGCTGGCGGACCGGCCTGTAGTAGCTGTGAAGCCCGTGCTCGCTGGGGTGTGGGTGGAGCGAAGGGGCCGGCTGATCTGGAATGTCTGATCGATCAACCGGGGCGGTAGCCCTGGGAGGAGTCGAGGATGAACATGCCAAAGACCAGGCAGGACAAGTCGTTCGTGATCCCGAAGCGGTTGGTCTGGGAGGCGTGGCGGCAGGTCAAGGCCAACAAGGGCGCGCCGGGGGTGGACGGTCAGGGGCTCGAGGTGTTCGAGGCTGATCTTGCAGACAATCTCTACAAGGTCTGGAATCGAATGGGTTCGGGAACCTGGTTCCCACCGCCGGTCAGGGCTGTTGAGATCCCTAAGCCGCATGGTGGCGGGGTTCGGATGCTCGGTGTGCCGACGATCGCGGACAGGGTGGCTATGACGGTCGCAGCCATGTATCTGGGGGAACGGGCGGAGCCGAGGTTCCACCCCGACTCCTATGGCTACCGGCCGAACAAGTCGGCCCATGATGCGCTTCAGGCTTGCCGACAGCGGTGCTGGAAGTACGACTGGGCGATCGATCTTGACGTCCAGAAGTTCTTCGACGACGTGCCGTGGGACCTCATCATCAAAGCGGTCAAGGCGGTGACCGACAGTCCGTGGGTGCTGTTGTATGTGAAGCGGTGGCTTCAAGCGCCGCTCAAGCACCCCGACAGCACCCTTGAGCAGCGCAGCAAAGGAACGCCGCAAGGCGGGTTATGCGCAGCTGCGCATAAACCGCCAAATGGTAAGCGTCGTGGGATGTTCAGTGATCGGCGGATGCTGTTGGTGGTGGGCGTGGCGGTGGCTCAGCGCTGCGCATAATTCTGGGGGACTCTGATCACTTGGCTCGGCGTGGTGCCGGGCGCTTGGTGATCGGAGGCTGTGATGGCGACGGTGTCGGTGCTGGTGTCTGGGCTGGATGCCGAGTTGGTGGGTCTGGGGTATGCGCCCTCGACGATGAAGTGGTACCGGGGTTGTTGGCGGCGGATGCAGAGATGGTTCGCCGCCCGAGGGGAGCGGGAGTTCTCGCTGGATGTCGCGATGTGCTGGGTCGATGAGGCCTGCGGCGGGTTCTTCGCAAAGGAGCACGCCGGGACGCTGAAGC
>JBAQYY010000120.1:0-7050 GCA_049790415.1 Candidatus Dormiibacterota bacterium | reverse complement strand
CCTTGGGCCAGGAACTGACCGCGGCGGGTTGGTCGGTGCTCGTCGCGTGTCCCCCGGGCGAGCTCGTCGAGCGCTGTCGAAACGGTGGCCTTGCCGTCTCGACCATGACCATGGACGGCCGCGGCTGGGCCTCGGCCCCGGTTCAACTCCGCCAGCTGGCCCGGCGCTGGGGGGCCGGGGTGATCCATAGACACGGATTGCGGGCGGGCGCTCTGGTCCGTCGCGCTCGACCACGGGTTCCCCAGGTCCACACCCACCATCTCGACGGCTGGTTCACCGCCAACCCGCTGCGGGTGTCCATCCACCGGCTCGAGTTGCGCGCCCTGGACCGTGCTGCTCAGTTGCAAATCGCGGTCTCCAACTCGGTGGCGCAGTTCCTCACCGACCAGGTGGGGGCCGACTCCCGGCGGATTCGCGTCATTCCCAACGGGATTCAACCCATTCCGCTCTTAGTTCGCAGCGCCCCCGGAGGACGCCGAATCGGGGTTCTCGCCCGATTGACCCAGTCCAAGGGGGTGGATGTCGCCATCCTCGCCCTGGCCACCCCGCAAGGCCGGCATTTCACACTCAACATCGGTGGGTCCGGACCGGAGATGGCTGCCCTGGTCGATCTTGCCTACACCGCGGGAGTCGCCGACCGGGTCAACTTCTGGGGAGAGGTCACCGACCGGGAGCAGTTCTTCGCCGCCTGCGATCTGGCCTGGGTCCCGTCCCGTGCCGAGCCCTTCGGTCTCAGCGCCTGTGAGGCGATGAGCTCGGGTTTGCCGGTAGTGGCCAGCCGGGTCGGGGGCCTGGCGGAGATCCTCGACCCTCCGCGAGCGGGACTGGTGGTGGCACCGGCCAACCCCGCCGCCCTGGCCAGCGTCAGTGCCGGGCTGTTGGCCGACCATCCCCGCTACGCCGGGCTGAGCGCGGCCGGACCAGACCGGATTCGGCGCCGGTTCTCCGCCGCCCGCATGGGCGCGCTAACACGGGGGGTCTATCGCGAGGTGATCGGACCCCAGTAGGACGCTAGGCTACCCCGTCCGAGCTGGTCGAACTGGGGGGACGACGAGCGGCCATGATTCCGATCAACCCGACCACTATTCCAGCGGCGATGAGGTAGACCACGATGCCCACCACGTCGGGCCAGTAGGCGTACCGGCCGGTTGACACCGAGGAACTGAGAACCCCCCGGAAGGGTGAGGACAGGGCGCCGGCCACGCTATAGATGAAGCCGACGAAGCCCACGTTGGCCGATGCCACGAGCTTGAAGATGAAGTCGAGGGCCATCAGCACGTCGACCACGCCGACGGCCAACCAGACCGTGCTCTTGAGGCGGAACCCCATGGGCGTCACGGTGCTGGTGGTGCGGGTCACCGTTCGCTCGCCGTAACCTCCGGGTCCGACCCGGGTGACTGCCTCCTCGCGCTCGCTTACCTCGGGTTCGATCATGGTCTAGTTCCTCCAGGTACTCCCAGGTAGGCGCTCCGAATGGGACTCGCCACGCCTCGGACACGCTAGGACTAACGGCCCGGCCGGATGGTCGTTTCAGCCCCTGAGGCCCGAGTCGAAGTGACGCGATCGCCAGGAATCGGCCAAGCCTCAGGCTGCGGAGCGCTCCGACTGGATCGCAGTCCCAGGGCTAGCCTGACTCACCGGCGCTGGGCCGTCGGTCCGCTCGGGTACCAACCAGGGGCAGTCTTAGGCGTGGGTGCCGTGACTTCCCGCCCAGACCCAGTCCGCCGCAGTCGGTGTTGTCCTGGGCCCGTTAGGCGGCTATCGCTAGCCGCCAGGCGTCTCAGCGGCTGTGCCGTCGCCGAGAGGTGAAGGCAGGGAAAGAGCTACCAGAACCTCCAGGAAGGCGGAGACCTGGGCCGCATCCAAGCGCTCGAAGATCTTGCTGACCGATTGGTGGCGCCAGGCCCGCACCGCCACCGCCGTCTCCTGGCCCTCGGCGGTGGGAACCAACCACACGGTTCGGCGGTCGGTTTCGTCGTAGCGGCGTCGGGCCAAACCCTGGCGGATCATGCGGGTGGCTAGGGCGGTTGCCGCGGCCCCACTGATCCCCACCGCTGCTGCGAACTCGCGCATCGTGATTCCTTCCGGGGGAAGACGCCCGAGAGCCTCCAACTGATGGGGCGTGACCGCGCCCAAGCGAGCACTCACGTGATCTGGCAGAGGGACCCGCAGAGTCCGCTGGAGGAGGGGCTGTAGTTGCAGAACTCGCTCCACCACATCCTGCGCCGTGGTGCCCTCCGCGGGATTGGCGGCAGATACATCGGGTGGTTGAAAGTTCACGTGTCGAAATTATCGCACGACGGAGGCCAGTCGAATTCAGCTCAGTTCGTTTCGCCCCGATGGTGGAATCTCCCGCGAAACCCCGGAGCCCGCCTGCCGTTACATGGCACGTGCCCAGCACATCTGAGAGGGTTCGCTTGGCCGACGGCCTCAAGCACTCCCGCGAGGCGAGCGCCCTTTTGACCGCCGCCGTGGGCTCCGTGAGCCAGGTTCAGGACCCCGAGGTGCGCGAGCTGGCTCTGGCTGCCCTGGAGGCAGTAGGCAGGCTGGAGGCAAGGGTCGAGCTTCTCGATGAGGCGTATCGAATTGCCGATCGGCACCGGGCCTCTGACTTCGCCTCCCGATCAGGCCGATCGCCTTCCCGGCCAGCGCCTGTGACTCTTATCGGCCCATCCTCTCCCGCCGCACTCGGTGTGGAACTCGGGTCCGAAGCAGCTACTTCTTAGACGGCTCGTAGTAGGGATTAGTTCCCGAGGCGTGGTCGGTGGTGTCCACTACCTCGACGATCTCGGGAAAGCGTTCGATGATGGCGCTGCGCACCCCCTGGGACAGGGTGACCTCGGCCAGGCCGCAGCCCTGACAGCCCCCGCCCATCTGGACGTAGGCCACGCCGTCGGCGATGTCGAGCAGGCTGATGAAGCCGCCGTGGCCGGCCACCGCCGGGTTGATCTCGGCGTCAAGCAGCTGTTGCACCGCCTGGGCGAGCGGATCTGCGTCCGGGTCGTAGCTGGTCTCGAGGCTGAGAGCGCCCGAGACCGGGTCGGCGTTGACTCGGGAGCCGACCACGTGCCGGGAGAGGATCCGGGGAGCCACGAAGAGGATGTCCGGGGCACCCTCGACCAGCAGCTCGTCCGGGCCGAGGTCGCTCGGCTCGACCAGAGCAAAGGTGAAGGTCAGGCGCTCTCCCTGAAGGCCGCCGGGGCTCACGGCTACCCATGCCTCGGGATGGCCCTGGCGCTCGCGGAAGCCGCGGATGCGACTCGCCGCCTGGTCGTTCAGGTCAAGTTGGGGCAGCGCTGAGGGAGTTTCTTCCGCCACCGTCCTAGTCTGACGCCATGGTCAAGAAGCAGATCCTCCTGATCCTGCCCACCAGAACGTATCGGGCCAGGGCCTTCCTGGAGGCCGCTCGGCGCCTCCAGTTGGATGTCGTGGTGGCCAGCGAGGAGGGTTCGACGCTTGCCCACTTGCGGCCCGCCTCTGAGTTGGTCATCGACCTTGACGACCCGGTTCTGGCGGCCCGGGAAGTGGCCGAGCGAGCGGTTGGGATGGCTATCGAAGCCGTAGTTCCGGCCGACGATGGGGCAGTTCTGGCCGCAGCTCATATCAGCCAGCGGTTGGGTCTGAGGGGCAGCTCGCCGGAGGCGGTGGCTGCCACCCGCAACAAGTTCCTGCTCCGCCAGCGCCTTGCCGCGGCTGGCCTTCCCCAGCCGCGATGGTGGCTCTGGCGCCACGGCGAACCCCCTCCCGCGAGCTCCTTCCCGGCGGTGATCAAGCCCCTTGATCAGGCTGCCAGTCACGGCGTGATCCGGGCCGACGACCAGGCCCAGCTGGTGCGTGCCGGGGAGCGGACACGCCGGGCTGTGAGCCACCAGGTGGACTGCGGGGAGGACATAAGTGCTACTGACCTCTTGGTCGAGGAGTTCATCCCCGGACCAGAGGTAGCGGTCGAGGGGATTCTCAGCGACGGGATACTTCGCATCCTCGCCGTGTACGACAAGCCGGAAGCGCTGGACGGACCTTTCTTCGAGGAGACGGTATACACCGTGCCCTCTGAGTTGGCCGCCGCGGAGCTGGATCGGGTGACCGGCTCAGTACAGGCGGCCGTCAGGGGTCTTGGGCTCTCCCAGGGGGCGGTCCACGCCGAGCTTCGCTTGGGCGGCCTCGAACCTCAGGTTGTCGACCTTGCTTCCCGCAGCATCGGAGGCCGCTGTTCTGCCGTTCTCCGCTTCAGGTCGGGACGAAGCCTGGAGGAGATCGTGTTGATGAGTGCTCTCGGCGAGGACCTAGGCGATCTTGTTCTGGCGCCCGAGACTCGGGGAGTCATGATGATGCCCGTCCCGAGGGCGGGCAAGCTGGATTCCGTAGCCGGCGGGGACCTCGTTCTGGGCCGAGAAGGCATTGACGGGGTCGAGATGGCGATACCACTCGGGGGCGCCGTCCTGCCCCTGCCCGAAGGAGACCGCTACTTAGGGTTCATCTTCGGCCACGGAAACAATGCCCGCGAGGTGACGGCGCTGCTGCGGACGGCCTACCAAGACTTAGGTGTTGTCATTACCGACTGAGCGCTGGGCGGCCCGTCCGACCTTCCCCGGCGGACTAGCTCAGCGTGGCCGCCCTTCCCCTTGTGGAGAAACCCGTCCCGGCGGCCCCTTCTCGAAGCCGGGCCAAGGTTGAGCTGCTCGAGCAACTAACCCAGGCAGTCCTCGGGTTGACCACGTCGGCAGCTTGGGAACGCTGGCTGAGGACGAGCCGCCGCTTCCATCGTTACAGCTTCACCAACCAAGTCCTCATCCTCCAGCAACGGCCCGACGCGTCGTGGGTGGCCGGGTACCGCAGTTGGCTCCGCCTCGGGCGCCAGGTCCGCCAGGGGGAGCGGGCCATCCGCATCCTGGCTCCCTGCTTGTCTCCTGCGGCGGCCACAGAAGGCGACCAGGAGCCGGTTCCAGCCCTCCTTGGCTTCCGTGTCGCCCGCGTCTTCGACCTCAGTCAAACCGACGGCCAGGAGCTGGCTCAGCCGGTACGGACCCTGGCGGGTGAGGGGTCCGGAGCTGAGCTGGCTCGCCTCGCTCACCGGGCGGTGGAGTTGGAGTTTCAGCTCCAATTCACTCAGCTCTGGGGCACCCGCAACGGCGACTGCTCCCACGCGCTCCGGCGAATCCGTATCCGGGAGGACCTTTCCGCCGATCACAGGCTCAAGACACTGGCCCACGAGCTGGCCCATGCGGTGCTCCACGGGCCCGACTTTCAAGGCACCCGGGCGCTGGCCGAGTTGGAGGCCGAGAGTGTGGCCTACCTGGTCTGCCAGGAGTTGGGCGTCGACAGCTCGGACTACAGCCTGGGTTACGTGGCGACCTGGTCGGGGGGCGGCCCCGAGGCGGCCCGTCTCATCTCGGCGACCGGCGCCAGGATCCTGCGCGGCCTGGCGGCTGTTTTAGAGCCGATTCGACCCTCCTTGCCCTGCTAGGCGGCTGCTCGAGATCGTGCTTCCCACGACGAGGCATTTTCAGGGGCTCTGCTGCCGAATACGCGCAAGTCGAGCCAGCATCACTTGGAGTTCGCCTTAATGATTTCCTAACCAGGTCCCGGGACACTCGGAACCGTGTCGCAGACGACGGTGGCCCAGGGTGTAATCGAGGCCCTGGATGAGGCACCACTGAGTCGCTTCCACTTCCGAGCGGTCCTGACTGCCGGCACCGGATTTTTCACCGATGCCTACGACCTGTTCATCATTGGCACGGCGCTGGCCCTGATCAAGGTCGAGTACCACCCCTCCGCGGTAGTGATTGGCTTGGTGGGAAGTACCGCCCTGCTGGCGGCCTTCGTGGGCTCGACCGTTTTCGGTCGGATCGCGGACATCTTTGGACGCAAGAAGATCTATGGCTTGGAGGCGGCGATCATGGCCGTCGCCGCCGTGGGCAGCGCGCTCGCCCCGAACCTGGCCTGGCTGATTGTCTGGCGCTTCGTCCTGGGAATCGGCATCGGCGGCGACTACCCGGTCAGCGCGGTGCTCATGAGCGAGTACTCCAACCGCAAGAATCGGGGCCGTTTGGTGGGCATGGTCTTCTCCATGCAGGCGCTCGGGCTCATCGCCGGCCCCCTGGTGGCGCTGGTAATCCTGGGCCTGGGGGTAAATCACGACATCGCCTGGAGACTGATGCTCGGTCTGGGTGCGATACCTGCCCTAGCTGTCATCTACCTCCGCCGCACCCTGCCGGAGTCACCGCGCTACCGCGCCCAAGTCCAGGGCCGAGCTGCCGAGGCGGCGGTGGCCATTCGGCGCTATTCCAAGGGAGTTGTGGACGCGGGCAGCCGGGCGGCGGGAAGCCAGTTCCGACTTGGCCTGCGCCAATTCCTGACCAATCCTCGCTATCTGGTCCTGCTGCTGGGTACGGCCGGCTGCTGGTTCATGTTCGACTACGCCTTCTACGGCAATACCATCTCCACCCCGCTCATCCTCAAAGCGGTGGTGCCCCACGCCTCGCTCATCACCGACACCGCCATCGCGCTGCTGATCTTCACGATTGCGGCTGCGCCGGGGTACCTGCTGGCCTTCCTAACAGTCGACCGGATCGGGCACCGGCGCCTGCAATACATTGGTTTTACCGTAATGGGCCTGGCATTTCTGGCGATCGGAGTGATCCCCGGGCTGACCACCCTCATCGTTCCCTTTGTCTTGGTCTACGGCATCAGCTACTTCTTCACCGAGTTTGGTCCCAACACCACCACCTTCCTACTCGCCAGCGAGCTATATCCGGTCTCCGCTCGCACCACTGGCCACGGCATCTCGGCGGGGCTGGCCAAAGTCGGGGCATTTGTAGGAACCCTGACCTTCCCTCTGGTCAATGGCAGCCTCGGCTTGGCCGGGGTGATGAGCATCGCGGCTGGCACCGCCGGCGTTGGCCTGCTGCTCACGCGCCTGCTGCCGGAGCCAGCAGGTAGGTCGCTCGAGGAGGTCACTGGAGAGTCACTCGAAGATGGGCGAGAGCGTCTTTCGGATGCCCAGGCTACGACCTTGACCACGGCCGCCACCTAACTCCAGAGCCCGGCCAG
>JBAQYY010000119.1:0-9748 GCA_049790415.1 Candidatus Dormiibacterota bacterium | reverse complement strand
GACTTCGACAAGTTGGTAATCCTCCAGAGGAGCCGGGGGGACCCGGACCTGGAGCGCCGGGTCAGCCGTCGCCCACCCGGCGGCCAGGCTTCCGGCGAGCACTTCCTGGGCAACTCTGTCGACGCGGCTCGCCAGAGTTCGGAGGACGTCCCGATGAGTGATCCAACCGACCACTTCACGGTTTTGCGCAGAGAGGACGGGCAAGCCGTCGGGTCCGAACAAGACCAACTGGCGGAGCGCCTGCTCCAGACTCTCATCGTCAAAGAGGGCCTGCGGATGGTGAACGTCGAGGACCTCGCCGAATGCCGCTGCGACCTCGGCAGGGGCTGGGGAAGCAGCTTGACCTCCTGCATTTCCCGGGGCGCTCGGACTAGGGCGACTGCCCGCCCTGGGAAGCCGCTGCATCGTGTCGGCCACGCGAATGGTTTGCAGGAGCGTCGCCAACCTGGGGCGGTCGATGTCCGTGCCCCGACGCAACAGCTTGGTGGTGTAAATGGTTCCGTAGCTTAAGCGCTTGGAAACTCCTGCTGCGATGCCGACTCCCAGCATCACCGGCAAGGCCAGGCCGAAGTTCCCGGTCATCTCCACCACGCTGGCGATCGACGTTAGCGGTGCCTGGGCAGCCGCCGCGAAAACCGCTCCCATGGCGATCATTCCGTAGATGGCGGGAGAGCCGACTGATGAGCCGAAGAGATGATTGGCGACGATGCCAAACACCGTCCCGGCGATGGCCCCGGTGAACAGTGAGGGCGCGAACACCCCGCCCGAGCCCCCGATTCCGATGGTGAGGCTGGAGGTGAATATCTTGCCCAAGAAGAGGATGAGCAGGAACCACCAGACATATCCCCCGCTCAGGACCTGAGAGATGACCGGGTACCCGACTCCGTACATCTGAGGAAGTGCCAGCAACACCGCTCCCAGGGCGATCCCCCCGACCGCCGGACGCAACCACTCGGGTCGGTGCGCCCAGAGCGTGTCGCAGAGATCCTCGATCCAGTAAAAGAAGTTCTTGAAGCCCACGCCAACCAGGCCGGCGAGCACTCCGAGCAGAATCACCAACAAGTAGCTATACGCGTGGCTGATCACGAGTCCGTGGGGCACCTGGCTGAAGATCGGAGCCGTGCCGAAGAATGCCTGTCCGATGACATCGGCTGTCACCGCGGAGAGGATGAGGGCGTAGACGGCATCGATGGCGAACTCGCGAAGGATGAGCTCAAACCCAAAAAAGAGCCCGGTTATGGGAGCGTTGAAGGTGGCTGCGATACCGCCCGCAGCTCCGCAGGCGACCAGGATGCGCAAACGGCTCTCGGACATATGCACCAGCTGTCCGAGACTGGACGCCAGCGCCGACGCGATTTGGACAATCGGGCCCTCGCGGCCGACTGAGCCGCCGAAGCCGATGCATAGCGACGAGGCGAGCGTCTTCACCAAGGTGACCTGCGGCCTGATCCGCCCGCCATTCTCCGCGACCGCGAGCATGACCTCGGGCACACCGTGCCCTCTGGCCTCCTTAGCGAACCGCTGGATCAAGGGCCCGTAGAGCAACCCGCCCACTACTGGGGC
Organism: Candidatus Dormiibacterota bacterium; assembly: GCA_049790415.1. Taxonomy (GTDB): domain Bacteria; phylum Chloroflexota; class Dormibacteria; order Aeolococcales; family Bog-877; genus Bog-877. Next base: position 8,185 of record JBAQYY010000119.1, on the reverse strand, counting down.
GATCAAAAGGAACCAGATGCCGAGGGCAGGAAAGTGGAGGCTAGCCTCCCTGCCCTGGGCACCAAACTCCCGGCGACCCGTGACCAGCCAGGTGACTGCGTAGATCAGCAAACGGAAGGCGACTGCTCCGAGGCCGGCCCCGACTCCAACTATGAGAGCCATGGCCACCAGGCCAGGTCTCGATCCGCCCAGCCATGCCGTGAACTGGCGGAAAGAAGTCCGCTCCTCGACCCCAGGCCGACGGTCGGCGAGGCCGGCTACGACTGACAAGTGCCGCCTGGAAACGCGTCCAATACCTGACCTCACCGTGGAGAGGGACCCAACCCACATGCGTATGCGTACTCAAAATAGCAGGCTAACGTACATGTACGCAAGGATGCGTACACTGCCCTTGTGACTGCCGGGGAACAGCCCCTTGGGCGCGGATCTCGTGAGAAGAAGACAGCGAGGCCGGGCGGGCGCCGTCCGTGGGGATCGATCTCCCGAGAGCAGGTGATCTTGGCGGCGATGGATTTGGTGACGTCCGAGGGCTACCAACGGCTGACCATCCGCACTCTGGCGGCGCAGCTGGGCGTAGCCCCGATGTCCATCTACCGGCACGTCCGCGATAAAGATGACCTGCTTGCGGAGGTGGTCGACCGGCTGCTCGCGCAGATCTGGCGCCCCTCAACAGCGCCAGAGAACTGGCGTGCGTGGGTGGCCGAGGCGGCCGACAATCTGCGCCAATTCCTAGTGAGCCAGCCTGCCGCCTTGCATGTCTATCTGCAACATCCGGTCGTGTCTCGGGCTGCGGTCGCCCGGATGGACGCGATGATGGAAGTTCTGCGCAAGGCGGTCGTGGACGAAGGAGCGGCCCGCCGCGCCTATTCCGCCATTCACACGTACACGGTCGGGTTTGCGGCACTGGAAGCTTCGCGAGGGCGCTGGCATTCGACTGAGGCGAGCACTGATGATTTGGCGCAACAGCTGGCGGCCTATACGACGCCACCGCAGTTTGGTACTGGCCTCGGCTATGTGCTCGAGGGCATCGCCCAACCCGAGCGGTGACGGTGGCAAGGGAAGTTGGCTCTGCGCGGTGCGATGTACCGGCGTCCGGCGCCGCCCGCCTTTCAGACGCCTAGCTGACCTGGATCGGCGGCAAAGCCGTTGGGGTCGGGCGAGTAGGATGTCGCCCGGAGAGCCGGGAAGTCTGGTCGGCAATGCATCCCGCCATGGATGGAGGCCGGCATGGATCTTCTGGGTCGGCGTACTGGTGGGCCGCGGACTGACTCAGCCCGCAGCAACACCGTGCGGCCAGCGAGGGCGTCGTAATGGGCTCCGGGTTCGCTGTCAGCGCCTTCGTCGGTGGCGCCGCGGTGAGTCTCAGCGCCAGCTGGATCCTCGTCTCGCGGCTCGAGCGGGTCGGTGAACGCTTTGGGCTTTCGGAGGCGCTCCTCGGGGTGGTGGCTGCCCTAGCCGCCGACAGTCCGGAGATCACCACGGCCGTTACGGCCCTGCTCCACCACCAGCGGGCGGTCGGTTCGGGCGTGGTCATCGGGTCGGACGTGTTCAATCTGGCAGCCCTGCTCGGCCTGGGGGCGCTCGTCGCCGGGCACCTCCAGCTCCATCGAAAGGTGGTGATCCTAGGCGGCGCCGTCGCGGTCTGGGTCGCGCTGATCTGTCTAGCCACCGTGCTCGGGCTGCTCCCGCCCGCAGCCGCAGTGGGACTTGTGATCCTGGTATTGGCACCGTATTACCTCCTACTGGGAGTTCGGCCTGGTCGGGTATCGCGTCTACATCTGCCCCCTCGCTGGGCGAACTGGCTCGCGACTGCCGTTGACGAAGAGTCTCTGGAGCTGACCCAGGCCATCCGCCCGCAGCGCGGCCGACGGCGCGACGCCGTGGCGGCGGCTACCGCCCTCTGCGTGGTGATCGGAGCCAGCGTTGCGATGGAACTGGGGGCGTCGGCGCTGGGCCGGCAATACCAGGTGGCGTCGATTGTGGTTGGCGGTTTGGTCCTGGCTGCCGTGACCAGCCTGCCCAACGCGGTAGCCGCAGTTTACCTCGCCGCCAAAGGTAGGGGAGCAGCGGCCTTCAGCACTGGCTTGAACAGCAACACATTGAACGTGGTCGCCGGCTTCTTGATTCCATCGGCGCTGCTGGGCCTGACCCACCAATCGGCCCCAGCGACGGTGATCGCCGCGTGGTATGTGGGCCTTACCGGGCTGACCCTGGCGCTGGCCTATGCGACACGAGGCCTGCGCACCTGGTCGGGGTGGATGATCATCGGTGCCTACGCGGCGTACGTGGTAGTGCTGCTGGCCATCTCTTGAGGCTCAGCTAGCCAGCGTGACCTTCCTCTCAGCCCGAACCAGCGTAGTGGGCAGGATCGCTCACGCCTCTTACATCCGACCGCGGAGAGTGGCGACACCCGCGCCGCTGAGCTCCGGCAGTCCCGCCCGGCGCCCCGTCATTGCCAGAAGGAGGGAGATCATCGGCCCGGTAACCTCTGCGCCAGTACCAGTAGTCCAGGCGGCATCTGTAGCCTGAAGGGTCAGGCCGGAGATCCGAGCCTTGCTCCCCAACAGCAGGTTGGAGCCCTTGTAGAAGTCAGCAACAGTGACTAGCAGTTCCAAGGGATACTTTCGCTCGATCCCCAAGGGACGCCGAATGTCCTCGCTGTGCAGCACAACCTCGCCCAGCATGGCCGTGATCGGGCCGGGGGGATGGTTAGTGGCGCTCACCAGTTGCTTGAACTGCGCCAAGGTGTCGCCAGGAGGGCCTGCCGTCTCCCGCGCCACGTCGCGCGCTGACATGACCTTGAACCGGAAGCCGGCTGACGCCATCCCCAGGACGAAGCGCGGAGGGGTCATCTTGGCGGTAGCGACCATGTGGCCCAGCACCTGCCGGACCGTCCAGTCAGAGCAGAGCGAGGGAGTCGCCCAGCGCTCGTCGGGAAGGGACTCAAGGTCCGAGATCAGGGCTCTTCTCTCGGCATGGATCAGCCGCCACGTGTCCGGAGTCGTCATCAGCGGTCCCCCCTTCGTTAGCGCTCGAGCCTCGTCCTGTTGACACCCAGGACCGAACTGGGGCCACCGTCAGCGGGCAACGCCCGGAGCCAAGCGAGGCCCGATTTTCGCACACTGGAGATCGCGTTGCGTGATTGCGCGACTTACCACGGATTCGGCACCACCGGAGGTGTCACGTGTCCGTATCCTAATCCCAACCAAAGCACCGATCGAGCGCCCCGCCGACTTACGTCAACGGGCTCGAATCGGACTTGTAGACGCCTGAAGACCCTCTCGGAGTGGGACGGCGCTTGGAGACACCCGGATCAGTCCTTGCCGGCCATGGCTTGCCGTTCGGGATGGCGGCGGATCATGCGGTACCAGGCTGGAAGCCGCAGTTGCCCAGGACGGGACTCTTCACCGGTCACCACGTCGACTAGATCAAAAGCGGTGCCCAGGTGACTGACCAAGTTGACTTCGGTCGCCCCCAAGAATCCGAACGGTGACCAACGGCGAGCAGGCCGGCCAAATGCGAACAGCAGGAGTGTCGCACCGGGCGCAGTCACCCGAGCAACTTGGTCTGCATACGCTGAGCGAAGGCCCTCCGGAATACCGTGGAAGCATCCAATATCCAGCACCAAGTCGAATGGGCCTACCACCCCGATTTCACCTAGCCTGGTGACGTCGCCGGCGACGAACCGGGCGGCCAATCCGTTCGACTGCGCCCGCTGTCTTGCGCGGGCGATCGCCGAAGGCACGAAGTCGACGCCAGTTGCCTCCCAGTCATGGCGCGCCAGGTAAACGGCGTTAGTTCCGGTGCCGCAGCCGAGGTCGAGAGCCCGACCCGGCGCCAGGGCTGACGGCCCCTCCACCAGCTCTACCAATTCCGGCGGACTGACTCCGGTATCCCAGGGCGGCTGTCCGGCTCGGTAGAAGAGGCCGTAGTAGGCGCGCTGCAGGGTCATTCGCAGATTCTCCGGCAGCTCGTCCCACCGACGATCAACTTCGGGCCGCCCTGGTGCGAGCTGTGCGGCCAGTGGGGCGACAGCACGAGCTCCGCTCGGCACAGCAGCGACCGCCTAGTCGCGAAACTCCCCCTCGTCGGCTCTATCGGCGAGTTCCACGGGTAACCAAGCCCCGAGATCCCCTTCTGTCAGGCACCTTCCCGCCGACTTCAGTCAACGGGAAAGGGCCGGCCCACGAGGGAAGCTTGTACACGCCGAGAGCGTCAAGCGGCACTGGGCGAGCCGACATCAAGCTCCCCGCGGCACCTGTATGCGCATCGATCACCTTCAGGTGACCGCCCTCTTCACCAGCTTGGCGATCTTCGCCTCGTCGGCGGTAGTCAATGTCTTCAGCGCGTAGTAAGTCGGCCACATCTCACCATCGTCGAGATTGGCCTTGTCGGTGAACCCGAGGGTGGCGTAGCGCGCCTTGAATTTCCCGGCGCTTTGGAAGAAACAGACGACGTTGCCGTCCTTGGTGTATGCGGGCATCCCGTACCAGGTCTTGGGCGCAAGCTGGGGCGCGGTCGAGGCGATGAGCTTGTGGAGCCGCTCGGCCATCCTGCGATCGGACACCGCCATCTGGGCGATCTTGGCCAGGCAGTCAGCTTCGGCCTCGGCCTTGTTGCCCTTTGCCCTTCGTTCCTTGATCAGCTCCTTCATGGCCGCCTTCTCTTCGGCGGTGAATACCTTGGAGACGGCGCTGCGGGCGGGCTTCCTAGTTGCGGGCATTGGCACTTCCCCCCAAAGGTCCAGGTTGTAGCGCGGCCATTTTAGCGTGGAGATCGTCTTCCTCTCTGGAAGGGGATGTCGGGCCAGCGCCGCCTGGGATCTGGGCGACCGTCATTTCGGTCTCCGCCCCCGAACCGGGCCGCCGCTTAAATGGACTGCCGGTAGCCGAAGAACTCGTGGTCCTGGTTATAGCCACCGAAGCCGCTGCCGAGCTCCCGGAAGTCGGCGACGAACTCGATTCCCTTGATCCACTTCACATGCTTGAAGCCCAGTTCAAGCTCGTTGCGGAGGCGCAGTGGGGCGCCATGCCCAAATGAGAGTGGCTCCCCATTCATATCAAAGGCCAGCATGGTGAGGTGATGGCTCATGTGCTCGATGGGATGGGCGTCGTAATAGACACCCCCATCGGCGCCCTCGCCAAATGAGTAGAAGACCACCCATTTCACTTCGGGACGGGGCCGGACCAGCTCCACCACCGTCTGCATCGAGATACCTCCCCACTTAGCCACTCCCGACCATCCCTGAATGCAGAAGTGTTGCGTGATCTGCTCATGCGGTGCCAGTGCGCGGAGCTGGTTCAAGTCAAGGCGGACCGGATTGTCCACCAGCCCCTCGATCCGTAGCTGATAGCCGGAGAAGTTGCTGTCGAGCAGCGCCTGGTACTCGCCGGAGTTAGGGTACTGACCGTTATGCCAGAAGTAGGGAGACAGATCCTTCTCGGTGTACTGCCCGGCACGAGGGTCGAGGTGTTCGAAGAGGTGCTGCACTGGGCCAACGATCGCCTGGCCGACCCGCTGCACCACCCGGGGATGACGTAGCGTGAATGGGGTTGCCGTCAACCAAGCCGCGGCGACTACCAGAGTCGAGCCGACGAAGATCCAGAGGCCAACCCAGCCACCATTGTTCTGCCCCGCGTAGATGTGATTTAGGTTACTCAGCAGCCCGGTGGTGAACACCAGCGAGACGTGGAGCATGATGAAGACCAAGAACCACACAAAGACCAGAAAGTGCAGTGACCGGGCCGTCTGAATGCTCAGGATTGTGCTGACCCGACGGAAGCGGGTGGACAACGCGGGAGACATCCCCAGTCCAGTGATGACGGCCAGGGGGGCCGCCACGAAGACGGTGATGAAGTAGGCGAGCAGTTGCAGTCCGTTGTAGGCAACCCAGCCGTGGTTGGCTGGCCAGTGGAGCGAGAGGTACTGGATCAAAACCGACAGAGCGTTGGGAAACACGGCCCAGCTAGTGGGCACGAGCCGCTGCCACTGCGAAGTGGTAAAGAGCAGAACATAGAAGACCACGCCGTTGAGCAACCACAGGGCGTCGGCGCTCAGATGCCACCAGCGCGCCAAGCCGATGGAGTGGCGTAGCCCGGGCAGTCCCACTTGGCTGGGCAGGCTGATGGAGTCCTGCTTGGCGGTCCACAGTGGATCGGCAGGCACCGGCTTCTGGATCCGAAACCACTCCTTGCCCGGAGTAGAGTGCCGGGTCCAATACAGCCGTGGATGGTCTGAGAGGATCTGGAGGCCAGCCCGAATTATGAAGACCATGAACAGAAGATTGAAGAAATGCTGCCAATCCAACCAGGCGGGGAATCCTGTCGCCCCACCGGCAGAACCACTCGCGGTGGTGCCCGGATAGCGGTGGATGAACTGCTCGACAGCGGGGTTGGTGCGCAGTCCCTTGGCCACGGCGACCGCGACGATTAGCACCAGCAGCCCTATCGGAAGCAGCCAGAGGAGGTTGAACCACCGGCTTCTCCAGATCCGCACTCGGGGTGCCACACCCACCGCGTGGGGGACAGACCCTGCCCAGGTGTCACGGTCGATGGTTGTCTCCCCGGGCGTCAGCTGCGACCGATAGCCGCTAACGCTCTGGGAGGATGGGGGGGAGGGCGCAGGAGTCAACCGGCCACCAGATCCGCGGTTATCCTCACTCGCCATGACTGGACCAGCCTAGAAGCAAGATCCCGCGAAGTCGGTACGGCAGCGCTCGCCGCAAGATCAGCCTGAAGGTGAAATCCGTACAGACTCTGGGTTGGAGTCCCCAACCGGTTAGCCCGTCCCACGCCTCACAAGCTGGAGAAGATCTCCTGGACATACTAGCGCTTGATATTTGTGTCTCAATCTTGTGAAGCCTGCCCGGAGGGGCCGGTTGGACTTCGACCCAGCCCCCTTCGGGGTCGCTGGGTCGCGGCTCGCGCGTAGCGCTTGTCACCATCGGTAAGGCGCGAACCTTGCAACTCCCGCTGCAACAACCCCCTAGGGTCGTTGCAAGGTTCAATTTCTCACCGTCCTCGACTTCCGTCAACTGCGTCAGCCGGACCGCCAGGACAGAGTTTGTACGCCCTGCAGGCGGTAGTTTGTACACCACCTCGAGTGATCTCGGCTTGAGATTAGACCGGCGCCTCGCGCGACGGGAAATCCCTAGTTTTGGCGATGCTTATTTCACCGCCTGCCGCTCGCATCGGACGGTTGCAACCCGGAGGATTGCAACCTCGGCCCGCGCGTCCAATTCTGAGGCGGTAGTTGAGACCTCGCCTAAATTCTCCGGAGGTTCGACCGTCTAGAAGCGCCCTCCACTGAAGCCGGACGAGAGCCTCTTCTCTGTATCCCAGCGAGCCGGGGCGCGGACGGGTGGAGCCGCGAACGACTACGTTTCCCGGCCCAGCGCGCGGAGCACCCAGGGCCGCAGTGGCAGTCGGCCCAGCACCAGCCGGATGATCCCCACGAAGACCACGGCCCAAGCCACCCCGCCGATGAAAGAGCTCCACAGGCCCCAGCCGAAAAACTTTTCGGTGAGCACCCCGACCACCGCCATGACCAGGAGCCCCGCCCCGATCGCGAAGAAGGCCAGGGCCGTCGGCACGTTCTCCTCCCTCGGCACGTTCTGCTCCTTCGTCTTCATCACCCGCCCACGATCTGGATGACGCCACCCACTTCTGCCGAGCCTAAACCGATCATTCGCTGATCCTAGAAGCGTTTCCCCACGAACACAAGCGGGTGACGGAGTCGAGTTGTGGATGAACAGCCGCCGCCTGGGCTAGGTCGAGCCGGGTGCCTCCAGCCCACTCCAGCTCAGGTGAGGATGGAGATTCTACCCCCCAGAACTAGCGTCGACAAGCGCTTGCGTCAGATCGCCAACGGGCCTAACTCAGGCAGAAACCTTGCAACTCGCCTTGCAAGCACCCCCCTACCCGCACGGGGAGTCGAACCCCGGTTACCACCTTGAAAGAGTGGTGTCCTAACCGCTAGACGATGCGGGCTCGCCGAGATGCGCCCTCTATACTCGCAGGAAGTGGCGGGCGTCCAGGTTTCAGAAGGACATGACTTCGTGACCACCAATCCGAATGGGCCGCCGAGCAGCGGGACTTCCCGGCCCAACGAAGCTGAACGCTACCCCAACCTAGGGACTAAGGGCGTCTCGGTGAGCAGTTCCGACTCGGCAGATGTGACCATCCGG
>JBAQYY010000118.1:0-2200 GCA_049790415.1 Candidatus Dormiibacterota bacterium | reverse complement strand
ATGGCGAGTTGGCCTGGAACTCTTCTTCGCAGGTTGGTTGGTGGACGCTTTGCAAGCAACCCTGGTTGTGGCGGTGATCGCGATCGCGTCTCGGCCTGACCCGGCGACGCTCGCTACCACCTGGCTTATGGCACTCGCGGCTTTAGCCTTTTCGGGAGCTATTGGCCTGGGAATCGCCGCTCTCACCGACCACCCCGGGGAAGCCATGCTCTACCTGGCGGTGGTCCTAGCGCCTCTCCTTTTTCTCTCCGGACTGTTCACCGGAGTGCCGGCTTTGGGTATCCGTTATTGGATAGCCCAGATCCTGCCGTTCAGCTACCTGGACGAGGGCTTCCAGCTGCTCTTGGGTGGCAATCCGCCGTATGGCAATCCCATGGCCTTCCTGATCGCGGCCATCATCTTCCTGACCGTCTCACTGGCGGGGGCGGCATCTCTGGGCAGGGCAATCCTGGTCCGGACCTCCTAGCCCAGGGGCCCAAAAAAAGTCGCCTCCATCCGGAGGCGGCCCGCAGAGTTGGAGGGTCCGGGACTCCTCGGCCACTGGACTCCGAACCGCCTTCGTAGAGCTGGCACTTTTCCTTTCGTCAGGCCCGTGGTGAGCCACCGCACCGACGCGCTGGCGGTGGCTCGCGGCCACCGCTGGACAGCGGCTGGCTCATTCCGGCCCATCCGACCGCCGGAGCCGTCGCCCTCAATGGGCGGAGCTGCTTAGGGAGCTATGACTATCCCGCGCCTGACGAGTTCAGTCCCAGATCGCCGACCAGCCAGAATACGGGGACCCGGTGCTGGAAACGCTAGTCCGTGCCGTTCAGGCGGCGAGGCGATCTGGCAAACACGATTGCGCCGGCAATCAGCAGGGCGATCCCCATAGCGATTAGGTCGGCGGCGAGCGAGAAGGGCGACCCCGTCACCGGTATTGGCACGGCCGAGCCGGTGCCCGAGGTGGAAGCTCCAAGAACCCCGGATGCCGAGGCCGGCAGGAAGAGAGCGAGCGCCGTGAGGTCATGCACGCTGGCGTAGCCAGCCGCGCCACCGGTTGCGCACAGTGGGAGAGTGATAGATCCATGCGTCACGACCAACGGGGCGGCGAGCGCATTCTGGCTGCACGGGTCCAGGGTCGAGTCAGCAGTGCTCAGCAAGTGGTCGTCGCTGAAGGGCAGCGATGGGTTACCCGCACTGTTGCCCAGCATTTCGAGCTTGACAGTCGTTCCCTCGCACTCAGCCGGGAAAGCTGAGAGGACGACGGCCGACACCGCCGCACCCGTGGTGATCCCTGGGAAGCTGCCCACGGCGATTTGGTAGTGGACCGCGACTGGCGATCCCGATGAGTCGCACGAGGTTGTCTGCCCCAACACCGGAGTCGCACCGACGAACGACATGGCCACACCCGTCACGACCAGCGCCGCTCCACTGAAAAATACGGCCCGTTCAAGCACTCCCCGCGGCGACCGGCGCGGACGGAGGTCAGGACTAGTTTCCATGGCCGCCCTAGCGCTTACCGCGAAGCAACATCGCCTCGCGCTCGGCAACGGCACGCCTCTGCGCCGCCTCGCTCAGGTCGGATCGAACGGTCACGGCCCTGTTCGCTTCCGGACGGCGAGCGAGCTTGGTACTTAGAGAGCGAACTGTCCGATACCGGTAGAGAGTGCCACTGTCGACGACAGCATAGACGTCACCGGCATCCGCCCAGTGGAGGATCGGGCACTCCAAGCGGCGTGCTACCTGGAGCAACCCTTCAAACGAGCCTAGTGGCACGACAACCACCCCGGCATGGGCTTCCACTGCTTCGGCCTCGACAATCGACGAGCCATATCGGGCCGCTATCCGGGAAGGCTCGTCGTCGGAGGTCGCTTCCCGCAACAGCGGCCAGCCGGCGAATCCGAGAAGAAGCAGGGACGCTAGCAGGATCGCAAGGAAGCCCACGCGAGCAGTGGAGACCGTGAGGCCAAGGAAGAGTATTGCAGGCTTGCCTGAGGACAGGCTCACCGCGCCGGTCGAGCTAGGGGTGAAGTCAGGCTTACCCTGTGTGCTTGACGAGGCGCTTGAGTCGCTTGGGGTGAGGTTCCCAGCGCTGTAGTTGAAGTTCACCGGTGAATTGAACGTGGCTTGGAGCGGCGCGGGTCCCAGCCGGCCGTGCCCGGTCACCGAGGGCGATATCGCGACCGTGTACGTGCCGTAGTTGGCTTGAGTGCCTCCTACC
>JBAQYY010000117.1:0-2502 GCA_049790415.1 Candidatus Dormiibacterota bacterium | reverse complement strand
ACCTTAACCGTGCCCATAACCACCAGCGACGCGAGCGACCTCGGCGGCGGACTAGCAACCGCCTTCTTTGACACCATGAATGCGAATTTCAGCACCCAAGAACTAGCCGGTAGTACAGCAGCAGATGTAGGCGTAGCACTCAACTGGACGCCGGGAGACTTCCTCGCCTTGCCCCCAGCCGAGCAAGCCGCAACTTGTCAGTGGGCGATTAGCGGTCCAAGCAACCCCACCACCCCTTCGGCCAGCACCAGCGCCTGCTCTTTTAACACCGACTCACTAACTCCTGGTATCTACCAGATTACCCTCACCACCGCATTGGCCGGCAGCACCTATCAGACCACGCAATCGGTTTCGCTTCTACCCTCCGTCGGCTTCGGCTGGACTTTGGGTGTCGCCAGCTCGGCTACCGCCACGACTGTTCCCCTCACGCTGGATGCCTGTGGCCAGTCGGTTGGTGTGGTCAAATTCGACTGGTCGTTGGTGCGAAGTACCGTGAGCGCAACCATTAGCTCTCAAAGTGACCAGACCACTGACTGCCAGGTAACCCTGAACGTTCCCGTCGACGGCAACGGCCAGGAGACCACCATCACTCTGGTGGGCTACGACCAACAGTTGACCTACCAGGCGACCTCCAACACGACCATATACGTCTTCGTCTACACCAAGCCCAGCAGCGCTCCACCCAGCGGCTGTGAGTGGTACTCGGTTGAATCGAATGGTTGCATCCGGCAGGACCTGGGGAACTGGGTCCAGGATGCGGTCGGCGGCGTCCGCCCGCCCGACTTCTTGATCCTTCAGGCCAGCGCCGGAGCCGGTCTATCGTTATCGGAAGACTTGGTGGTCACCTGCGACGGCAACATTTATGTCGGCGCCGGCATCGGGGTAGGCGTCGGGGTCAGTGACCTACCTAGTGTGCAACTGCTCGCCGGTATCGGCTGGGTGGGCAATCCCACTAACCCCAACGAGCCACTGCAGTCCAGCATCGATAACTTTGTGAACGGAGCCGGGTTTTCGGTGGGTGTCACCGCCTTGGATGTGGGTTGGAACGCCCTCATTACAACAGGTGGAGTAGGAGGATCGGAGTTCTTTGCCAGCAGCCCAGCGGTGAACTTGTCAGCGGCAGTGGGAGTGAACATCCCGCTCAACAACCCCGAGCCTTCCCCAGCCGGGTACTGCAATGGTGGAGTCGCCCAGAACCCAATCTTCCAGGAGATCATCAACCTCGGGCTGAGCCCGAATCCCAGCAACGCACCCGTGGTAGCGGCAGCTCCCCCAGTGACTTCCGGAAGTGGCGGCACCAGCACCGCGACCGCAGTCACCCCCGGCGAGAAACTCTACCTCAGTGGCAGCGGCTTCGCACTCGGGTCTCAGGTCAACATCACCCTTCACTCAACGCCACTGAGCCTGGGAACAACCGACGCCGATGACACCGGAGCTATCGGCTTTGTGGTCACTATTCCCGCTGACACCCCGCCGGGTGGTCACACCATCATCCTGACCGGCTTAGCCCCGGACGGGAGCGTCTTGACCGAGACGGCGGCCATCACGATCGCCCCACCGTTGTCGATCGGCAGCTCCCGTCTGCCCGGCGGGCAGGTGGGCTCGGAGTACTCCCACGCCCTGGGAGCGAGTGGTGGCAGTCTCCCCTACACCTGGTCGGTTACCACGGGGCACCAGCCCTCCGGGCTGACGCTCAACCGGACGACGGGAACGATCAGCGGCAAGCCCACCGCCTCTGGCACGTCTACGTTCTCCGTGAAGGTGACAGACTCGACCAGTCCCACTCCAGAGACATCGAGCGCTACGTTCTCGATCGCCATTGCCAAGGCGGGTCCAGCCGGCGGCGCCCTCGCCGCCACCTCCACGTCCACCACCGTTCCGACCACCGGGGCGGACCTGGAAGGTTCCGGCCTGGGTGGGCTACTCGCGGTGCTCTTCGGTGGACTTTTGCTGATCGCTGGATTACGGCTGCGACGGACCAGAGCCAGCTAGAAAAACCTATTTGCCGTGTTCGGAATTTCAACTGTTTGAGCTTCGTTCCAAAACCAGACGAGCTCAAGCAAGGTCTGGTCCGTCTTGAGCGCATCTGAGGCAGTCTTACATCATGGAGAGAACCCAGATCTCGCTCACGCGCGAGGAGCGTAGGGTCCTGGACCAGGAGTCTGCCCGCACCGGGAGGTCAATCGCGGCCCTGATTCGAGCCGCGGTCGAAACGGTGTACGGAGGGGAGCGTTGCACTGCACATGACCTGACCTCGATGCGTCGAGCCTTTGGCACCTGGCCGCAGAGTGACCAGGACGGAGAGGCCTGGGTGAATCGCCTGCGCTCGGGGTCGCGGGCAGAGGTGCCTGGATCGTGACGGCGCTGGTCGACACCGTCGGTACTGGTCGAGTACTTGCGGGGCCACCACGGTGCTGCTGAGCTCCTGGAGCGAGAGCGAGGTGAGGGACCGCTCCACGCCAGTGAGATCACCCGGCTGGAAACTCTGGCCGGGATGCTGGC
>JBAQYY010000116.1:0-3999 GCA_049790415.1 Candidatus Dormiibacterota bacterium | reverse complement strand
GGCCATGCCCGAATTATGCGGTCCGCCTGGGGCCAGGCCGTCAGAGACGAACTGGAACCAGGCGGTTGGGGAAGCTGACCCCGTATTTCTCCACGTAGTTGTCCAAGGCCAAGAGCATCTCCTGCTGGAAGGCCAAGCGCTCAACCAGGTCGGAGGGCGAGGCTCGGTTGGATTCGCCGGAGAGGTGGCGCTGGATCCAAGGCGGAACCTTCGAGATGAGGTGAGTTGTGCCGCCGGTCAGGATGACTGTCTCGGGTCGGCTGTCCTCGACTCGAAGCCCGACACGGAGAAGGATCCCGGTGCGATTGGCAAGCGCCCAGAGACGCTCCCAGTGCCCGGATTCCTGGCGCAGGCGGTCCGGTCGGGTGTAGCGAATCGCCGGGTCGTTGATGATGCTCATGTTGGAGTCGCCCCAACGCACCAGACGCTCCACCACCGGCTCGTCCATGTCTCGGGAGACCCAGAGAACCAAGGAGGCGCAGCGATTGTCGAGATCCGGTGGCAAAACCTGGGTGCCCCTAGCCATGGCCATGGCTAGGACCTCGACGACGCTGGCGTGGCGCAGGCAGTAGGCTCGACTCTCGACCACCTTCAGGTGCTCCTGGCAGGCCACCCAGGAGCAGTCCACCGCCCGCCGATCGCGGTAGAGGCAGCGGAAGGCCTCCTGGTTCTCACATCCGGCCTGGTCGCAGCCTCCGCCTTCGGCCTCGCCGTAGCGGACCTCCTCTACCTCTGCCACCGGGCTCGGCTGCTTAGCCACGACTCAGGTCCTCTCTGGGCACATGGGCCGCGCTCGACCTGGCACAGGAAGGGTCGTCAGGAGCGCGATTTGCACTGGTCGAGCCAACTTGGGCTCGAACATAGCAGAGCAACTGGGACGGTACAAGGGGCTGGAGGCCGAGATGCGCTGGTTGTCACAGACCCGTTAGCGAACTGGCTCAGGCAAGCAGGTGATAGGCCGGAATGGTCATGAAGGGGACGAACTCGGCGGCCAGGGCAACCTCGATGAAGAGGTCGCTCGCCTGGCGATAGTCCGGGCCCAGCTCGGCGTTGACCTGGGCCGCCACCGCCAGCACCTGCTCGCGAGTGATCTTGCCGTGGTGAACCCATTGCCAGATCTGCGAACGCGAGATCTCGGCGGTGGCGGCGTCCTCCATCAGGTTGTTGATGGCGGCCGCCCCGACACCCTGTAACCACGAGCCCAGGTACTCAATCCCGACGGCCACGTTGAGCCGCACCCCGGCCTCGGTGATCTCACCGGGCGTGGCAGCCACGTCCAGGAGCTCAGTTGCTGATATGCGAACCTCGTCGCGCCGGCGCTGAACTTGGTTGGGATGCTCACCGAGGACCTTGTCGAACACCTCACGGGCGACCGGGACTAGGTCGGGGTGGGCCACCCAGGTGCCGTCGAAGCCGTCCCCCACCTCACGCAGTTTGTCCTCGCGCACTTTAACCATGGCCACCTGGTTGACCGCGGCGTCGCGGCGACTGGGCACGAAGGCAGCCATGCCGCCGATGGCGTGCGCCTGGCGCCGGTGGCAGGTCTTGACCAAGAGCTCGGTGTAGGCGCGCATGAAGGGGACGGTCATGACCACCGCGCCCCGATCAGGGAGGATGAACCGAGGGTCGTCGCGGAACTTCTTGATGATCGAGAACATGTAGTCCCAGCGTCCGGCATTGAGCCCCGTCGAGCGCTCGCGGAGCTCGTAGAGGATCTCCTCCATCTCGAAAGCGGCGAGCACGGTCTCGATGAGGACTGTGGCCCGGATGACCCCGCGACCCAGGCCCAGGTGATCCTCGGCGATCTGGCAGGCCCGGTTCCACAGCCTGGCCTCGAGGTGGCTCTCCAGCTTGGGCAGATAGAGATACGGACCAGAGCCGCGCGCGAGGAGCGGCTGGGCACAGTGAAAGACGAACAGTCCGAAGTCGAAGAGACTCGCCGAGACCGGCTCACCGTCGATCAGTAGGTGCTTTTCGGGAAGATGCCAGCCCCGGGGACGCACCACCAGGGTCGCCGTCCTCTGCTCCAGCTGGTAGGTCTTGTCTCCCGACTGCAGCGAGATGGTCCGCGCCACGGCATCGATCAGGTTGACCTGCCCCTCCAGGCAGTTCGACCAAGTGGGCGAGTTGGCGTCCTCGAAATCGGCCATGAAGACGCTGGCACCGGAGTTGAGCGCGTTGATCATCATCTTCCGCTCCACCGGGCCAGTGATCTCGACCCGGCGATCGAGCAGGTCGGACGGGGGCGGAGCCACCGTCCAAGTGGAATCCTCGCGCACCGACTCCGTCTCGGCCAGGAAGTCGGGCAACTCGCCTTGGTCCAGACGGCGCTGCCGTTCCGCTCTGGCTTCGAGCAGTTCCTTGCGGGTCGGCCCCAGCTCTCTTTGCAGGCGTGTCAGCAGAGCCAGGGCGTCCTGGGTTAGCACTCTTTCCCCGGCACTACCGCCAGAGTCCGGTAGCTCGACCCCTTCGGCCGAGGCGGTCGAGACTGTCATGCGCTTGGCGTCGCCTCGAACTGGGCCTCCTCGGTCGACCCCTGGAGGGCGAGGGTGGCACTCTCCCCGCCGGTCACCGTCTCCAGCACCGAGTCGAAGTAGCCGGCACCGACCTCAGACTGATGGCGGGTCGAGGTGTAACCCTGCTGCTCTAATTCGAACTCGCGTTGCTGCAGCCGTACGTAGGCGCTCATACCCTCCTCGGCGTAGCCCTTGGCCAGTTCGAACATCGAGCTGTTGGCGACGTGGAAGCCGGCCAGGGTCACGAACTGGAAGCGGTAGCCCAGCTGCCCCAGCCGCCACTGGAAATCGGCCACCTCCTTGTCACTGAGGTGCTTCTTCCAGTTGAACGAAGGCGAGCAGTTGTAGGCCAGGAGCTTGCCGGGGAATTTGGCGTGGATGGCCTCGGCGAACTGGGCCGCCTCCTCGATGTTGGGGCTTGAGGTCTCGAACCAGAGGGCATCGGCAAATGGGGCGAAGGCAAGACCACGGGCAATCACCGTGGCGATTCCCGGGCGAACCCGGAAGAAGCCCTCGGAGGTGCGCTCGCCAAGGAGGAATTCCTGGTCCCGGGGATCGACGTCACTGGTCAGCAAGGTGGCGCTCAAGGCATCCGTCCTAGCTAGCAGCACGGTGGGCACGTCAAGTACGTCGGTGGCCAGCCGGGCGGCAACCAGAGTTCGCTCGAACTGGCTGGTCGGTACCAGCACCTTGCCGCCCAGATGGCCACACTTCTTCTCCGAGGCGAGCTGGTCCTCGAAGTGCACCCCGGAGACGCCGTTCTCGATCATCGACTTCATCAACTCGAAGGCGTGAAGAGGTCCGCCAAAGCCGGCCTCTGCATCGGCCACGATGGGCACCACCCAGTCGCCATCGTGGTGTCCGTCGGCCCAGGCAATCTGATCGGCGCGAAGCATGGCGTTATTGAGGCGACGGGCCAGTGCTGGAGCGCTGTTGGCCGGATACAGGCTCTGGTCGGGGTAGGTCTCCCCTGCGAGGTTGGCGTCGGCGGCCACCTGCCAGCCGGACAGGTAGATGGCCTTGAGACCGGCCTTGACCATCTGGACCGCTTGCTGTCCCGTCAGCGCGCCCAGCGCCGGCACGTAGCCGGTATTGGTGAGCATGTCGAAGAGACGCTCGGCTCCCCGGCGGGCCAAGGTGTGCTCAACGTGGATCGAACCACGCAGCCGGATCACGTCTTCCGCCGAGTAGGGCCTGGTTACGTTGCGCCAGCGCTCGCTCTCCCAGCTGCGGCGCAGCTCCTCGGCGGCGTCGGGGCTCGTGCCGTTTGATCGACTAGAAGCAGGTGTCATGAGGTGGTCCCTCCTAACGGGTGCGTGCGGAATAACGCGGAGCAAAGACCTTCATTTCAGTTGGCGCGCTGAATAATGGGCGCGCCGGGAGGCCGCAAAAGCTGGTCCCCTGCGGACGGGCGGAGACGGCCCCCTCTGCTCGATAAGTCCGACCCTGCGCCCATCACAGGATCCTAGGGGCGACCCCGGGG
>JBAQYY010000115.1:0-22229 GCA_049790415.1 Candidatus Dormiibacterota bacterium | reverse complement strand
GGAACTGGAAGGTCTGCAAGAAGTTGGTCCAGGCTGGGAGCGAAGAGGAGGCCGGCGTAGTCGGCGAGAACCACCAACTCGCCAGCACCGCCGCTGATGCCGTCGCCCCAGAAGTCTCGCAAGCGCTGAGCAAGCTGAGTTGCCCGGTCCTGGCCGATCACAGCGAAGAGCTCCGCCGCCTCCGGTCTCGGGTTGAGCAAGAGGTGCCCTAGCCAGAGCAACTCCATTGGAGCCGATGGTTCTACAGGCAGGCGAGGCAGGGTCTGCATCGAACCATCATCGACTGGCGGCATAGCCAGCTGACTATATCACTTCAGGATGAAATGCGGCCGTATGTGCATGGATCAAGTTCCCATCCCAGGAATTTCCCCTAACCTAATGGCTTGACAGCTATATCGCTATATGCTAATATGCGCTCATGTGGAACCAGTACAGCGCCGAGAGATACGCGACGACAGCGCAGGCCGAAACACGGGAAGCGGCTCGGGTGGCAAGGCTCGCAGGCGAAGCGGAGAGCCGCTCCCGAGGTAACCGCTGGAATTTGAGCCTGGCTCGTTTGGGTGACCGCCGGCAGGCCGGGCAGAAGTTGGCTAGAGGAGGCGAGCGAAGGGTCCACTCATCCTGAGCGTGGCCCTAGACCAGCCGCCACGACCCGGCGGGCGATCAGAGGAGCACAGGGAGTCGGTCAGTGGCCGCGGACTTCTGCCAGAGCCAGTCGGTCAGGCAGCCGCCGGGGTGACGACCTTCACTCCTCTCTACGGGCGCGGCTAGGGGCCACCCGCTTCGGCTCGCCAACCTGCTTGGCAAAGTGGGGTGGCCAAGGTGCGTCACCTAACCCGGACGCCTGATCACGTGCTGCGAGCTCCAGTAGGGAATCGAGGCTGCCCCTCTTGTCGTCAATGCGAGCTCCGGGGTCGCCGACCAGGGCAAACCGACTTGGCACTGTGGCCAAAGTGAAATCGTTGGGGTCGAGTTCCGCCACCTCGTCCCAGACAACCGGACAGGAGACTGTGGCCTCAGGCTTGGGCCGCACGGAATACGCCGAGGCGATGGTGCGATCGCGGGCGTTTTGGTTGTAGTCAACGAGAACTCGCTCGCCCCGCTCCTCTTTCCACCATGCCGCGGTAGCCACCTCGGGTAATCGTCGCTGCAACTCGCGCGCCAGAGCCAGTGCTGAGCGGCGCACGTCATCGAACTCCCAGCGTGGCTCGATGGGGACGTTGATGTGGATGCCCCGCGACCCAGACGTTTTGGGGAAACCCACCAGTTGGTGTTCGGCCAGCACCTGGCGGGTCTCCAGAGCGACCTCGCGCACCGCCTGAAAGGAGACCCCGGGCTGGGGATCCAGATCCACTCGGAGCTCATCCGGGTGATCGACGTCGGCCCGACGCACCGGCCACGGGTTCAGTTCCAGGCAGCCCAGGTTGACAGCCCAAATGACGTGGGCCATGTCGGTTGGGCACAACTCCTCGGCACTCCGACCGCTGGGAAAGTTGATGGTCACTGTCTGCAGCCACTCGGGCCGGTTGCCGGGGACTCGCTTTTGGAAAAAGAACGGCCCCTCTGCCCCGTTGGGAAAGCGCTTGAGGACAGTGGGTCGCTCCCGCACGCCTAGGAGGACTCCTGGTCCTACCGCCAGGTAGTAATTGACCAGGTCGAGCTTGGTCTCCCCTCGAGCGGAGAAGAAGACCTTGTCGGGATGGGAAATCTCCAAGGTCCGACCGTCGACCTCGATCCGCGCTGGCGGGGACTGGGCACCCATACGGTGGATGGTGCCAGACTGCGGCTACCGGCAGTCTGGGCGGTGCTTCGCTAGTGAATCACCCGCGCCCGGGGAGCGGCGAACGGTCAATCGTGCCGAAGTCAGCCAGACTGGTCTCATGAAGCTAGCTGAGCTGGTCGCCTGCTCCCTGGCGGTCAGCGCCAGCAGGTCACGGAACGAGAAGATCAGCCTGATCTCCAGCCTGCTTCGCCAGGCGGCGTCCGACGACGTCCGCTTCGCGGTTAGCTACATCGCCGGGGAGACGCGCCAGAAGCGCTTGGGGATCGCCTGGTCGAGCCTCGCTCAGCGGGGCGCCGCCGCCCCAGAGGCCCGCTTGACATTGGTGGCGGTCGACCAAGCCTTGGCTGGTATAGAAGCTGTTTCGGGCTCCGGCTCCGTGGGCCTGCGCCGCGATCTGCTGGCTCGACTGATGGCCCAGGCGACCACCGCGGAGCAGGAGTTTCTCCGGCGGCTAATCAGTGGCGAGCTGCGCCAGGGTGCACTGCAGGGATTGGTGGCCGAAGCGGTCGCCCGGGCCTCCGGAGTGAGTCCCAGAGACCTTCGCCGGGCCGCGATGCTGGCCGGGGACCTGGTCGAGGTGTCGGTGGTGGCACTGGATCAGGGAAAGCCGGGGCTGGCTCGTTTTCAGCTTCGGGTGGGGACGCCGGTGCAGCCGATGCTGGCCAAGTCCGCTACCTCCCTGGCCGACGCCCTCGATAGGGTCGGCCGCGCCGCGGTGGAGTGGAAGTTGGACGGGGTCCGGGTCCAGGTGCACCGCGACGGTGATCGCGTACAGATCTTCGGCCGGACCCTGGAGCCGATCACTGAGCGCATTCCCGAGGTGGTCGGGGCGGCCCTTCAGCTGCCTGCCGAGCGCTTCCTCCTGGATGGCGAGGTGATCGCGCTCGGTGCCAATGGCCGACCTCGGCCCTTTCAGGAGACCTCGGCTCGGGTCGCCTCCAGGGGCGATCCCGAGGCTCTGCGCCAGCGGGTACCTCTCAGTCCGTTCTTCTTCGACATCCTCCACCTCGATGGGGAGGATCTGATCGACCTGACCACGAGCGAGCGGATCGAGCTAGCCGCGCGGCTGCTTCCTCCCGACATCACTGTCCCCCGCCTGCTCGACCCAACACCAGGGGCGGCCTCGGCCTTTCTCGACGACGCCTTGGCACGGGGCCACGAGGGGGTCATGGTCAAAGACCTGGACTCGCCGTACCAAGCCGGCCGCCGAGGGACAGCGTGGATCAAAGTCAAGCCACGGCTCACCCTTGACCTAGTGGTCCTCGCCGCCGAGTGGGGACATGGGCGGCGCCAGGGCATGCTCTCCAACCTCCACCTGGGTGCCACAGATCCAGCCGGCGGCTTCGTCATGCTGGGCAAGACCTTCAAGGGCTTGACCGACGAGATGCTCCGTTGGCAGACGCAGGAGCTACTTGCCCTTGAGACCGGCCGCCATGGGATCACCGTGGAAGTGGCGCCTAAGTTGGTAGTGGAGGTCGCCTTCGATGGCGTCCAGACGTCGCCGCGCTACCCAGGCGGAGTCGCCCTCCGGTTCGCTCGCGTGCTGCGCTACCGCGAAGACAAGGTTCCGGGAGAGGCCGACACCATCGACGCGGTGCGGGAACTGTACCGACGGTGATCCGTTCCCGGGGGTGGCAGCAGGACAGCCCGGCAGCGACCGCGGTCACTCTGGAGCCAACTGCAACACTCGCCCGCCGCTTCCCTGCTCGAGGTGCAGGGAGCAGGCTTGTACCGATCTCTGCCTTGCGGATCTATGCCCGCCGGCCCAAGCCGCGAGGCCCCGGCTCCTACCGAGCCGCCAACCCAGCGGTACCGCGGGGTTGGCCGATTACCAACGAGACTTGGCCCTAACCCAAACCCGGTCAGTTGCGGGTCGGCCCAGCCGGGCTCGGCTCGCGGATTCAGAGTGCCGCCGGCGCGGCAAGGCCCACCAGGCGGCCAGCAGGGCGACGACGATGAGGAAGGCGAGGATCACCCATGGAGCAACCACCCAGTAGCTCCTGGTAATGAGGATCTGGCGGGTTGAGACCGAGGTTCGGCCCGGATAAGTTACGGAGATTCCCATGGTGACGATGTCCACGGGGAGCCAGCCGGCGCCGCCCAGACTGAACTCGCGATATCGCCCTGCGGGCACCAGGGAAACGGGGATGCGATGCTGGACCGGCTCGCCGTCGAGAGGCGACGTGACATTGTTCTCCCCCCAGAATTGAACTGCGGTCTTGCCGGTGTTGCGGACGACCAACGTCCCCCTGACGTTGGAGCCGAGCACGAAGTTGCCGATGTGCCAACCCTGCGGCCCTCGGAAGGCCGCGGCCAGGCGCCCAGCGCGAGGCCCGGGCACGTTGATGGTTACAAACGAGCCGATCTGGTTGATCTGGACGACGCCGCTGCCGGTGGCCACCGGAGTGACGAGAAAGCCGATGAAGTACAAATTTGGTGGTAGATGGGTGGGCACGCGGACGGTTCCGACAAGGTCGATGTAGCTCTGCGGCTGAATCGTGTGCTCACCCGCCGGAAAGCTGGCCCACGTCGACCATTCGGGATCAGGGCGGCCAGTGAGCGTGACGTGGCCATCATTCCCCAACCGGACGCCCTCGCCCTTGACCGTCACCGTGACCGCCGCGGAGCCAGGATTGATAACCCGGATGGGCAGTTGCGAGGTCCGACCCGGGCTGACCAGCACTGGATCGGTCGGAACCGCCACTGCGATCGACCGCGAGGTAGCAGCCTGCACCGTCGTGGCACTTGCGCAAGCCACCACGGCCGTGACCGCCACCGCCGCCAGTGCGAGTACCCGTCGTGTGCCGACGTGGAGATCCACGAAGGTCGCAACCCCCTCAGCTATAGTTCGGCGTCACCGTGTAGGTGATGATGTCGGTGTAGGTGCCGGTGGCGGTGGCGTAGTCGATCGCCACCTGGTTGGACAAGATGATGGTCTGGGCTGTGGTTCCGGTCGGCCCGCTGCTACTCGCAATTTGCAGAGGTGTATTGGAGAAGCCGGTGTAGTCGATACCGGAGGAGAAGCCAGCCGGGATAGTGGCTGTGCCGCTGACTGTGTAGCCGGTAGCGTTTACCGGAGCGCCAGGCCAGCTGACAAAGGTCCCAGAAGCTGCTACGCCAGGGATGGTGGGGTTTCCCGCCGAGGAACTCGACAGGCCGTTCGCGGAATCGGCGACAGTCACGGTGTACCCGGAGTTCGCGTTGGTCAGGACCGTAAGCGTAGACGTATTCGTCTGATCGGCGAGACTGGCAAGGCTCGGGTCCATGGTCAGCGTGAACGCGGTGTTGTTGAGGGTGAATGTCAGGCTCTGCGTGACCACGATGGTCTCTGCGGTACTGGTCGCTGCGAATGTCACCGACGGGGTGTTGGTGGGTCCGTCGATAGCCACCGCCGCACTGGTCTTGGTGGTTATTGCCGTGGTGTACGAGCCAGCCGCCATATTCGTGTTGCCGCCAAACTCAAGCAGGATAGGAATGCCGGCCGCGACGGCGGCGGGCGTCGTCACGGTGTAGGTAATCGTGTTGCCAGATCGGGCTACCGTGCCAGCCCCAATACCGTAGGCGGCCACGATGTTTGGCGTGCCAGCTAGGGTGCCGCCGGACACGGTGAAGGTGACCAGTCCGATGGTGCCAGCAGTTGCCGTAGTGAAGGAATAGCTGTAGTTGACGCCGGTAGCAGCGCCCGCGTTGTTTGAGACCGACCAAGTAACCTTGGTCAGGGTTCCGGCCGCCAATACTGACTCGGTCAGTGCTCCGCACATCCCCACCACCACCACGAATACCAGCGCCGTCATCGAGAGCACGCGGCAGGCTGCCCGTAGCTTCCTCTTGATGGACGGTAGGCTCACGTGGTCTCTCCTCTGCCGGATGACGGCCTTCGATCGGTCACAAATTGCCTGCGCGAGTATGGGCCGGCCGCCGCGACGCATTGCCAACGGGCGCGTGACGGACCAGCAAATGGGCTGTCACAGATCAGGTCGGGTGGCATTTGCAGCTGCCCTTGCCTATTGCCTGATGATCTCGCTCGGGCTCGGGCAGCCGGGCGCCAACTTGACAGGCCGGCAGACACTGGCCAACCGTGGTCACTGTGGAACCAGATGAAGCCTTAGCCCGGATCGCCTACCTGCTCGAGACGCAGGGAGCCGAGTCGTACCGGGTTCGAGCCTTCCGGAGGGCGGCTCGGGTGGTTGCCGACACGCCTCCCGACCGCTTGAGCCACCTCAGCAGAACTGGTCAGCTGACCTCTCTCCCCCAGGTGGGAGCGACCACGGCTCAGGCCATCAGCGAAACCCTGGATCGAGGCACGCCGACCTATCTCGAGACCCTGGAGGCGGAGGTCGTCCCCCCGCTGCACGGTCGGGCGGCCGTCATTCGAGGTCAGCTGCTGGGCGACTGCCACACCCACTCCGACTGGTCAGATGGCGGCAGCCCGATCGAGGAGATGGCCTGGGCGGCCATCGCCCTCGGGCACCAGTACATGGTCCTCACTGACCACAGCCCCCGCCTCACCGTAGCCCGTGGTCTCTCCCCGGAGCGTCTCAGGACCCAACTGCAGGAGGTGGCGCTCCTCAACGAGAAGCTGCAGCCCTTCCGCATCCTGACCGGGATTGAGGTCGACATCCTGGACGACGGCTCCCTGGACCAGGAGGAGCCACTGCTGCAGCAGTTGGACCTGGTGGTGGCCAGCGTGCACTCCAAACTGCGCATGGAACGTGACCAGATGACCGAGCGCATGATCAATGCTGTCCGTGATCCCAACACCGATGTGCTCGGGCACTGCACCGGGCGGCTGCTTCAGGGCCGGCCTCGGCCCCAGTCGACCTTCGATGCAGCGGCCGTCTTCACAACCTGCCGCGAGTCGGGAACCGCGGTGGAGGTGAATTCCCGACCCGAGCGGCAGGACCCACCACCCGACCTGCTCCGGCTGGCCATCGCCAGCGGCTGCTTCTTCTCGATCGACACCGACGCGCATGCCCCGGGACAGCTGGAGTGGCTCCGTTTCGGTTGCCAGCAGGCGGCAGAAGCGGGACTTCCCGATGGCAAGATAATCAACTCCTGGCCGGCGGAGCAGCTTTTGGAGTGGACGGAGACCAGGACCCCACCCTGACAACTTGGAGTCCGTGGCGAAGGTCAGCTGGACTTGCCCAGCGTCCCGGTGGCTTGGAAGATCTCCGCGACTTCGGCGGGCACAGTCACCTCGAGTTGCTCGTAGGTGCAGGAGCTGGGCGCCCGGTCTGGACGCCAGCGAAGGAAGGTGGTGGCGTGACGGAAGCGGTCGCCCTGGAGGTGATCGTAGGCGACCTCGCAAACCAGTTCCGGTCGCAGTGGTTCGAAGGAGAGGTCGCGGTTCCCGGTCCAGCGACTGGGAGTACCCGGCCTCCGGCTTGGTGCTGCTGCTGCGCCTGAGGTAAGCCAGGGGTGGTTGGCGGCCGCTTCACCGCTCCGGTACGGCGCTAACTCGCCGACCAGCTCGCGCCGGCGGGCGGCGGTGAATGAGGCGCTGACACCGACGTGCTGGAGCAGCTGGCGGGTGTCGTAAAGCCCCAGCAGAACTGACCCCACGGCGTCCTCGCCGACATGCCAGCGAAACCCGGCCACCACGCAGTCGGCGGTGCGCTGATGCTTGACCTTGAGCATCACCCGCTGCCCTTCCAGGTAGGGGAGGGACCCCGGCTTGGCCACCACCCCGTCCAGCCCCGCCCCCTCAAAGCGCTGAAACCACTCCTGAGCCTGCTTTGGGTCTCGAGTGGCCGGGGTGACTCGGACCTGGGGGTCAGCCGAGGGGAGGGCTGACTGGAGCAACTGGCGGCGTTCAGCGAAGGGGGTACTGCGCAGATCGCGGTCGTCCAAGGCGAGCAAATCGAAGGCGACGAAGGAAGCCGGTGTCTCGGTGGAAAGCAGCTTGACCCGCGAACCGGCCGGGTGGATGCGCTGGAGGAGGGCGTCGAAGTCCAACCCGCCGGGCCCGGCGATGACCACCTCGCCGTCGACTACGCAGCGCTCAGGCAAGGTGCCCAGTAGGGGCTCGAGCAGTTCCGGGAAGTAGCGAGTCAGAGGCCGCTCGTTGCGACTGGTCAACTCGATGCGGTCATGGTCGCGAAAGACGATGCAGCGGAAGCCGTCCCACTTGGGTTCGTAGATGAGGTCGTCGCCGAGCGGAAGCTCACGGGACAGCTTGGCCAGCATCGGCGAGACGGGCGGTTCGACGGGCAGGGTCGTGGTGATTCCTCCCCAGCTATCAGGGCAGAGCGCAGGGCATCGTAGCTCTCCTGACTTCCGGACCGATGAATGGTGTGATCAGGGGCGATGGGGCGGCTTCATCACCCCCACGAGGAGCGCTGGACCCCCTGTGGTTCGGCCGAATGCGGTAACGATCTCGGAACGCCGTGCGGCTAACATCCCGCAACGTCGCCGGGCCTTCGTCTGCCCCAGGAGTTCCTCGTCCATGCTGACTTCGTCACCAACCCAGTCTCCCGCTGGCGCTTCCGACCAGAGGGCAAGCCGCTGGCACCTCAGGCCGTCGCTGCTGGCGGGGTTACTGGGCCTGGCCGTCGTCGTCATGCTGGTGGCTCAGATCCTCCTCGGGAGGCTCGACCATCAATCTGTCAACGGCACCGGTGCATCTACCGTCTTGGCACTCGTGCCCTTTGTCTTGGTGGGATTCTTTGTCGCGCGGCGCCAGCCGGGCAATGCCATTGGCTGGATCCTCCTGGGCGTCCCCTTCTTCCTTCTCCTTTCGGGCGCCGCCGGGACGTATGCCGTTTGGGACTACCACATCAGCCACGGCGGACTCCCCTTCGGGCAGGTGGCGGTTTTCCTGCAGTTGGGCTGGGCACCGGCGATCCTTCTGCTTCCCCTGCCGGTCCTCCTGTTTCCGGACGGTAAGGCTCCCTCGCCGCGCTGGAGAAAGGTGCTCTGGTGTTACCTGGCGATCGCGACACTCTGGGCGCTCGCGAACGTTGGAGTGGCCGCCAGCGCAGTCGTCGGCCAGCACATCAAAGTGGACGGTTCGGGTCAACTCACCGTCCTTGATGACCCCAAGGGGCTGGCCGCGCTGGTTTACAACGGCGCCAACTCGCTATTGCCCGTATTTGCGGCCTTCTGGTTGGCTTGGGTAGTACGTCTTTTGGGAAGCTTTCGGCACAGCAGCGACGAGCGTCGCCAGCAAATCAAGTGGTTCCTATCCGGCGCGGGGATCGCCGGTGTCTCCTTGGTACTCCTGCTGCTCTCCTCCACTAGCTCCGCTGCAGCGCAAGCGGTACCGGTGCAGTTGTTGGAATTCGTTACGACATTGGGCCTGGCGGCCCTGCCGGTTGGGCTTGGCATAGCGATCCTGAAGTACCGGCTCTACGACGTTGACCGCTTGATCAGTCGGACGCTCTCTTACGCGATAGTGACAGGCCTTTTGGTTGGTGTGTATGTGGGTTTGGTCACCTTGACCACCCGGGTTCTCCCCTTCTCCTCGCCCCTGGGTGTGGCCGCCTCCACTCTGGCGGCCGCCGCGCTCTTCACACCAGTACGGGCCCGGGTGCAACGCGTGGCTGATCGCCGCTTCAATCGAGCGCGCTACGACGCCGAAGCTACGGTGGCCATGTTTGCGCAGCGCCTGCGTGAGGACGTCGACCTGGACGTAGTCAGCACTGAGCTAATACGCGTCGTGCAGTCGTCGGTCGAGCCGGTTCATCTGTCGCTCTGGGTTCGCCCGCCGGAGGCCGAGCCGGTCCTGAGCGGCAGAGAAATCCCCAGCTAGGCGTCACCCCGGGAGCGATAGCTGCGGCGGTCCCCCGGACCGCGAAGTACATTGTCCCCGCCCTTGGAGCCAACGCCGGTCTCGACCCTTCTGGTCTTCGCCGATGCTCCGACTCCGTTCATCACAATCCCTGCGATGTCGCGCGCGAACTGATCGGTGTCTCCGGGTTCGTCGTCCAGGTAGGCAGTCAGAAAGACGGCGTGGAAGCAAGCGCCGAGCACGATCGCGGCCGCGGCGTCGGTGTCGGCGTCCGGCCGTATCCGGCCCTGTCGCTGCTCTGCGCGCAGGTAGGCGCCGAGGAGGGCGGTGGGCCGCCTTGGTCCAGCGCCCAGCTGCGCCACTCGCTGCTCTCGCTGTCGCACCCACTCCGGTTCGCCAGCGAGTTGAGCTCCCACTGGCATGGTTTTGGTGAAGAAGCGCATCGCCCTGATCGCGACCTCGGCCAAGACCGACTCCACCGGTTGGTCGGGCGCGGCTGCTGGCGTCTCGCCGATCCCCATATGGCGGGTGAAGCTACCCATCGGCACCCCCCGAACTGGAAGCCGCTGGCCCAGGTTGACGCCGTCGGATCCATCGAGTGCTTCGGTGGCGACCCGCTCCACTTCGCGGAGCGCGTTGTTCCAACGGCTGAGGAGGTCGTCGAGTGGGCCGGGGCCTCGCTCGATTGAGGTATGTGGGGGCTGATCATCCGCACTCTTCTGGCTCGCCGCTGACCGCACCGTCAGCCGGGGTGAGTGCACCCTAGGATCGACGCCGTCACGCGGGTCGCGATTACCAGAGCCGAGCAACTCGGTTCCTCCCTGCACAGGTTCAGGAAGGGCCCATCTACTTGCCGTCCCTAGATTTGCCCCACGTTTGGGGGTACACTGCGACTGGCTAGGCTAATCTGTCGGTCCGCTGGCGAACAGAGTTCGTGCGAAGAGTGGATGCCGCTGTCAGGAGCTAACGCGACGGAGTACGAGGAAGAGGTCGCCACCGTAGACGTACACGAGAACCGGATTCTGGCTTGCCTGCCCCCGGAGGATCGAGGTCGCCTGATGACCAAGCTCTCTCCCGTCTTCCTCCGCGTCAAGACGGTGCTCTTTGAGCCTGGCCAGCTGGTGGACGCTGTCTACTTCCCCCTCGATGGGGTCATCTCCCTGGTCACCCCCCTCGAGGACGGGGCCATCGTCGAGGTCGCCACCGTCGGCAACGAAGGTATGGTGGGAGTGCCGCTCATCTTCGGTGGCACCCTGGCGGTGCGGGCCATCTCCCAGGTGGCAGGCCGCTGCCTGACGATGGCGGCGGACACCTTCCTAGAGGCGATGGCCATCAGCCACCCGATCAGCCAACTCGTCCAGACATACGTGCTCGCTCTCTTCGGCCAGATCTCACAGGCGGCTGCCTGTAATCGCCTCCACACCAATGAGGAGCGGCTCAGCCGCTGGTTGCTGATGAGCCATGACCGCATTGGCGCCGACCGGTTCCTGATCACCCAGGAGTTCTTGGCCCAGATGCTTGGTTCGCGGCGGGCGACCGTGACCCTCTCCGCCGGAGTTCTCCAAAAGGCAGGACTGATCCGCTACCACCGAGGTCACGTCGAGATCGTCGACCGCGCCGGGTTGGAGAGCGTGTCCTGCGAGTGCTACCGCGTCATCAAAAGTGAGCTGGACAAAGTCACCGCCAGCCGGGCCTTCGCCGCCTGACACCGGCGCGACCAGTCAGCACAGGCAATCCTGACGCCGTACAGACTTCCGGGCTCTAAAGCTCCCCTGCGAGATCCCGGTTGAGTCCACAGCAACGGCCTGCCGGATTTGGAGAGGGGCGGCCGCGCTGTGGACTCGTCGAACCGGTGTCACGTTGGCAGGCCATGAACCTGGTGGCCCTGGAACCTGCCGGGGAAGGAGGTCGCGGGAGGGGAGAGTACTCCCGCAACAGGGAGAGTAGGAGCGCGATTCTGAGAAGTCGGTCCGGTGGCGTACCCAACGGATTACCTGACCCGCAAAGATGTGGCGGCGACTTTAGCCTCGATTGCACGGGCACGGCACCGGTCTGATGCTGACGCCGCCGGGATGCTGACTTTGCTTTGATCACAGCAAGCATGTTGCGGTTATGGTGCGAGATGCTGGTCGCCACTGACGCGGGGCCGCGCTCAGGCGCCGACGGACGGTACGCCAGCGAACAGTACTGGTAATCCTTTTGTTACATGGTTATTCGTTCTTGTTACACGAACAGGCTCAGCCGCCTTCGCTAATCCGCGCTTCCGCACCTGCATGGTGTCCACGGCGCTCTCCGTGCCGGATCACCCGGGCTTGCTTGAGGTCGTAGTGGTGGCGCGCATACAGATAGGCCGCTGCCCCATAGATCGTTGCTAAGCCCTTGTCGGCTGCTCGCTGCATCACGGTAGCGGCGACCGCAATCTGGAAGGGCAGACCAACCACGATGAGCATGCCTACCCCGGCCGCCTCGAAACCACCCAGGCCACCTGGCCCCAGCGAAAGCACACCGGCGATGGAGGCGACTGCGTACGCGAACGCTGCGTCGGGCCAACTGACCTGGCCCGGGTCGATGGCCTGAATCACCAACCAGAACATGGTGATCGTTCCAACCGCCTGCAGCGCGCTCAGGGCGGACCAGTAGAGCGTGTCCCAACGGCGCAGCAGCGCCACCGTGTCACGCTGCAATTCGGACAGGTCCGGTTCGAAGCGGCGGAGAACTGGTAAACGTCGGACCAGCGCCAGCACCCGGTCGAACAGCGGTTGCAGGGTCAGGATGGCGGTTACCGCCAGCACTCCAGCCAGGGCGGTGGCCACCCCGATTACCGCGATCAGATGGTGGAGCGAACCCGGGACAGCCGCGGCGATGAGCAGGACCGTGTAGATCAGCTCTTGGACGGTGATGGTGGCGATCGCTCCCCCCACCTGCACGCGGGCGACCTCACTGACCAGCACGGCGCGCGTCAGCTCGCCGCCGGGTAAGAGTCCTGCCGCCTGGCCAGCGAAGTTGAGGAGCACGGTATCGCGCAGGCGCAACCGTGCTCCAATTGCCAGCAGCAGCGGCTGCCAGCGGATCCCCTGAACCAAGTAGTAACTGAAGGAGAGCGCCGCCACCAGCGGCGCGTAGACGGGGTTGAAGCGGCTGGCGGCGCTGGCAAAACGCCCCGGATTAACCGCCACCACGAGGGCGACAACGACTCCGACAGCGATCAGGTAGGGGAGCACGGTCCGGATCCGGCCCGACCACCTGGAAGCCGAGCTGCGGCCGCTCAGGGAACCAGCTCCTTGGTGCCCGTGACTGTCCGCGCCAAGCCCAGGAAAATGCGCACCAACTCAGAGTAGAGCGGTCTACCTCCCTGTCCCCACAGTTCCGCGGTAGTCCACCTCCCGGTTGATCAGGCGGCTGGCCAATCGAGAGGCGAGCGCCATGATCGTCAAGGCCGGGTTGGCGCTGCCCTGAGTGGGACAAACACTCCCGTCTGAGATGAGGAGATTGGGTACCGCCCAGGTCTGCTGGTCCGCGCTGACCACGCTGTTGCTGGCAGATGTTCCCATTCGGCACCCGCCGATCAGATGGGCGAAGCGCTGGATGGTCAGAACGTCCTGGGCCTGGGACTCGACCAAGATCTCCTTGAGCAGCTTGGTCGAGTAGGCCATGTTCTTCTTGTCGTTCTCGCAGAGCGAATAGTCGAAGCGGGCAATCGGCAGACCGTACTGATCAGCCTCTTCCGCCAGAGTGACCCGATTCTCGGCCTGAGGCAGCAACTCGTTGAGAACGCCGATGGTCGCCCAGTGGTTGTAGTCGCGCATGTATTCGCGCAGGGCCCGGCCCCAGTGTCCGTCCGCCAGAACGTGCTCCGCCCAGCCCCCGGGAAGGGGCGACACCGTCTGGATGCTGAACCCCCGGGCGAAGCCTCGGGTGGCATCGGTCTCGTAGAACTGCTCGGAGGACACCTCGGGAGGGGGCGCCTTGTACATTCGCATCTCAGTGGGATACCGGCCCGCACTTTGACTGGCTCCCTGGACCATCACGTAGCGCCCCACCTGGTCCTCGTTGTTGCAGAGGCCGTGGGGGAAGGCGGGCGAGCTGGAGTTGAGCAGCAGGCGGGGAGTCTCAATCGAATATCCCGCCACCGCTACCAGTGCGGCTCGCTGATGACATTCTTCGGCTGACCCCTCCCGCAGGTAGGTGACCCCGGTTGCTCTTCCTGAGCCGGGATCGACCTCGATTCGTGCCGCCATGCTGTTGGCCCGAATCTCAACCCCGTAGGCGAGGGCATCGGGAAGGTGGGTCACATAGGGACTGGCCTTGGCATTGACCTTGCATCCCTGCAGGCAATAGCCCCGGTAGATGCAGTGAGGCCGGTTGCCGAAAGTGCCGTTGACGATTCCGACCGGGCCCACCCTCATCTCGATCCCCAGCCGTTGGGCACCTTCCCAGAGCCTTGCCGCGGCGCCCCCGATCGGGTGGGGCGAGAAGGGATAGCTGTGCGGGTCACCCCAGGGCCAGTTCTGCCCAGCGACGGGCAGTTCCCGCTCCACCTCCTGGTAGTGGGACTTCAGGTCCCAGTAGGAGATCGGCCAGTCTGCACCCACGCCGTCTTGGCTCAGGGTGTTGAAGTCGGACGGGTGGAAGCGCGGGCAGTAGCCGGCGTAGTGAACCATCGACCCGCCCACGCCCCGGCCGCTGTTGTTCTTGCCGAGTTCGATGGGATCAGCGCCGCCGATGATCCGCTTCTGGGTCCAGTAGAGGCGGTGGGAACCCTCCTCGTCGCTGACCCAGTCCTCATCGGGATGCCAGAACGGTCCCGCCTCCAAGATCACGATCCGCCACCCTAGGCGGGCCAGGCGCTGAGCCAGAACCGAGCCACCGGCACCGGCCCCGACAATGCAGAGGTCGACCTCGTCTTGGTCGGCATAGCGGTGCATGGTGTCTTCGCCAGGCAGGTCGCGGCGCTGGACGTCAAGGAGAAAGCGGGAGTCATTGGCCCTGGGGCCGACCGAGCCCTTCAACAGCCCCTGCAGCATCAGCGGCTCGAACGGGGGTCGTGAACTGGGTCGGGAGCGGTGGCGGCCGCCGTCTCGTGTGGCTCCCGGACGCCGAGGGGGCCCAGGCGCATGTAGCCGCGAGGATAGGCCGGTCCACCGAATCCGATCTCGTTCCAGGCCCAGGGGTGGGAGTAGAAGGCGGCGAGGATCATCCGGGAGCAGACCGACCAGGCGCGCTTGACGTTGATTTGGTCCCAGACCCCGCCGCCGAGGAGGCCCTGGGCCAGCTGCCCCACCAATGCCTCCTGGCTGTCCCAGGAGCAGGCGGCGAAGTCAGAGCTCCCGTACTGGCGTTGAGCGACCTCGTCGAGACCGCGCAGCACCATCCGCCAGGTGTCGCGATCGTCGGGCATGTCGGCGTACTGGAAGCCATCCAGTCGGGCCTCGTAAAGCTTCAGGTCGACCATGGCCACCACCGGGACGCGGGGCTCGGCATCCTGGAAGACGACCACGTCGCAGAAGGCGCGCAGCGTAGGGCCCTCTTCGGGCGTAAAAAAAAGCAGGATCTTGGGGAGCTGGAGACGGGACTGCACCACTCGACGGGTGGGCTCGTCCCAGTTGGAGGCGTCGGCCATGACATCCTGATCCGGGTAGCGCCCGATCATCTGGGGAGTCGTACCGCGCCGCTGCCGAGGCAGCCAATCCGGTGGCGGTGGCTGCCTGCCGGCTCGCAGATTGGGCAGGTGGTCTGGGTTTCGAAAGTCGGGCACGACTACGGTTCGCGCCGCAGCAGGGCTGCCAGGAGCCCCATGAGGCCCACGATGGTCATCAGTCCAGGGGCCATGATCGGAGGCCCCATGGGCACGTTGTACGACGCCTGTGACCAGCCCCCCGGCTTTCGAGCCACGCCTCGCGCGTGGTAGTACTCGCCCACCAGCCCGTCCAGCGTGTACACGGCGGCTGTGATCGGGAGCCAGGTTTTGGCCCAGCGCTTGCTGAAGATGCCAGCCACGCCAGCGACGATCACCGGGGGGGTGACCAGGATGGGACTCCACATCATCTTGTTGCCGAAGCTGGCCCGGTAGTGTTCGATGTAAATCTCTGAGGTGGTGACCAGGGCGGCCACGGCGGTCAGGCCACAGAGAGACCGTTCGAAGCGGCCATGCTGGATGTTGCGGACCATTCGGTCCAGGAGATGCTGCTCGGGGACCGCAGCCCGTGCTCGAGGGGTCATCTTCGCGGTCTTCAGCTCAGCGCCCGGGGACGAATTCGTCCACCTTCTCTCGAATCGACTCCAACGCCCCGGTTAGGCCGGCACTAGGATCCTTGGCCACCGACTTGCTGAAGTCGATAGCCTCCTTGAAGGTGATGTGCGGCGGAAGCGGCGCCTCCTCGGGATCGGTGAGTGCGTCGATTACCACCGGTCGGTCAGCGCTGAAGGCCTCATTGACAGCGGCCTCAATTTCCGACGAGGTGCGGACCTGGATGCCCTTGAGTCCGATCATCTCGGCGAACTGGTAGTAGGCGACATAGGGGATGTCCTGGGAGGCCTCAAAGCGGGGATCGCCCTCCATCACCCGCTGCTCCCAGGAGACCTGGTTGAGGTCCTCGTTATTGAGAACGAGGATCACCAGGCGAGGGTCTTTCCAGGTCTGGTAGTACTTGGCTGCGGTGATCAGCTCGGCCATGCCGCCCATCTGCATCGCGCCGTCGCCGACCATGGCCACCGAGACCCGGTCGGGAAAGGCAAATTTCGCGGCGATGGCGTAGGGCACTCCGGGGACCATAGTGGCGAGGTTTCCCGACAGCGACGCCTTCATCCCCCGCCGGATCTTGACCTGCCGCGCGAACCAGTTGGCGGCCGACCCAGAGTCGGAGCTCAGGATGGCGTTGTCCGGTAGTCGCCGCGAGATGGCGCTGAAGAGCCCCTGGGGCCGGATCCGACCGTTGTGGTCCTCGGGCTGAGCCTGGTCGTCCATCAGGCGCCACCAGTCCTCAACGTTCTTAACGATCCCCTCCTGGAAGGAGCGGTCCTGGTGACGCTCGAGCATGGGCAGGAGCTCGGTCAGGGTCGCCTTGCTATCTCCGCAGAGGTTCACCTCCATCGGGTAGCGCAGGCTGAGCATCCGAGGCGAGTAATCGATCTGGATGGCTCGCGCCTGACCCAGAGGGGGAAGGAAATTGCTGTAGGGGAATGAGCTGCCGATCATGAGCATGGTGTCGCACTCCTGCATCATGTCCCAGCTCGGCTTGGTCCCTAGTAGACCGATGGACCCGGTGCAGTAGGGCACGTCGTCGGGCACTGCGGCCTTACCCAGGAGTGCCTTGGCGATGCCGGCGCCGAGCAGGTCGGCCGCGGCGACCACCTCATCGGTGGCGTCCAACGCGCCTGCACCGACCAGGATGGCCACCTTCTTACCGGCATTTAGGATCTCGGCCGCCTTGCCCAGATCCGCCTCATCGGGCAGGTGCCGGGTGTGGGCAAATCCCACTCCGCTGTGAATCGACTTGAAGCCGGGTGGTTGGGTCTCCACGGCGTCCATGTCCTGCACGTCAGCGGGCACAATCACGCAGGTGACGGTGTGCTCAGCCTGGGCGATCCGCATCGCCCGGTCCAGGCAGTGCCGGATGGTGGAGGGACTATTGGCCTGCTGAACGTAGGCCGAGGCCACGTCCTTGAAGAGGGAGAGGAGGTCGACTTCCTGCTGCATGTCCCCACCCATGGCGGTCACGAAGGTCTGGCCGACGATGGCAACCACCGCTTGGTGATCCAGCTTGGCGTCGTAGAGGCCGTTGAGCAGATGGATTGCCCCCGGGCCCGAGGTGGCCAGGCAGACGCCCACCTCGCCGGTGAACTTGGCGTGTCCTCCCGCCATGAAGGCCGCCTGTTCCTCGTGGCGCACCTGGATGAAGCGGAGCTCATCCTGGTGGCGCCGGAGACCGCCCATGATCCCGTTGATGCCATCGCCGGGGTATCCGTAGATGATCCTGACGCCCCACTCGATCAGGCGCTCACACAAGTAGTCGGCCGCCGTCTTCGCCATGGGCTTCTCCTCACGCCCACGCTCGCGCGGGCTGATAGACGGTGAAATCCTCCCCCTCCGCCTAACGAGACGAATGCCAGGGCGTTTCAGTTGCTGCGAAGTACTCACCTCACCCCTAAGAGCTTGCCGACTAGCATCAGCGGCGGTGAAATCAACCAGCGCCCCTGGTCAACGGGAAGTCAAGGAAGACGAGCTCCTCCCCTCGGGCAGGCAGATCGAAATCCAGCACGAGGATCAGCGCCTGGTGGTCACCGAGGTGGGTGCCGGCCTGCGGACCTACTGCAAGGGAGAATGGGAGATCCTCGACGGCTACCCCGTCGACACCTACTGTCAGGCGGGCAGGGGCCAGTTGCTCCTGCCCTGGCCCAACCGGATCCGCGACGGCCGCTACAGGTTTGCCGAAAAGATCCAGCAGCTGGCCCTGACCGAGCCCCCTCGGGGGCACGCCATTCATGGTCTGACCCGCTACTCCACCTGGACCGTGGACGAGGTAGGAGCGGACTGGTGCTCGCTGAGCTACCTCCTTTATCCCCAGCCGGGCTACGACTTCACCCTAGCCCTGGCGGCGGAGTTCCGACTCGGGCCCCAAGGTCTGACAGTCACGGTCACTGCCACCAACCTGGGCCAGGAGGAGCTGCCCTACGGAGCCGGAGCCCACCCCTACCTGCGGCTCGACGAGGGGGGTGTTGACGGTTGGCTGCTCCAGGTGCCAGCTCAGGCGACCATGGAGAACGACGATCGGGCCATCCCCACCGGCCGGCTCCTGTCCGTGGCCGGCACTCAATTCGACTTCACCAGTCCACGCCCGATCGGTCAGGTCCAGTTGGACACCTGCTTCACCGAGTTACAGAGGGGACCCGATGGACTGGCCTGCGTCGACCTGACCAGCCCCGACGGTCAACGCCGGTTGAAGATGTGGTTGAACCAGGACCACCCCTTTGTGATGCTCTTCACGGGCGACAGCCTGGCCCCGGCGGAACGCCGGCGAGGCCTCGGTGTTGAGCCCATGACGGCGGCTCCCAACGCCTTCCAGAACCTTCTCGGCCTACGGGTGATCAAGCCAGGAGAGACCGTTCACACCGCCTGGGGGATCGTGCCCGTTGGCTGACGGCCATGCGATCAGGGAGCTTCGGGTTTCGGCCTACACCATTCCCACCGAACTACCTGAGGCTGACGGCACCCTGGCCTGGGACAAGACGACCGTGGTTCTGGTCGAGCCCCGCCTGGACAACGGCCTGACTGGCCTGGGCTACGCATTCGGTCATCCGGGGATGGTCCAGCTGATCAGCGACACGTTGGCGCCCAAGGTGATCGGCCTCGACGTCCACGAGACCGGTCGAGCCTGGTTAGAGATGGTCCGCAGCATTCGCAACCTGGGGCGGCCCGGGCTCTGCTCGATGGCCATCGGGGCCGTGGATATTGCCCTCTGGGATACCAAGGCGCGCTGCCTGGAGCAGCCTCTGCACCGACTCCTCGGGCCGGTCCGCGAGTCGGTCCCGGTCTATGGCAGTGGCGGCTTCACCACCTACACCGAGAGTCAGCTCCTGGAGCAACTGACGGGCTGGGTAGCCCAGGGCATTCCCCGAGTGAAGATGAAGATCGGCACCGACCGTGGCCGCTCCTGGAAGCAGGATCTGCAGCGGATCGCTCTCGTCCGCAAGGCGATCGGGCCAAATGTGGAGCTCTTCGTGGATGCCAACGGTGCCTACTCCGAGACCCAGGCGCTGCAGTTGGGGCACCGCTTTCGGGAAGAGTTCGATGTCGCCTGGTTTGAGGAGCCGGTCACCTCCGACGACCTGTTGGGCTTGCATCGACTGCGAGATGGTCTGCCCCTGGATGTCACCGCGGGCGAGTACGGCTACCACTTGGAGTACTTCGCCGCGATGCTTGGCAGCGGCGCGGTCGCCGTCCTTCAGGCAGACGTGGGACGTTGCGCCGGCATCACCGAATGGCTCCGGGTGGCGGCTCTGGCGGCGGCTCACAAGGTCGACTTCTCAGCCCATTGCGGTCCGGCGCTGCACGCGGCGGTGGCCACCGTGCCCCCCAATCTGCGCCACATCGAGTACTTTCACGACCACGTTCGCATCGACCACCTGCTCTTCGACGGCGCGCTCGAGCCCAGGGATGGGGCTCTCTGGCCCAGCGAGCGGCCGGGGCTGGGACTGGAGCTTCGCAGGTCGGACGCAGAGCAGTTCCGGGTCGCCTGAAGCTCTGCCGATCAGATCTCGATCAGCACCTTACCCACGATGTTGGCCTCTACGGCGGCGTGCGCCTGCCCCGCCTGCTCCAGGCTGAATCGATGCAGGGGCAGGCCGCCGTCGGCCCCGACCCGGAAGACGCCGGCGATCAGTCCCCTCTGCACGTCCTCAAGGGCGCGGCGCTTGGCCGCCTCCGGCTCGGTATAGACCAGGATGAACTGGAAACGGGCATTGACCACCATTCCCGGGCGGATCGCGAGCGCCATGCTCGGGGCGTCGCTGGCATAGGTGGCAACGGCGCCGTGAGCGGCAAGGACCGCCTGGTCCAGGCTGGCGTTGGCGGCCGGCGCAACCTCTACGATCTGGTCGACGCCGTCGGGAAAGATGTGGCGGATCTCAGCAGCGGCATCCTGCTCACGGTAGTTGACGACGTGGCGAGCCCCGGCCTTGCGGACCAGCTCTTCCTTGTCTGCGGTACTTACCGTGGTCACCACCTCTGCCCCTGACCACAAGGCGAGCTCAATCGCGGCGTGACCGACCGCGCCCGCTCCTCCCGCCACCAGCACCTTGCGCCCGCTCAGGGTGCCCGGTCCCAGGTGGGGCGGACCCTCCTCGCCGACGGTGAGGCAGCGGTGGGCGGTCATAGCCGGTATGGCCAGGCTCGCCCCCAGCTCCATCGAGGCACCCGGGGCCAAGGGCATCGCCTGTCCTTCGGGTAGGGCCAGCAGCTCCTGGGCGCTTCCCTCCGAGCGCTGGTAGGCCGCCTCCCACAGCCAGACCCGCTGCCCAACCCGGGCGGGCTCGACGCCTGCTCCGACCGCTACCACCGTACCCGAGCCGTCCTGGTTGGGGACCTGCTGAGGGAAGGGAAGCGCCTGGTTCTGCCCGGAACTGGACCCCTGGCGGCTCTTCCAGTCGGTGGGATTGACGCCGGAGAAGGCTACTCGCACCAGGACCTCGCCTGGGCCGGGGGTGGGGTCCGCACGCTCGATGACGTGAAGAACCTCGGGTCCGCCATAGCGCTCGTAGACGACGGACTTCACCGAGCAACTCTCCTCTTCTGAAAGCTCCGGGCAGGAGGCTATCACGGCCACCTGTGTGCGGCTGGCAGCGCGTCCGGGTTCGGTCGTCTCCCCAGCCTGGGATGATCCGACGGTGCTTCTTACCGATGCTGGCGGAGGTCTCGAGAGCGGGCCGTCCGTGATGGAACGAATTTGGGATTTCTGTCACCAAATCATGCGAGGATCGGCGACCAAGGTGGTCCCGGTCAGCGGTGGTTTCGCTGTGCTCAATGCCGAGTTTCCCAACTCTTACGAGCACAACTGCTTGGTTATCGACACGGTGCTTGACCCTGCGCTTGTGATCGCGGAAACAGAGCACGTCTTGGGTGGCGCCGGGCTTGGCCATCGCGCGATAGAGGTGGAGGTCGAGGACGTCGAGCCGTCCTGGTTGGAGCGCTTTCGGACCGCCGGCTACCAGATACATCCGACGGTGGTGATGGCTCTCCAGCGTCCATCTGAACGTCTCCAGGACACGCCGGTCGAGCGGGTCAGCTACGAGGACCTCAAGCCGGCCGTGGAGGCGTCCTGGAGGCGCGAGTTTCCTCGCATGTCGGAGGACCCCATACGCCAGCTGGTCGAGCGGCGCTCGGCGACGGGGCGAGCCTGCGATATGACTCATCACGTGGTCCGCGTCGATGGCAGCATTGTTGCCCGTTGCGATCTCTACCGCATCCCCCCGATCGCCCAGGTGGAGAACGTCGAGACGGAGCCCGACTGGCGAAACCACGGATATGCGACAGCAGTGGTACTCGATGCAGTCGAACTGGCCGATGAATCAGCCTGCGACTTGATCTTCCTCATGGCCGCTGCCGACGACTGGCCCCAGCATCTCTACCGGCGCCTCGGATTCGCCCGCGTCGGGGGCGCCTACACGCTGCACCGGCCGGTTCCGGACTAGCCGCTGAGGAGGTCAGTCGGTCCCCGCTACGCCCCCAATCCAGACCTTGTCGATGAGCCGGTGCTGAAGCGCCTCCTCGACGTCGAAGTAGCGGCCGGCCCGGAGGTCGATCTCCACTCGCTCAGCCGGCTGGCGAGTGGCCCGGGCCACGGCCTCGACGAATTGCTCCAGTTGGCGTTGGTGCTGAGCCAGCTCTTGGGCAACCGACGCCGCGCTGCCACCTGCTTGCATCTCGCCGTCGAAGAGCCGCAGGCGCGAGTGGCGGGCAGCTTGGCGGTGGTGTGACACGGCCAGGACACCCAGCGCCGGACCCTCGGCACGGCCACTGCAGACCGCCTGGACGGGCACACCCAGAGCGGCGATGGTGTCCATCAAGGTGAGGGCGGCGGTCAGTGTGCCCTCACCACTGTTGAGGTGGAGTTGGATGGGGTCATCGCCGGTGCCATCTAGGGTCATCAGCTGGGTTGCCGTCCCGGTAGCCAGCAGCTCGTCCAGCCTTCCCCGGATCCAAATCACCCGACGGTCGAACAT
>JBAQYY010000114.1:0-9225 GCA_049790415.1 Candidatus Dormiibacterota bacterium | reverse complement strand
GGCGAAAACGGCGAGTTTCACACGTTCGTCTGGGACGCGCCGATGTACTCGTCTCCGGTCGATTGCCGAACCGGAGATGTTGTGACCCGGGGCGACTTTGATTACTGCGATGTGCTACCGGGCCGGGCAACGCGCGGACTCGACCCCGCGTAACAGTGCCACGCTCTAATACCGTTCAGCGATGGGTGCGGGAGAGGAAGAGGTGAACAAGGAGGGCAGCAACTAGATTTGACACAGCGTGACACCTATGTTGCGCTGCCGACCAATGCTGATCTGTGCTGAAGGAGAACCGACGTAAAGGCCGAGAACAACTACTTTGAGAGACGCCTCGTCCGGAGGCTTCAGGACCCTGGGTTCCAGTCCGAATATGACCGGGCTTCCGAGACATCGAACAGACAATCGCGGTCCTGCGGTCGCTGGATGCTCGTCGCGAGGCGATCGGCATCTCCAAGGCGGAGCTAGCGCGGAAGATCGGCAAGCGACCCGAGGTGGTTCGGCGACTGTTCAGCGCCGGCGGGAGTCCGGAGCTGAACACAGTCACCGCCATGGCGGCAGTGCTGGGAGGGGAGGTCCAAATGGTGTTTTCACCTGCGATCGTCCCTAAGGCCGCAGGCAGGCGGACGGTGTCCACGAGGAAATCTGCGCCCGCTCACCGGAGCTGACATGCCCGACCCGGCATGGGCCGTCTACTTCTACCGTCGTCCGGACGGCGCGCTGCCCGGCGAGGGGTTTTTAGATCGATGCCCGACCCAGGTGGAGGCTCACTTCAGCCGGTTGCTGCAAGCCGTGGCAGCGGGGCCGCCACCAGTATTTCCTGGAGGCGGTTACTGGGAGGCCATGCACGGTGACATGGCTGGCTACTACGAATCTAGAAAGTCTGGCAGGCTGCCAACCGGCCGAGGCGCCAACTTCCGACTGTTCTGCCTGTTGGAGCACTTGGCCCCCGGGCTCCCTACACCGCCCTGGCCGAGCAGCAGGCACAGGCCTGGGTCGACCGCGACGCTGGTCCTGACCAGGAGCGCCCGTCGGCGATCGACCTGGACGCGGAGGCGCTGTTCGCGGCGTGGCCATGAAGCTCACCCTTAGCGGACTAAAGGTGATCGAGGACCTGAAACCAGGGGCGTGGCCACTTGTCACACTCCTGCTCGGTGGTGGCGCGAGATATGGGCTTGTGTCCTGGCGCCTACAAGCGGCGTGGTCATGTCCAGTTTGCCGGGGGTAGGCTCCGGGTACGCTAACGCGCTTGCACCATTCCAACCTGGCCAGCGTCCGGGGCGACGGCGGGGACAACTTTCGGTCCTGCATCTGCTGAACAATCTGGACAAGCACCGCAAACCGCTGCTGACCCATCACGTCGTTCTTAGGGGCACCACGCAAATGTCGCTGGCGGCACCGGTCACAATGGTCCCCATCCCCGGCTGGTCGCGCTTGAAGCCGGGCACAGAGCTTGTACATCTCGTGTGGGAGTTCGCGCAATTCCCGAGCCCACACTGGAACCCGCCGATACTGAACCACCGATTCGGACGCGACGGCAGCGTCTCGGGCACCCTTGAGCGGCTCGACATCGGCGCCGACGACCAGGGCCACTACCCGGTGGCCATCCTCCGCACCAGCACCGGCCGCAAGGCGACTCTGCTGGCACCCATCGCAGGTATTTTCTTGCTCGCAGGATCAAGTACAGGGCATGAAATTCAATTGACCGGCGCGATGCTTTGTCTGGTCGTCGGGGTCCAGGACAGTTGGGTCCTGTTCGTCGAGATCAGGCGATGAGCCCGGTCGGGAGACGGTAGCTTCACATCGTCGGGGCGTCAGCGGCGGGCATCGCCGTCTCGATCGGTCGGGTCGAACGGGGTCCCGCTTCTGACTACGCCAGGTGCGGCCCAAATCCCCCTGCGACCCGGCTGCGGCGACTTTGGTCCCCGGTCCCAACCCCACCAGAAGTGCCTCCGTGGGGTGCGGCAGCCGGCGCTGCTGACCAGGAGAGCCCACCCGCGAGCGACCCCGACGAGGACCAGCTGCTGGCACGCTGGCCGCGATGACGCCGGTCGGGACGAACTACGGGCAGAAGCTCTCCCTTCGAGACCTCGCTGACCCTGCCGACGCTGCTGTATCCACTCCAACGCTCCTCGGGTGGACCGAACCCGGCGATGAGGGCTAGTCGAGGTTGAAGATTTCGCGGACCTTCTGAGCGATCCCCTGCCACGCGTCCAACTCATGGGTCTCATGAGTGGCTGCCGACCTCCCGACAACAGCGGCTACCTCGCGGTCTAGATCCGCAATCTGGGCCTCCAGTTGAGTCTCGACGCTGCGGACCAAAGTCTGGATCTTCTCCACAGTTGCCTCTGCGTCCGGCAGAAACGCTGCGTCCGGTGTGCGCTTGAGCACCTCCATGTGCCCAGAGAACTCCTTCCACAGTTCGCGCAACGTGTCATCCACCACTGCGTACCCCGGCTCCAACGCGATCAGGGCGACCACCCTTGTGAACTCCTCGCTACGCTCGTTCAGTTGCCGGAGGGATCGCTCCTGCTGGCGAGCTGAGTCGGATTGGAAGAGGGCGCTCCGCTCAGTGACCACTCGATCCAGCGCCCACACAAGCGCAATCACGGGCGCGTAGAGCGCTGCAAGCCGAGCGCGGTCGGCACTAATCAAGGCGCGCAGCTCGACCATCTGGGTGGCTTTGAACTGAGAGCGAGCGAGCTTCCACGCACCAACCAAGCCGAGAGTACCGCCAACCAGGGCACCCAGGAAGCCAACGGCTAGAGACTCCATCGCCGGGTAGCCTACCCCGGTAGCGAGCGCCGCCCACGCATCTGGGCCAGCTCATGCTGGCACTGACTACAGACCAGCTTTGGGGTACGCCTCGCCTCTAGCAGGTGACCGCAGCGGCAGCAGGGTGGGCAGCCTGGGGGGATGCGCTTGCTGGACGGCGCCGCGTTTTTGGCCACCCGGTACTAGCGGGCCACCAGGAGCCAAAGGAGCAGCCGTCGGCCCCAGCCCGGGAGGGGAAGGCGGCGAGCAGCCGGCGGGCCGTCCGCATCTGTGGAGGGTTGGTAAGCGCGAATCCCCCACATAGCCGCCAGCCGCATGGTGACCAGCGCCACGAAGAAACCGATGAGCAGCAACCAGGCCCCTCGCACCCAAAGTCCGAGCAGGAAGCTGAGGATGACCGGGGCCAAGCCGATGGCCAGCAGCGCCACCAGGAACCAATCATCAACAACGGCGACCGTCCCGTGCGCGGTTACATCGAGCGACCCAAACGGGAGGGCGGCGGTCCCTTTCACTGCGTGCGGCGGAGGCGAGTCTTCCCGGCTGACGGGTGGGTTCACCTCCCCGAGTCTAGCCTGGCTTGACCACTCCAGTGGCGCTACCAGCAGGAGGCTCCTGTGGTAGCTCCAAGCCTTTGACAAACCCGCCTCGCCGGCGCTGCTAGAGCAGCCGGCGGACTCATTGGGCATGAGGGCAAGCCAACTCGGACCAGGAAGCCACCGTCGGCGATCGACCCTGACGCGGACCCGTTGCTGGCACGGTGCCCCGATGAGGCCACTCGGAGGAGGTAGCTTTAGTTCCCGGGGCGTCAGCGAGTCGTCTTCGTAGTGCCTCCCCCAGCTCCAAACGTAGGTGAGCCGGTGGGGCGATCCACCGCCACCTCCACACGGCCCAGGCCGCCAGCGCTCCTACCACCCAGACGCTATGGTGCTCAAGATGGCAGGCAACAAGGCGCTTAGCCTTCGCAGCGGGTCACCGCAGGACGAGTTCTACACGCAGCTAACCGATATCGAGGCGGAGCTACGCCACTACAAGGACCAGTTCCGAAGCAAGGTCGTCCTCTGCAACTGCGACGACCCGTATGAGAGCAACTTCTTCAAGTACTTCGCCATGAGCTTCAACCACTTGGGGCTAAAGAAGCTCATCACCACCAGCTATAAGGGAAGTCCAATCACTGGCGAACAGCTCTCTCTGCTCGACATGAAAGCGGTGCCCGAAGAGGCGCCGGAAAAATCAGCCTACTGGGTCGAGATCACCGAAGTGCTCGATGCCAACAACGACGGCGCCGTCGACCTGTCCGATGTCGAATATTTGCTGAAGACCGACCGCAACGCCCGCGGCCTTCTGACCGGTAACGGCGACTTCCGCTCCGCCGAATGCATGGCGTTTTTGGAGGAGGCGGACATCGTTGTCACCAACCCACCGTTCTCTCTCTTTCGCGAGTACCTAACCCAGCTCGCCGAATTCGGGAAGAAGTTCCTCATCCTGGGAGACCAGAACGCCATCACTTACAAGGAGGTCATGGCTCAGGTCATGGCCGACAACCTCTGGTTCGGTTACGAGAACGGCGGGACCAAGTGGTTCAGGGTGCCCGACGGCTACGACATCACGACCGAGTCGAGGAAGAAGGTTATAGACGGCATCAAGTACTTCAGCATGGGCCGCATCTACTGGTACACCAACCTCGACACCACGAAGCGCCATGAGTTCATCACGCTTTACAAGAACTACACACCCGAGGAGTAC
Source organism: Candidatus Dormiibacterota bacterium (assembly GCA_049790415.1). Taxonomy (GTDB): domain Bacteria; phylum Chloroflexota; class Dormibacteria; order Aeolococcales; family Bog-877; genus Bog-877. The sequence goes on along the minus strand of JBAQYY010000114.1, from coordinate 4,713 downwards.
CCCACCTACACTAACTACCCGGCTATTGAGGTCTCCAAGGTCTCGGACATTCCGGTGGCCTACGACGGCGCCATGGGTGTCCCGATCACGTTCCTGGAGAAATACAACCCCGAGCAGTTCGAGATCCTGGGGAGCAGCCGGTTGCTCGCTAAGCCAATGTCGAACTTCGCGGACCAAGGGACTTACATGCAGGGCGGGCCGCGCTTCTATGTGCCGGAGGGCGACGGAAAACACCGTCGGCAGTACGACCGCATCGTCATCCGCCGGATTGGGGTGGCGCAGTGAAGATCGATCTGAAGGAGATCACCGTCCGTGAGGTCGCCGACGGCTATCTCGACGGCGACGAAGAGGGTGTCGTCGGATACGGCGGCTTGCTCGACATTCGCCCTAAGTACCAGCGCGAGTTCGTATATGACGCGACGAAGCGAAACGCTGTCATCGAAACCATCCGCAGGGAGTTTCCCCTGAACGTCATGTACTGGGTCGTCACCGACCAAGGCACCTACGAAGTGATGGACGGACAGCAGCGCACCATCTCGTTCTGCCAATACGTCAACGGTGATTTCTCCATCCCAGTCGATGGCCACCCGATGGCATTCCACAACCTGCCGAAGACGCTGCAGGACCAGATCTTGGACTACACGCTGATGGTCTACTTCTGCTCTGGGACCGACAAGGAAAAGCTCGACTGGTTCCGGATCATCAACATCGCCGGAGAGCGCCTAACAGACCAGGAACTCCGCAACGCCGTCTACACAGGACCGTGGCTCACCCACGCCAAGACGATCTTCTCCAAGACGAACTGTGCCGCCTCCCTACTCGCCAATAGGTACGTGAATGGCTCCCCGATCCGCCAGGACTACCTCGAGACCGCCATCTCGTGGAAGGCCGGAGGCGAGATCGAGCAGTACATGTCAGACCACCAGCACGATCCGAACGCCAACGAACTATGGACCTTCTTCCAGGCCGTCATCGCCTGGGTAGACCTGACGTTCACTACGTACCGCAAGGAGATGAAGGGCCTCGACTGGGGCGGGCTCTACGACGAGTTCCACGGCGTCATGTTCGACACCGCGACGCTCGAGAGTGAGATCAGCGCGCTCATGGTCGACGATGACGTCACCAGCAAGAAGGGCGCCTACCCCTACGTCCTCAGCCGCGACGAGAAGTACCTAGCCATTCGCGCGTTCACCGAGGCTCAGCGGCGTGAGGCATACGAGCGACAGGGGGGCATCTGTCCCAAGTGTGCCAAGCACTTCGAGATCGATTCGATGGAGGCTGACCACATCACGCCGTGGTCGAGGGGCGGGAAGACTAGTGCAGCCAACTGCCAGATGCTGTGCCTTGAGGACAACCGTCGGAAGGGCGCGGTTTAGCCGTGGCTGACGAGGCGGCGGTGACGGTGCGCTGTGCCAGCCACCACGTTCTCGCCGATCCTCCAGGGTTGCCCGTGGATCAGCGGCAGCCGTGCCCGCAGTGCGGTTCGCTGGGACGCGCCTTCGATGTTCGATTGTCCGAGACCGTTTTAGTCCGCGAGCACCTCATGGTTCGAGGGCGCTCTAGCAGGAAGATCAAAGGCAGGCGCCTGTGGGAGATCTGGACGGGCGATGACTTCCACCGTATGACCGGGACCTGGTCGAAGGTCGATCGGCTGATCGATCGGCGCCGTCGAACCTCCTGGTACTCCGAGCACATCGTCAGCGAAGCTGGTGACGTGGTCCAGTTCGTGGAGGAGCCCTTGGCCGACCACCAAGGGCGAGGCTCGGCCGGACATCCGTCCAGATCACCCAAATGAGCGGCCGGCCGGCCCACCCGCCGACCCCGGTCAGGTCTGGTCCGGGCGCAGGCGTCCGGTTCGCGGTCATCGCTTCAGACGGCCGCCGATCCATGACCTGGAAGCTCTGGACCAGCCGGGGCACCTCATATCCACGCCGCGCCCGGGGGACGAGGGCCGGATAGTGGGGCTGGTGGACGACAGTGGGCAGCTCCGCCCCTGAGAGAAGGTCGCTAACGTAGAGGGCTATGTGTGGGACGGCGGCTGACGTTGACGCATAGGGCAGCTAGAGTGGCGTCATGGAGGGGTGGCAGCTAGCCGTCTCGATCGTCAGCCTCGGAGTGCTGGGCTTCATCGGCCTTCAGACATTCCGGATCGAGGGCCGAGCGGCGGAAGCGGCGCGCAAGGCCGAGTCCCGGGCTGAGTTGGATAGGGTCTCACTCCGAGTCCAGGGAGTCGTCGAGTCGGTGGCTGAGATGCGAGCTTACTTCAACGAAAAGGCGCGTCTGGGCAAGGTGGGCGGACCAATTCCGGTTGGCTCCCCCGAAAACCTTGAGCGGGTGCGCTACCAGACGGCGCTGGGATCTCGGCTCGCAGCAGTTGGCAAGTTCCAGGTCAGGCTGACTCACGCTGTGGGGCTGTCGGAGGCTGCGGGGACGTACTGGACGAGCACCGACTTGGCTGCGGCGATCGACGAGGCGAACGCCCTACTCGCGGAGCTGGCGGACGCGGACAGCTTGGCCCTCGCCGCGAAGAGTGACTGAGCCCACTTCAGCGAGATCTCAACTCGGTCGCTGTACGGCCTTAGTATCGACCTCCCACTTCCAGGAGTCTCCAAGTGATCGAATCCGCAGGGCGGTAAAGACTTCAGCAGATGCCTTAGATGACAGCAGCAGCTCCGCCGCTTGGAGATTGCGGAGTCGACGCGGCTCGTCATCGGTGTCGCGCCACCACCTTCCATCGAGATCTCGTGCTACGAGCGCAACCTTCGCGGACTCGCCCGTGGGGTTCCTAAGTGAACTGATTAGCTGCATCTGGAAAGTGCCCGTCTGGAGACGGGTCGCCGGGATCCAGAAACCTATCCAGAGATAGCCGCCCGACTTCGCGAGAAGAACTGCCGAGTGGCCGGGTTCGCCACGATTCCCGACTGTGATACGAAGGGTCGGAATGTGGAGAACCTCCGGTGGTGGCGTCTGGGTGGTCGGTGCGGGGTTGAAGCGGAACTCCTGGACATACGGCCACGGCCTGACACTCAGACGCCTCCAGCGGAGGGAGAGCCACAGGTAGACCGCGGAGATCGAAGCACCCAGGCAAGCCACAATCAGCGTGGCGATCACGAAGGGCATCAGGTCGGGGGATCGTTTGAGATTGAAATCCGCAGCATGTCCAGAACTAGCGGCCGCGCCTTATCGGCTAGGTCATTCACGTCCGAGTCGGACTGACCATCGTGGATTAGGTCGCTTCGACAGTTGTAGCTGGCACGCGCCAACTCCGCTGCAGCCTCGGGCTCCTGAGGTTGGGCCGCTCTCGCCACCTCCTGGATGGATGCTGAGATTGAGTTGAAGCGCAGTTCGCTCAGACCGCTGAGCAACGAGCCGAGGTCTCCCTTCCCAAGATCGCTCGTAGATGCCTTCCGTGCCCTTCGGACGTCTTTGGCGAACCCTTCGACGAGCGAGAGCGCCGGCCCAGTGCGCTTAGAGCGGTCTGCGAGTACCTCCATGGCGGTAACGAGGGCAAACAGGCGGGCTCGATCAGAACGCTCATGTTCGACCAAGTTCACGAGGTCGCAAACGAGTGCCTGTCTTTGAGTCAAGACCCCCACGCTAGCGACGCGCACCAATGACTCGTGTAGAGCTTCGGCTGGTCGGCTGACGGTCGGCTGGGCGCGCATTGCAAAGCGCACTCCCTTGCCCTCGACCGGGTACTCGTAGTCCACGAGGCCGTGGACGTCGGGAACTATCACGACGTCGGTGGGAACTCCGAGTGCAGCCCTGCCGGCCTCAGTGATTCGCGACTGCGGCACGTCCTTCCCAACATCGACGCCGGTGCGATCTAATGCGCTGGAGAGACGCACCCAGTCTTGTAAACACCTTCCAGCCGTCTGCGCCTCCTCCGATGACGCGAAGTCAGTCCCGCGGAGGGTAATCTCCGACCCACGGGCCGGGCTTGCATGGTCGACGACCAACTCCACGTCGCCAACCGGCATCGGCAGAGACCAGATCTGCGGACCGTCGGCGGTGACATCACGGAACGGCGGGAGTCGAATCGTCAGGTAGAAGCCGTGGGCCATGGCGAAATGATCCCACCCGCGAAGCCGCCCCAAGCCGTGACAGCCCGTCCTCGCCGGCGCTGTCTTGACCGAGGCCGGGTTGTGCTGCAACCGTGCTGCAACTGGAGCGAATTGAAGTGAGCCTCGGCGGCACTCGATGAGATCAGAAATTGGAGCCGACGGGGAGATTCGAACTCCCGGCCAGCGGTTTACGAAACCGCTGCAAATACCTTCGGGCAATGCGCTACGTGCTCTCAGAAGCGAAGTCAGCCTAGGGCGGTGCCCGCAGCAGGACTCGAACCTGCAACCTTGGGATTAAGAGTCCCCTGCTCTAACCAGTTGAGCCATGCGGGCCACCCTCCAACCGAGTCTAGCGGAGCCCGTAATGGGAACGTCAGACGGCAGGACCCTCCGCCGTCGATTGGTGTTCCCAGTCCCACTTCACGTACCAGCCCGCGCTATTCTCGGGTAGCCGGCCCGGGGCCCCAACCCCGGAGCCGGTACTCATCGGCTTCCCAATCGTTTCTCCCGCCGGAGTGACGCGTTTGGGAATCTTGTTAGCCGACAGCAGAACTTCGGCTCCGACTTCTTTCTCGAGTGCGTAAGCGCCGTAAGGGAGCTTGCTGTGGCTGTCATAGGGCCCTTCCCGATCGTCTGCGATACTCGGGCC
>JBAQYY010000113.1:0-3460 GCA_049790415.1 Candidatus Dormiibacterota bacterium | reverse complement strand
CGATGCGTGACAAGAACTACGTTGAATCTGGCGGCGGACGTGTTGGATGAGTTGAAGCTCCGGCGTCGGAGCCAGGGCAAAAGCCTTGGCGAGTTGGCTTCTGAGTTGCTGGCAGACGCCCTTGCCGCTCCGTCGGGCGCCTCCGCCGAGCCGCTTCGCTGGGATGCCGACGACCTGGGATCCCGAGTAGACCTTGCTGACAAGGACGCCGTCAGAAGTGCGCTGGAAGAGACCTGAGCGCAACTCTCGATACCAACATTCTGCTCTACGCATCAGACAAGAGCAGCTCGCGCTATGTGCAAGCTCAGCAGCTGGTGGCTCGCTTTGCGGCGGGCCCGGAGCTTGGGTACCTGTTTTGGCCAGTACTGATGGGATACCTGCGGATCGCCACCGACCCGATCGTCTTTGCCCGACCGCTCTCGCTGGCCAGAGCCGCGGCCAACCTTGATGCACTGGTGCAACGGCCGCATGTACGCGTGCCCTCCGAAGGTCGGGACTTCTGGCTGATCGCGCGAGCTGCCTTGGAGGAGGTATCAGCGGCGGGCAACCTGATCCCGGATGCGCACCTGGTGGCACTAATGCGAGCCTATGGTGTATCCACCATCTGGAGCGCTGATCGCGACCTGAGGAAGTTCGACGGGATACGGGTCAAGGACCCGTTCCCTAAACCGCGACTCTGAGCGCGGGTCGTACGGTCAGAGAGCTCAGACCGAGGCTACTGCCGGATCCTGAGGTAGTTCGGGCTCGATCGCCAGTCCAGCGCGCTCCAGACAGGCGGCCATAAAGCCGTGGAAGAGCGGGTGGGGCCGGTGCGGCCGAGAACGGAACTCGGGGTGGAACTGACTGCCCACGAAGAAGGGGTGGCCCTTGAGCTCCATGATCTCGACCAAACGCCCCGTCGGTGAGGTGCCGCTGAAGACAACCCCAGCCTGCTCCAGCGCCTCCCGATAGCGGTTGTTGAACTCGAAGCGGTGGCGGTGGCGCTCATAGACGACGGACTCGCCGTAAGCATGAGCGGCCTTGGTCCCCGGCTCCAACTTGCAGGGGTATAGGCCCAGGCGCATGGTGCCACCCTTGTCGGCGACGTCCCGCTGCTCGGGGAGCAGGTCGATGACCGGGTTTTCGGTGAAGGCGTTGAACTCAGTGCTATTGACGTCCTCGGTCCCCAGCGCCTCCCGGGCCACGTCGATGCAGGCGCACTGCATGCCCAGGCAGAGACCGAGGAAGGGGATCCGGTGGTGTCGGGCGTAGCGCGAGGCTGCGATCTTGCCTTCGACGCCGCGGTGGCCGAAGCCCCCGGGAATGACCAGCCCGTCCAGGCCCTCGAAGACTGAGGTGTCTCCCGGGACCAGGGCTTCGGTGTTGATCCAGCGGATCTCCAAACCCACCCCGTGGGCGACGGCGGCGTGGCGCAGCGACTCGGTGACGCTGATGTAGGCGTCGGGGAGGGCAACGTACTTGCCCGCCACCCCCACAACCACACTCTCCTCGGCGCCCAGGATGAGCTCAACCAGCTGGCTCCAGGCGCGGAGATCGGCGGCCGGGGCCTCGATCCCCAGGTGCTCAGCGACATACGCCCCCAGTCCGCTCGATTCGAGCAGCAGGGGCACTTGGTAGATGGTGGGAGCGTCGGGGACGCTGATCACCGCCCGAGGCTCGACGTCGGCGAAGAGGGCGATCTTGTCTCGCACCCCGGCTCCGATCGGCTCCTTGGAGCGGCAGACGATAGCGTCGGGCTGGATGCCGATGCCGCGCAGCGTCTGCACGCTGTGCTGGGTGGGCTTGCTCTTGAACTCCTCGCTGGCATCGACGAAGGGCACCAAGGTGACGTGGACGTAGAAGGTGTTGCGTCGACCGATGTCGTTCTTGAGCTGGCGGATGGCCTCCAGGAAGGGCAGCGACTCGATGTCACCGACCGTGCCTCCCACCTCCACGATGACCACGTCGGCCTCGGACTCCTCGGCGACCCGGGCGACCCGATCTTTGATCTCGTTGGTGATGTGCGGAATCACCTGGACGGTGGCACCGAGGAAGTCGCCCCGGCGCTCCTTGGCGATGACCTCGCTGTAGATCTTGCCGGTGGTAACGCTGCTTGCCTTGGTCAGATTGGTGTCAACAAAGCGCTCGTAGTGACCCAGGTCCAGGTCGGACTCGGCGCCATCGTCAGTGACGAAGACCTCGCCGTGCTGGTAGGGCGACATCGTCCCCGGGTCGAGGTTGATGTAGGGGTCCAGCTTCTGCAGAGACACCTTGAGACCGCGCGCCTTGAGGACGGTGCCCAAAGAAGCGGCGGTGATCCCCTTGCCGATCCCGGAAACCACTCCGCCGGTGACGAAAATGAACTTCGCCATCAGTGGCTCCGGCCGGTACACGGGGACGCATCACCCATGTAGCCGGATCCTAACACGCAATCGTCAGCGGCGGGTCTCCAGGACCACAACTCGGGTCTCGTCGCTGATCCCCGGCGAACCAGCCAGGGTGAGCTTGGCCTGCGGGCTCACCTGGGCCAGACCCATCTCCTTGGCGAAGTCGCCGAGCTGACCCAGTGACTCGTCGCCGCTCGCTTGGAAACCCACCGGGATCAGAACCGAAGGCTGCAGTTGCGAGACCAGGGCGGCGACCTCGACGGCGCGGGCCGCGGAGCCGCCGTTCAGGGAGACCGCCAGCACATCGATGGTGCCGATCGCGTCCAGCGCCTCGACATTGAGGGGACCAGGGAGTTCGCCGAAGTCACAAACGGCGACCTCGTCGACCTCGGTGACGAAGACTGTGCCGGTGGCTGTGGCGATCCCCCGCACCGAGACTCCGCGCAGTTCGTACTCCCCCTGGCGGGCGACCACCTGCGGACCCTGGGTGGGGCGAAGCACGTTGTCTCCTCCAGCCTCACTGACCACGATCTCAGCCGCGCCTTGGACGGCGCCGGAAGCCCGGTAGGCGGGGTCGAGCAGAACCTTGGTCTCGCGACCCTTGAGCAGAAGGGCGTTATCGCCCAGCCAGGTGATCTCCAACGGCTACCTCACAAGAACTCGGCGGTCGGGGGCGCGCCCAGAACCAACTCAGGGCGAGGGAAGCGTAAGCGAAAGCTGGTGCGTCACCCCGTCGCGGGAGATGACCACCGTCACCTGCGAGCCGGCTCCCAGAGATCCCAGGTAGTCGGAGAGGCTGGGGTAGACAATGGCCTTGGTGCTCCAGGCGGGGCTGCCGGCGACCGCGGTCACCACGTCCCCAGCCTGGATGCCTGCCGCAGCCGCTGCTGAGCCGGGGTCGACCGACAGCACCAGTACACCGGGGGGAAGGCCGAGAGCTGCCGCCGAGGCGGGATCTAGCCAGCGGCTGACCAGTCCGATGGGGTGGGGAACCGAGCCTGTCGAAGTCAGCGAGATGACCAACTGGTCGGCGGCCGAGGCATCGAGGCCAAAGCCGGAGGCAGCCGCGCTGCTGCCCTGATCGACGGGTTGCA
>JBAQYY010000112.1:0-10993 GCA_049790415.1 Candidatus Dormiibacterota bacterium | reverse complement strand
GAGGTGGAGTTCGGCTCGGGCAATCCCAAGGTGAAGATCCATCCGGTCAACACCTTCACTCTCGAGGAGCGGGACGTGGACGTCAGCGGCTGCCGGCACTCCGAGGCCCTGCTGGAGCTAGTTCAGGATGCTCTGCCGGAGGGGGATCGGACCGGGGCCAGAGTCCGGTTGGTAGGCGAGATGGCGCTCGGGCTCCAGCTGGGACCTGGGGAACTTCTCCGAAGACTGCGTGAGGGCGGCCGCTGCGTCGACGTCGTTTTCGCAACCCGGCCCGCGATCGACCTGGAACAACTCATCCTGGCTCCCGACATCCGGGGCCAGTTTGTCCGGGGGCTCCGGGAGCGGCCCGACTTCGACTCGGAGATCGTTCAGGCCGCTCTCCGAGCGGGGGTCGAGGCCCTCCAGGGAGAGGAGCCGGCTCTCCTGTGACGACTTCGGACCAAGTGACCGGCGGCTTCGCTTGAGGGTCCTCTCCGTCACGCTCCAGGGCTTCGGAGCGCTCAGCGGTCGCTTCGACTTCAACCCCGACATGACCGTGGTCGGTGGTCCCAACGAATCGGGCAAGAGCACCCTGCACACCGCCCTCCGGGTGGCTCTCTGCGGGGTGGACCTGCCGGCCCGGGGGAAGATGCTCAAGGAGACGGGAGAGGTGCTGCGCCGCTTCCGACCTTGGCGGGGTGGATCGTTTCAGGTCGAGGCTGAGGTCGAGGTGGAAGGCGGTCGCTATCGCTTTGTCCGAGATCTCGACCGTCCCGACACCGCCCAGGTCTTCGATCTCATCAAAGGGGGCGAGGTTACCGATCTCTTCCGGCGCGGTCGCACGGTCGACGTCTCGGTCCTACTAGGGATGGGCCGGGAAGCCTTCCTGGCCGTCTCCACCGTCGCTCAGGACCAGATCCTCAGCCTCAGTGGTGCTTCCTTACAAGAGGATCTGCAGCGGGCCAGCGCCACGTCCGGTGGCGACAGCACCGCTCGGGCCGCCATCGAGCGTCTCGAGCACTGGCGCCAGGACAAGATCCGGGGCGACCGGACCACCACCAAGCCGTTAGACAAGAACAAGTTGCCCAACGACCTTGAGCAAGCTCAGATCCAATTGAGCAAGGCTCTCGAGGTGCGGCGCCAACTCGCCGAGGACCTAGCCAACCAGGAGGCGCTGCGGAATGAGCTGAGCGAGGTCGAGGTCGCCGCCAGGACCAGCGAGGCAGCCTGGAAGACGGCTGAGATGGCCGAGATTCAGCAGGACCTGAGCGCCATCCGGGAGATTGAGCGGCAGCTGGAGACGGTGCCTGAGGCACACATCCCCAAGGACGCGGCCACCCTGCGCGAGGCTGCCACCGGGGCCCGGGGTCTGTCCCTACAGTGGCGGGATGCCCAGGCCAAGCTGGAGGCCATCCCTCCCCTCGACCAGGAGTTGGAGCGGGTCTGCGCCCAGTCAGCCAGGAGCGAACTGACCTTCCTGGCCGGGGCCTTGGAGCAACCACTCCCTCCCTTGCCCCCCCGCTCGGAGGCGCCCGGGCGTCTCGACCTTCTCGACCTCCGTCGGGTCGCCATGCGGCGCTGGGTCTCCGACACCATTGCCCTGGTGGGCGGGGTGGCCGGTGTCGTCTTGATCGCCTTCGGCTTGCTTCACGGGGGCACGATCGGGATTCCTATCGCCGCCGGAGGACTGGTCTTACTGGTTCTGACCGCCACCATCTTTTACGGTCTGCAGCGCAGGCTGCGCCTGCTCTTGGCAGTTGGAGGCTTCACCTCGATCAGCCAGGTCCGGCGGGCCTCCCGCACCAAAGACCCTGAGCTGGTCAAGGCCATCGCCAGTCGGGACAAGGTGGAGGCGGAACAGGCTCAGGCCCAAAAGCGGCTCGACGAACTGGGCCTCGGCCAGGTGGGGGTGGCGCGTCTCAAAGAGCTCGCCGGTCAGCTACCGGGCGCCCAGGAATCGCTTGCCCAACGGGCTTCTTTGACTGCCACCGTCACCCAGTTCCGCGAGGAGCTGAGCAGCCGGGCCAAGCGGGCTAGTATCGGCGGCCACGATCCCCACCAGTTGGCCAACGAGCTGAGCCTGCGGCTGCGTCAGCTCGACGAGGCCGAGGACGCCGCCCGTCTCCGAGCCGGGCTTGAGGTAAGGCGCGCGGAGCGCCTCGGGGGGCGGGACATCAACGGACTGACCAGGCGCGCCGACCAACTGGGCCAGGAACTGCAGGCCCTGGAGGCGATCCGCGAGGGCGTCCCCAGCAAAGTCCCCTCGGAAGAGCTGCGCCGTCGCTACGACGAGGCGATCAAGCGCCGCGACCAGGTCCGCGGCCTCTTGCTGCCCCTCCAGGGTCGGCTCCAGGAACAGCTCAAGGATGTCGGCGATGTCGCCAGTCTGGAAGAGGCGGTGGCGGACCTCGGCGACGAGGTGGTCAGGTTGACCCGGGCAGAGGAGGCGGTCAAGCTGGCCATTAGCGAGCTGCGCCGGGCCGAGGGGCTGATTCATCACGACCTGGCGCCGGTTTTGGCGGAGGGCCTGCGGAGTTGGTTGCCGGCGATCACGGCCCAGCGCTATCGCCATGCCTGGGTGAATCCGGAAGATCTCTCCATGCACGTCGCCTCGAACGACTCGGGAGCGCAGATCCGCGTCGACGATCTGTCCCAGGGGACCCGTGAGCAGATCTACGTGGCCCTGCGCACCGTCTTGGCCAAAGCCCTCTCGCCCAGCGGCGAGGCGGTCCCTCTCTTCTTCGACGACCCCACCGTGAGCGCCGACGATGTCCGCTGCTTGGCCCTGCTCGACACCCTCTGCGAACTTGCCAGCACCACCCAGGTGGTGGTCTTCTCGCACGAGTCCCGGGTCGACGCTTGGGCCAACAAGCGCAAGGTTTCCATCCTCACCATGAAGGCGGTGCCGCCCTCGGGCGGCGACCAGACCGAGGCTCATTCAACACCGACCGGGGAGGACTGACTTCAGTGCGCATCGTCTCCTTGCTGCCCAGCTCGACCGAGATCTGCTTCGCCCTCGGCCTGGGCCAGAGCCTGGTTGGGGTCACCCATGAGTGTGACTTCCCGCCCCAGGCCGCCTACAAGACGGTGATGACCCGCAATCTGCTCGATCTGGAAGGAGCCTCTCCCTCCGAGATCGACCGCCACGTGCGCCAGGCTCTGCACGAGGGCAGCAGCCTCTACGCCTTAGACCAGGAGGCTCTCCGTCGGGCTCGACCCGACGTCATCTTGACCCAGGAGCTTTGTGAGGTTTGCGGGGTCGCCTACAGCCAGGTGCTGGAAGCGGCCCGTCTGCTGCCCGGGCGTCCCAACGTCCTCTCTCTCGAACCCCACACCCTGGCCGATGTTCTGCGCTCCATTGGAGATGTCGGCCAGGTGACCGGCACCAAGGAGCGAGCGGCTGAGCTTGTCCGCGGGCTCTGGGCCCGGCTCGACGCGGTCCGGGGCGCCGTCGTCGGCAAGGAGAGGCCCAGGGTGGTATGTCTGGAGTGGCTCGATCCGCTCATGGTTGCCGGCCACTGGGTCCCCGACCAGGTTGACGCCGGGGGCGGCATTGATGTCCTGGGAGAGCCCGGGGCGCGCTCCCGGGTGGTCAGCCCGGCCGAGGTCGTTGCGGCGCAGCCGGAGGTCATCCTGAGCATGCCCTGCGGCTACCGACTCGAGGAGAGCGCGGGTCAGATCGAGGGCTTGGCTGCGGTACAGGGGTGGGGTGACCTGCCGGCCGTGAAGGCTGGCCAGGTCTATGCCGTGGACGGGTCCTGGTACTTCAACCGGCCCGGACCCCGGGTTGTCGACGGCATCGAGATGCTGGCCCGCATCCTGCATCCCGATGCCTGGCGGGGCCCGGCCCCCCAGGGCTTCCGCAAGGTGGACGAGGCCGCCGCCGAGCCCGCCTGACGGCTCCAGCCGCCTGGGGATCAGGAGATGGCGCGTCCGAATGAGCGCGCGGCGAACCAGACCGCAACCACCGCCAGCACGGCGATGATCACCACCCCGGGGAGCACGTTGGAGTTGCCGAGATGGCCCAGGAATACGGCGCGGTTGGCGGCCACAGCATGGGAGAAGGGGTTCAGGGTGGAGATGGTCCTGAGCCAGTTCGGGGCCAGACTCATCGGCAGCAGCACCCCGGAGAGCAGCAGCAACGGCAGGCTGGCCGTGAAGATGATCGGAGCGAAGGAGTTCTCGTCCTTCAAGGCCAGGGCTAGGGCGTATGAGATGGACGCCACCAAGAGGCCGATCAGGGCAACCAGGCCGAGCCCGATCAGGATCCCCAGCGGCTTGAAGCTGAGCCCAAAGGGAAGCGCCAGGAGTACCAGGATGAGCGCCTGGACGAACAGCGTGAGCATGTCCCGCAGAGCTCTCCCCAAGAGCAGAGAGAGCCGGCTGACCGGGGTAACCCGGAGCCGTTCCACCACCCCCAAGCGAAGCTCGGAGATGAGGCTGAACCCGACCCCGGCGGCGCCGAAAAGTCCCAACTGGATGAGCAGGCCGGGAACGAAGACGTTGTAGGCGCCACCCCGAGGGAATCCGGGCACGCTGGCGATGGATTTGAGCAGGGGAGCGAAGAGGAGCAGGTAGAGGGCGGGTTGGAGGACGCCCACCGCGACCCAAGCGGGATTGTGGATAAAGATGCCGAAGTAGCGCTGAAAAACCAGCCCGGTGTCACGTGCGATCTTCATCGGATTCCCTCCTTGACCCTGGCTATGCCGCGTCCGACTCGCGCAGCGAGCGGCCGGTGCTGCGGAGGAACACGTCGTCCAGGCTGGGTCTGCTCAGGGCAACCGTGGTCAACCCCAGACCGGCTTTGTCAAGCAGGCGGAGGATGACTGGAGTGGCAGTCTCGCCGTGCTCGACATAGAGGCGGAGCTCGGCCCCATCGATGGAGGACTCGCGCACGAAAGGCTGGGACTGGAGAAGGCGGAGTGCCTCCTCGATGTCGCCACTGACCCCGACCGTGACCAGGTCACCGGCGACCGCCCGCTTGAGCTCGTCGGGACTGCCCTCGGCCACGATCTTGCCGTGGTCGATGATCGCCAACCGGTTGCAGAGGGCGTCCGCCTCCTCTAGGTAGTGGGTGGTCAGGAAGACGGTGGTGCCGCCTTGGCGGAGCTGGCGTACCTCGTCCCACATCCGGGCTCGGCTCTGGGGATCGAGCCCGGTCGTGGGCTCGTCGAGAAAGAGCAGTTGAGGACGGTGCACCAGGCCCACCCCGATGTCGAGCCGGCGCTTCTGGCCACCCGAGTAGGTCTTGGTCTTGCGATCGGCGCAGGACTCCAGCTCCAGCGTCTCGATGAGCTCGGCGGCCCGCGCTCGGCCCTCGGCGAGGCTCATCCCGTAGAGCCGAGCCTCGAAGATCAGCTCGTTGCGGCCGGTGATCTCCTCGGCGGCACCGCCTCGCTGACCCACATAGCCAATTTGCCGACGCACCGCTCCGGGGTGGCGGAGCAGATCTTGACCGGCCACGGTGGCCTCCCCAGACGTGGGGGGAAGGAGGGTAGCCAGCATCCGCAGGGTGGTCGTCTTGCCGGCACCGTTGGGTCCCAGGAAGCCGAAGACCTCGCCCGCGTAGACCTCGAGGTCGATGCCGGCCACGGCTTCCACCTCTCCCTTGCGGGATTTGAAGACGCGACGCAGCTGGTGCACGCCGATGACCGTCTGGCGGTCCCGCACCTGGTCGCTCATGGAGTGCCTCCTTGGTGGACTTTGAGTTCCGGTCCGCCAGACGGGGGGAGCCCGCCGCGCAGCTTCTTCGGACCTTGGACGGCGAGCGGTACCTTCGGCTCAGATTCCGGATGTTCGATCTCGCCGACGTTCTCCTGCAGCCACCGCTGGTCCACTGCTAGGGCGCCGGACTGGATCTCGCCGATGAGCTCGCTCACCCAGGACAGTTCGGCCCGCCAGAGGCTCCGCTCAAACTCGCGCTCCAAGAGGAACAGTCGGGGCAGACCGAACTGATCGAGCAGCGACGACACCACAGCGTCCAGTGCCGCGATCCGGCCCTCCAGCTGGGCCAGCCGCTGGGTGAGCGCCCCGAGTGCCTCCCGCTCGGTCAGGTACCCGATCATGCTGACCGCCGCTGAGAAGCCGGACGGCTCCTGGTGGGGGAGGGCCAGGAGGTCGATCAACCAATGCTGCAGCTCCTCCCGGCCTGTCTCCGTTGCCCGGTAGACGATCCGCTCCGGGCGGTGGCCCTCCCGGACCGTCTCAGCCAGCTCGATCAGGCCCCCCGCCGCGAGCCGGTCTACCGCGTGATAGAGAGCCCTCGGCGTGCTGGCAGCGAATTCCTTGTGACGCTGGTGGAGTTCGCGTTGGATCTCGTAGGCGTGGCGGGGCCGCTCCGCCAGAAGGCCGAGCGCCGCCAGCGTGAGCAGCTCCCTCGTCGGTCTCTTCCATGTGCGATCTGCCATAGTGCACCGCGCAGTATAGCCGGTAGCTCTCGCTCGCGCCACTGGAGCCTTCGCATCGAGTTATGTGGCACTGAGCCGTCGACCCGGCGCGACCAGTCCAGGGCGGAGGAACCCTTCTCGTGTGGACACGCTTCGGATCTCGCTGGATGCCCGCCCTCCCGGAAGGAGGACCTCCCCGCGCTTTCCTGCGCCCTCGCATGCTCGGCAAGCAGCAGCCGCGTATCAAGCGAAATCCAAACGGCAAATGGTACGGTTCCGTGCGAATGGTCGCCGTCCCTGGCCCGAGCGCACGGGAGCCGACCACGGGGGGACTCTCGGTGGAACTTACGGTCGGCGCTGGGGCACAGCAGGTGGGAACGCTAAGAGCCAGCTCCTGCTTGCCCTCAGCCAGGGCGAACGATCCTCATGTTTGACCTTCGCCGGGCGGGTGTCGTAGTCCTGCTGGCGCTGGCCGCGTCACTGTCCTATTCAGTAGGTAGCCTCCTCGCAGCCTCGCCGGGCCCGGTGACCACCCCCAACAGTCAATCACATCCGACTTCAGGTGCGTCCACAAGCAGCCGAGCCAACGGGCCGCACGCCGCTGTCCCAGCCACGCTGCTTTCGTCCAGTAACTTCACCGCCACCACCATTCCAGGATGGGAGGTGACATCCACTACCGGTGAGCCGTTCGGAGGTCCGACGGACGTTATCGTTGATCCAGTTAGCAACAGTGTTCTTGTGGATGACTACGGCTGGAGAGGACTCAGCGAGTCAAGTTGTGGCGTGACCGACACCAACGGTTGTATGCTCGATTCTGCTTCTGCTTCTGTTCAGGCGGGGAGCGCTGCAGTAATAGACCCCGCGACCAACACCGTCTACGAGGTAGGCGGCAACGGAGTCGAGGTCCTCAGTGCGGCCTGCTTTGGGTCAGATGCGGCTGATCTTTGTGCGGGTACATACGCCGATCAAAACCCCACCTTGACCTCCCTGGCACTTGATGTGGACACTCACACCCTGTACGCGGCGGGGACTGATGCCATCGATGTGATCAACACTGCCACCTGCAACGGAAGTGACGTCGCGGGCTGCGCGGAAAGCTGCC
Source organism: Candidatus Dormiibacterota bacterium (assembly GCA_049790415.1). GTDB lineage: Bacteria > Chloroflexota > Dormibacteria > Aeolococcales > Bog-877 > Bog-877. Next base: position 3,526 of record JBAQYY010000112.1, on the reverse strand, counting down.
TGAATACCTGTACCCCCCAGCAGTCTGGCGTAGTTGGTCAGTTGGCCACTGAAGGCAGGATGGCCGGTATGGCAGTCGATCAAGCCACCGATACGCTCTATGCGGCTAATTCCGTCCTAGGTTTGGTATCCGTATATGACGGAGCGAACTGCAATGCCAGCCAGACCAGTGGCTGCAGCCCTTCCGATGGTGCGTACTGCTCTAGCTCGACCCCCGCCGGCTGTCCGCCCATGGTCGGTCAAATCGACTTGGGGAGTTCGAGCTATCCAACCGCAGTCACCGTCAACCAAACCACTAACACGATCTATGTGGCCGATAGCGGTTACGAAACGGGCATCGTCGACCGGGTGGGAGGGGGATCGACAGTTTCAGTGATCGATGGCGCGACCTGCAGCCCCCTCGATGACTCAAGCTGCTCGCTGACTCCTCCGACGGTCACTGTGGGTACCAGTCCGAGCAACATCGCCATCAACGAGGCAACCAACACGGTGTATGTTCTGAATTCAGATTCTGCCACGGTATCGGCCATCGACGGCAGTACTTGCGATGGCGCCGACATCTCTGGCTGTGGTCAGAGCCCGCTCACAGTGACCATCGGACCAGACCTTGAACCGGATGCGATCGCCGTAGATTCGACCACCGGTAGCGTTTATGTGAGCGACTTCGGGACCGAAACGCCATGCAGTACCTGCGGCCCGGGCGGCGGCGGGGGGGAGGTATTGCAAGGAGGGAGCCTCTCCGTCTTCGGCCCCAACGGCCCCGCCACACCGCCGACTCCACCAGCCAACACCTACGAGCTCAACCTAGAGATGTGGGCGACGGGCACTGGGGGAGGAACGGTAACTTCCAGCCCACCTGGAATCAGCTGTGCCGTCACTGGACCGTCTCCCTCAACCGGTGCAACAGTAGACCTAACCGCCCCCGGCGCTAGTTGCAGCGCCACCTTCCCTCTGGGAACGCAACTTGTCCTGACCGAGTCACCCTCACCTTCCTCTTTCTTTGAGGGCTGGGGGAGCAACGGTGGGGATCAGCCCAGCATCACTACCACCACCCTAACCGTGCCCATAACCGCCAACGACGCGAGCGACCTCGGCGGCGGACTAGCAACCGCCTTCTTTGACACCATGAATGCGAATTTCAGCGCCCTAGAACTAGCCGGTCATACCGCTGCAGATGTAGGCGTGGCGCTCAACTGGACGCCGGGGGACTTCCTAGCCTTGCCCACCGCCGAGCAAGCCACAACTTGTCAGTGGGCGATAAGCGGCCCAAGCAGCCCCACAACCCCCGCGGCCAGCACCAGCGCCTGCTCCTTTAACACCGACTCACTAGTCCCTGGTATCTACCAGGTTACCCTCACCACCGCATTGGCCGGCAGCACCTACCAGACCACCCAATCAGTTTCGCTTTTACCCTCAGTTGGCTTCGGCTGGACCTTAGGTGTCGCCAGCTCGGCGTCCGCCACGACTGTTCCCCTCACCCTGGATGCCTGTAACCAGTCGATTGGCGTAGTCAAATTCGACTGGTCATTGGTGCGGAGTACCGTAAGCACGACGGTCAGCTCTCAAAGTGACGAGACCACCGACTGTCAGGTAACCCTAAATGGGCCCGTCGATGGCAACGGCCAGGAGACCACCATCACCCTGGTCGGTTACGACCAGCAGTTGACCTACCAGGCGACCTCCAGCGCGGTCGTGTACATCTTTGCCTACATACCCGTGACCACTCCGCCCACCTGCTCCCTCACCGCAGTAAACACGACCGCCTGCACTCGCCAAAATCCGCCGTCGTGGTCGCCCCTGCCCGGCGCTCGACCCCCGGACTTCGCAATCCTGCAAGGCAGCGCCGGCCTCACCGTATCGGGGGGAGTTGATTTAGCTCTCAGTTGTGATGGCAATATCTTCGTTGGCGCGGGCGGTGGCATTGGTATCGGCACAGACGACCTGCCCAACATTCAGCTGACCGCTGGCGTCGGGTGGCTGGGCAACCCCTATGGCCCTGAGCCTGATCAGTCAGCCATTGACGGATTTCTCCAAGGCGCCGGATTTTCTCTCGGTGGCACCGCATTGGCTGTAGGTCTAAACTTCCTCAGCACCAACTCCGGCAACATAACCGGCTGGGAGCTATTCTTCAGCAGCCCAGAGATCGACCTCTCATTTGCGGAGTCACTCAACACCCCACTCACTACACCCGTCGTATCGCCAGCCGGCCAGTGCCCTGACGGAGTATTCAATAGCCTCGAGTTCCAATCACTCGTCGACCCGGCATTGGGAGTAAACCCGGGGGCTACCATCGTGACCCCGATAACGTCGGGTAGCGGTGGGGGCAGCACGGCCACCGCGGTTACCTTAGGTGAGTCCCTCTACCTCAGCGCCACCGGCTTCAACCCAGGCTCTCAGGTGAGCGCCACCCTTCACTCCATTCCAGTGAGCCTCGGCACCACCGACGCGGATGACACCGGTGCCGTCGGCTTCGTGGTCACCATCCCCAGCGACACGCTGCCGGGGGCCCACACCATCATCCTGACCGGCTTTGCCCCGGACGGGAGCGCCTTGACCGAGACGGCGGCCATCACGATCGCTCCACCGTTGTCGATCGGCAGCTCCAGTCTGCCCAGTGGGCAGGTCGGGTCGGAGTACTCCCACGCTCTGGGAGCGAGTGGTGGCAGTCTCCCCTACACCTGGTCGGTTACCACGGGGCACCTTCCCGCCGGGCTGACGCTCAACCGGACGACGGGAGCGATCAGCGGCAAGCCCACCGCCGCTGGCGCGTCCACGTTTTCGATCACGGTGACGGACTCAACCAGTCCCACTCCGGAGACGTCCACCGCTAGCTTCTCGATCGCCATTTCCAAGGTGGGTCCAGCCGGGGGAGCCCTAGCCGCCACGTCCAGTTCCACCGTCGTTCCCACGACCGGAGCGGACCTGACAAGCGCCGGCCTGGGTGGACTACTCGCGGTGCTCTTCGGCGGACTGCTGCTGATCGCTGGATTACGCCTGAGAAGGACCAGGGCCAGCTAGAAAAACCTATTCGCCGTGGGCGGAATTCCAATCGCTTGAGCCTCTTTCCAAGACCAGACGAGCTCGAGCAAGATCTGGTCCGTCACGATCGCATCTGATGTAGTCTTACATCATGGAGAGAACCCAGATCTCGCTCACGCGCGAGGAGCGTAGGGTCCTGGACCAGGAGTCTGCCCGTACCGGTAGATCAATCTCGGCCCTGATTCGAGCTGCGGTCGAGACGGTGTACGGGGAGGAGCGCTGCACTGCAGATGACCTGGCCTCGATGCGTCGAGCCTTTGGTACCTGGCCGCAGAGTGAACAGGACGGCAGGGCATGGGTGGATCGGCTGCGCTCCGGGTCGCGGGCAGAGGTGCCTGGATCGTGACGGCGCTGGTCGACACGTCGGTACTGGTCGAGTACTTGCGGGGCCACCACGGTGCTGCTGAGCTCCTGGAGCGAGAGCGAGGTGAGGGACCGCTCCACGCCAGTGAGATCACCCGGCTGGAAACTCTGGCCGGGATGCTGGC
>JBAQYY010000111.1:0-5036 GCA_049790415.1 Candidatus Dormiibacterota bacterium | reverse complement strand
CCTCCAGTGGTATCGAGCCACCTCCGGCGAAGGGATCTAGGAGTGGCGGGGGATTCTCTCCCATAGACTTGCAGATCTCCGCCCGTGCCAGGCCCAGAACGCGCTCGTTGCCTGAGTTCTCCCACTCCACCAGCTGCTCCATGATTCGGAAGAGCCGCTGCCGCTCAGCCCCCTGCATCTCCGCCGTGGGGAACTGGTCTGGGTGGGCAGATGGATCGTCCACCAGCTGGGCGAACAGGACTGCGCGACAGGCTGCGAGCGGTCGCCGCGCCCACCACAGGTGCAGGGTGGAGGGGTGGCCGTGCCGGATGGACTTTTCTCGTGCCGACGCCACGTTGATCGCCTGCAGTGGAATCGCCACTTCGATCAGCTTTCGTGGCGCGACCTCCCGGTCCCCGTCAGCCATTGAGGCTCTCAAGCGACTTGACCAGTGCTGTCACGAGTACCGCTCCCACTCGAATCAATGCCGGGCCACTCAATGCTTCTTGCTGGCCGGCCCTCACCGGGGCGCTCCCCAGATCGGGGCGGTTCACGAGGGATCGCCGGCGGCCTCCCAGAGCCGCGTCCAGTCGAAGCTGGTACTTGTCTCGGCGAAGTGTAGTCTGGGCGACTTGCCCGAGAACGGGTCCCGCAGGTAGCGCACCCGCTCACCGCCTTCAGGGAGCACCTCAACAAGCGCCAGTACGTAGTTCCTGCTGGAGTTTAGCCCGGTCAGGATCTCGGTTCTGGTAACTGTCACGCTCTCCGATCCCTGGAGCCTCCCTTTCACCTCAATAAGGCGGAGGTGCTGCTCAGAGTCGATGGAGCGGATGTCGTAGCCGGGGTTGTTAGGCGGCATCTCGACGGGGTTCCGCCTCAGCCTGGTCTCAATGGCCAGTACAGCCTCTACGGCCCTCCGCTCCACTTGCTTCGTCTCCCGCGTCCTTGGGGGCGCTGAGCCAGGTGGGCCTGAAACGCCGGCTACCAGGCCGGCTGGGACAACTAGCGCCGCTCCGACAACAAGAGGCGGGAGCGGCCGCAGCTTCAGTTCCTGGTCCAGCTCTACCAGGCGGCGGTCCAGCCGGTGCTGGAGATCGTCTGCCCGTGCCCGGGCGCGTTCTGGATTGATTCGGGGCTGACGCCCCTGGCTGACCTGCTGTTGCAGCTCCGTGGCGCGCTTATCCCAGTGGATGATCTCGGCTGTGAGTCTAGCCTGCACCGCCGCCTTGACCTTCCGCACTCTCGCCTCGGTGCGCTGCCGCACTTCGGCTAGGTGCTCCGGCACCAGCGTAGATATGGCGTAGTCCTGCCCCGCGCTCTCCACCCCTGCGGTTAGCCAGGTGGCACTCTGGAGTTGCGAAAGCTTGGATAGCTGCTCCGCCGGGGGCGTCTCATAGTCGAGGTAAGGAGCTGGGCCAGCCAGAGCCGGCTCGCCGGTCGGCGACAGGGTCACGAACTGAGCTCGCCGGGAGACGGCCCGGGGTGGCAAGCCATCCCGATGCCTGGCGTCCGCGATCTTGTGCTCCAGGAAGAGCAGCAGCTTGGGCTCGCGGCCGTCGTCCGTAGGGTCGACGAGGGTTGCCCCCTGGGTTAGCGCTCCACCATCCCGATCCAGAATCAGGTCGATCACGGCTTCCAGCAGGGGATGTCCTGGGCAGATGAATGCTGCTAGCGGCTTGCCGGGGACGGTGATCAGGTCCTTCTCGAAGGTCACCCGCTCGTACTGCCTCAGTAGCGGGCCGCGGCTGGGTACGTTGCGGATGGTGGCGGGGACGAAGGTCAGCTCGAACCTATCCCGCTCCCGCTCCGCTGCCCTGCCTCCCATCTGCTCCAACGCTCCGAGGAAGAAGTCGCGCACGAAGTGGGGCTGCAACCTCTGGGCGGCGGCCTCCTCCATCTGAAGCCGGACCTCCTGGACGTCGACTACGCTCATGACGTCGCTGGCGAGCGCCTCTCGATCTACCAGCTCGGAGAGGCCTTCCCCCACGGCAGCGTCCACGACCTGGTGAAGCCTGGCTCGGACGTCAGGTCGATCGCCGTACCGGATGGCCTCGATGAGGAGCTCCCTGAGCTGGCGGCCGGGCAGTGCCTGGCCCAGGACGTCAAACACCTGGCCCCCGAGGGCGATCCTCTGCTCCTCGAGCTTGTTGAGCAGCACTTCGTAGACCTGCCCCTCCCTGGTGTTCTCGGCGAGCAGGTTCCACATGTGACACACCTCGGTCTGCCCGATGCGGTGGATGCGCCCAAAGCGCTGCTCGATCCGATTTGGGTTCCAGGGCAGGTCGTAGTTGACCATGAGATGGGCTCGTTGAAGGTTGATGCCTTCTCCGGCGGCGTCGGTGGCGACCATCACTAACACCTGGGGATCCAGGGTGAACAGCTCCTGGAGCCGGCGCCGCTCCTCCCGGTGCACTCCACCGTGGATGGCGACCACGGCTTCGGCGCGTCCGAAATAGCTGGTGAGGCGGGAGACCAGATAGTCGAGGGTAGCCCGGTACTCGGTGAAGATGATCAGCTTGCGCGGTCCCGGGCCGCCCAGCTGGCGATCCTCGGCCAGCATCCCCTGCAGCTCCCGCCACTTGCTGTCGGTGCCCATCTGGCGGACCTGCTTCGCAAGCTCCTCAAGACGGGCCAGGGACTGGATCTCCGCTTCCAGCTCCACTTTGGTCTGGGCAGCAGACGCCTGGTCGACCGCCTCCTCGTCCAGCCGCTCAGCCTCATCAGGGTCGAGGTCTTCGAGGTCGTCTCCTCCCTCCTCGCTCAGCAGCTGCGACAGGCGGCCCAAGCTACTCACAGACACCTCAGCACCCTCGGCGAGTCGTTTCTCGAGCCGCTCGCGCCGTCGGCGCAGCGACTGATATATCGCCTCAGGTGAGGACGCCAGCCGGCGCTGCAGCCCGGTGAGGGCAAAGCCCACCACGGTGCGTTGTCCCCCCTCCAACCGGTCGGCACGGTTCATTTCTTCACGGACGTACTGGGTCACCTCTTCGTAGAGCTCCATCTCCAAAGGGGAGAGGGGGAAGGGGACCGTGGTGGCCCGCCGTTCAGGGAAGAGCGGCCTGCCGTCAAAGCGGAGGATCTTCTCCTTAATCATCCGGCGCTGCAGGTCGGAGACATCCCCCGCCCTACCTCTTCCTCTGCCGGCGAATCGGTCGGGATCCAGTAGGGAGAGGAAGAGCTGAAAGTCCTCGTCCTTACCCGAGTGGGGGGTGGCGGTGAGCAGCAGGAAGTGGCGGCAGATCCCGCCCAGCAGCTTGCCCAACCTGTACCGCTGAGTCTCCCGAACCTCATCGCCCTGGTAATGAGCGCTCATCCGGTGGGCCTCGTCGACGACTATCAGATCCCATTCACTTGAGCTGAGGCGGGATTGGAGCTCCTCGCTGCGTGACAGCTGATCCATCCTGGCGATGAGGAGGGGCTCTTCGGCGAACGGGTTGCCATGCAGGCTGGCCTCCACCGCCTCCCTGGTGAGGATCGAGAACTGCAACGAGAATTTGCTGCTCAGCTCGTCCTGCCACTGCGCCACCAACCCCCCGGGGACGACGATCAAGCACCGCCGTAGGTCTCCACGCAGCAGCAGCTCCTTTATGAACAGACCCGCCATGATCGTCTTGCCTGCTCCGGGATCGTCCGCCAACAGGAAGCGGAGCGGCTGGCGGGGGAGCATCTCGCCATACACGGCCCGGATCTGGTGGGGAAGGGGCTCAAGTAAGGAAAGGTGCACCGCCAGCATGGGATCGAAGAGGTAAGCGAGTCGGATCCTGCGCGCTTCGGCGGCGAGGCGAAAGGCCGCCCCGTCGCCGTCGAAGGACCAACGCCGCTTGGGGCCGCCCAGCTCGATGCTGGGCTCGTCCGCACGAAAGAGCAGCCGCTGCGAAACCTGGCCGGAGGTCTCCTGATATGTGAGGGTCACCGCCTCCTGGCCGTGCCACGAGACCGCGACCACCGTCACCTCATCGCCGGGCACGATGCCAGTGACGAGCGTGCCCGCCGTGAGGTCCTCTAGACGGGCCAAATCAGGCCACCCGACTTGTGGAACTTCCCACCGCTGTTCTCGCGATCACCACGCCTGCATTCAATCAGGCGCCTGACGTGCCCACGCCACCACCTGATTGGCGACTGCGACCATGTTCTGGTTTCGTGCTTGAGGTGCCGCGGCGCCCACCGCAAAGCTTTGAGTCGCCAGCCATGGCGAACCCTCTCGAATCGGTACCACCATCTTCGGTGCGAGGGCTCCTAGCCTCTCCTCGATGTCTTGGTCGGAATACTCCTCTGCAAGCGTTCGGTAGGCTGCTGCCAGGATGCGCAGCATGGTCGTTGAGCCCAAGAGTGAGCGACGGCGCAAGTCTTGCGGAGTGAGTTGTCCGTCAGCCACCGCAGCGAGGTCGGGGAAGCTGCCCAACAGCACGTCGAGAAAATCATTGGTCTGCTCCACCAGCGCGGCTTCATTAAGCTCGGCCTCTAGGCGACGGCCGATCCGACCCCCTAGTCCCACTTCCAGCGCGCGGATGACGTCGGTGACATGTTTTGCGCCGAGCAAGTAAGGACTTTGAGGTCCAATCCGGTCCTGTTCCATATCGACGCGCCCCTTTAGCAGCGCGTGATTTAGGACTTCGTCCAGGCATCGGTTGACCACTTTGCGATCGTCGAAGCGCGCCCGTATGGCAGAGGTGATCCCAAGCGCGTTGTCAGCAATGTCCACGAACATCTGCTCACCCTGGCGGACATCATCTTCAATGAGGATTTGGATCGCGATCGCTTCGTCGTGTAGGCGCTGACGTAGTGCCTCCAACTCGATAATCCGCTGGCGATAGTCCCGCTCCAGTTCCGGATTTTCCTGGCGCTTTGCAGAACTCAGTAAACTGCGCTTCTCTTCCAGTTCCCCCGCCAAATCTTCGATCGCGTAGTTGAGGCCCAGGATCCGGTGTTGGCCATCGAGGATCTTGATCTCGGTCCGCGCCAATCGAGGGAGCGACAGGACTCCAAACTGAGTGGCGCCGATTTTATTCTGCGGATCGAACTGAATAATGTCGGGAGCTCTCAGCAGTAGTGCGGGG
>JBAQYY010000110.1:0-3068 GCA_049790415.1 Candidatus Dormiibacterota bacterium | reverse complement strand
CCCCACTCCGGCGGTCTGCGCAGGCCCTCGAACTGGCCTGCCGGATCGGCACCCCGTTCCGGTGCTGTCGGGCTCCGTCCGCCCAATGGCGAGAGCACCACGACGTTCGCATAGCCTGAGGCAAGGTCGGCGTTCTCGCCGCCGCCCACCCCACCGTCGATATAGCGAGTGCCGTTGATGCTGACCGTGGGCACCAGACCAGGCAGCGCGGTGCTCGCGGTGACCGCGTCCACCAGGTCGACCCCGGAATTGCGGTCGAACGCAGCCAACTCGCCGGTATGCGCATCGACGGCCGTCACGATCATCAGCCTGTCCGGCCATTCAGGGCCAGGCAACCGAGCGGCGACGACTGCGCGCCGCTGTAGCGCCCCGGGTCCGAGTGTGGAGTCGCTCTCTAACCCGAAGGCGCCCATCGCACGTCGTAGATCGGAAACCGAGGTGGCCGCGGCGGAGATGGTCCTCATCCGCTCGAACACCGTGGCCATCGGCAGGGAGGGCGGCCGTTCCCGGTTCTGTCCGACCGGTTGAACCGGCGGGGACAGCACCGAGGCCAACAGTTCGGCCGTCGGTATACCGCTGCGCACCTGCGCTGCCGCGGTGGCACCGGCCGAGGTGCCGACCACCAAATCGGCGGCCTCTGTCATATCGAGACCAGCTTCGGCCAAGCCTGCGACGACACCGATCTCCCACGCGTTTCCGGCAGCCCCACCACCACCGAGAACCAGAGCCACGTTGTGAACCATCCGCCCACTATTTCAGCCCGTGGACCCTCCTGTCCATCGAATGCCAAGACCGTGCCGTACGGCCGGTTTAGTGGTCGTAGGCGGTGAGGGATCGTTCGGCTGGGGCGTCGATGAGCCAGTTGCGCCTGATTCCGGCGGCGAGGGCGAGGGCGGAGGCGTGCGCAATATCAACCATCAGAGGCCCGAAATCGCGAGCGAATCCCTGGAGCCCCTTGGAACGCTCGGGTCGACCTAGTTGACCGGCGGCTGGCTTGGTGCCGGGGGAACGACGTCATGGACCCGAAAGTCGACCGCCCGGGTTGGCTGGTCCGCCAGGGCCGCCACCACCCGGTACTCGCCACTGGTGGGGAACACCACATTCATCGCCAGCGCCAGCACGGTGCGGAGGTCGGCACCCGTCGGCAGGCCGGGCGGTCTGGTCGAGCTGAGCTGGGTGGTCATTCCCGCGATCTGGTTGCCCACCGAGTCCTCGACCCTGACCGCGAGCGGGTAGGGCTGGCCGCTGGCGACCCAGGGCACCAGCACGGTCACGCCCACGCCCAGGTGGCTGACCACCGGCTGCCCGGGAGCGACGGCCGCCGGTCGCCAGTGGTCGGTCCAGCCTCCGCCGGAGATGTAGAGCAGCCCGTTGACCGCCTCGACGTGGTTGGCGAGGATCAGGTTCTCGATCCGGGGAGCGTCCATGGCCGACCCAGTCTGCATCAAACCCCTGGAGCCGCCCGTCAGTCGGCGGGTACCGCCGAGGGTCGCGGTGCCAGCATCTCCTCGCGCAACTGCTGCAGGCCGACGCTACCCAGGTCCAGCGCCTGGCGGTGAAAGTCCTTGAGGTTGAAGCTGGGACCCCAGGATCGGCGAGCCTCCTCCCGAACCTCCAGCCAGACACGCTCACCTAGCTTGTAGGAGATGGCCTGGGCGGGAATGCCCAAGTAGCGGTCCACCTCGCCACTGCAGAACTCCTGGGAGCGCCCCGAGGCGAGCACCATGAACTCGGTAGCCAGTTCTCGGGTCCAGGTGGCTCCTTGGTGGAACTCCTGGTCCTCGGGGATCTGGAGATGGAGGTGGAGGCCGATGTCAACCACCACCCGAGCCGCCCGAAAGGCCTGGTTGGCCAGCATGCCCAGGTAGTAATCGGGATTCTCGAGATACCCGAGCTCGCCCATCAGGCGCTCGGCGTAAAGCGCCCACCCCTCGGCATGCCCGGAGATCAGTCCGAGTATTCCCTGGAACGGATTAACCCGTCCGCCCAGCCAGACCACATGACCCAGCTGGAGGTGATGGCCGGGAACGCCCTCGTGGTAGGCGGTGGCCACCTCGGTCCACAGGGGAAAGTGGGTCCGACCCAAAGTCGGGTACCAGGTCCGCCCGGGGCGGCTGAAGTCCTCGGTGGGCGGGGTGTAGTACATCGCTGGGCTGCCTCCGGGAGGCGCCAGCATTGCCTCGACGCGCTGGACCGGCTCGGGGATGTCGAAGTGGAGATGGTTTAGGGCGGCCATGGTCTCGTCGAGGAACGCCTGGTTCCAGGCTCGGAAGTTCGCCTCGCCCTCGATGGCGCGAGCAGGGTCCTCTTCGAGAATCCGGGTCACCTCGGCCATGCTGGCTCCGGGCCGGATTCTCTCGGCGGTCTGAGCCATCTCCTTCTGGATCCGGCCCAGCTCCTCCCAGCCCCACTGATATGTCTGCAGGGTGTCGATCTCGATGCCGTTGTAGAGGCGACAGTGGAGCTGGTAGAGCTCTGGACCGCAGCCGTCCTGGTCCGGGGTCCGCTCGATGTAGCTCTCCTCCAGAAAGTCGGAGAAGTCCAGGTAGGCGCGGTCGGCGATCTCGGCTGCGCCTTGGAGCCGGGAGCGAAGCTGCTCGCCCTGGCCCTGGTACTGAGCGGCCAATCCTCGGAAGAAGCCCGCCTCGCTGTCGCTGCCCGCCCAGCGACGGGCCCGACTGGCGGAGATGACCGCCTGGTGCCGGTCCGCGACCAGGTCCTGTCCAGCGCCCAGTTCCAGGGTCTCCTGGATTCCCGCCATGCAGTCCGACACCTTGCCCATCCGCTCAGCGATTAGCTCCCAGTCGTGTTCCTGATCACGCGCCATCAGGTCGAAGACCCGGCTGGTCGAGACCATGGGCCCGAAGACGCTCAGCTCGCGCTTCCAATCCCCGGAGTCATAGACATCGACTTCGACCTGGAGCCGATCGCGCATGACCGCCGCCGCCAGGCGATCGGCATCCGTTTCCGGCGTCAACTCCTCGACCTGGCGCAGGATGCTGCGGGCCAGCTCTCCCCGGGCGCCGGCCCCATTGGGCGAATAGTCAGTCAGCTCGGTGTCGTGACCG
>JBAQYY010000109.1:0-51092 GCA_049790415.1 Candidatus Dormiibacterota bacterium | reverse complement strand
CAGGGCAGCGTGGTCCGCTCCTGGCTTCTGGAACTGACCGAGCTGGCTCTCAAGGCCGATCCCGGGCTGGCCAAGATCAAGGGCTACGTCGACGACACCGGTGAGGGCCGCTGGACGCTACTCGAGGCCCTCCAGCAGAACGTCCCCACTCCGGTACTGGCGCTCTCCCTAATGATGCGGATTCGCTCCCGTCAGATCGATTCCTTCGCCGCCAAGTACGTGGCCGCCTTGCGCAACCAGTTCGGTGGCCACGCGGTCAAGAATGACTGAGAGACAACCTCCGGGGTGAGTGCGACGGAGGGGTCGAGCGAGCCCCAAGTCAGGGTCTTCCCTGACCCCGAATCCCTGGCGCGGCATGCCGCTCGGACGCTGGCCCAGGAGATCCGCGAGGCCATCTCCTCCCGGGGTGAGTGCGTGGCGGCTCTGCCCGGCGGCAGCACCCCCCAGGAGGCGCTCGAACTGCTGGCGCGCGAGCAAGGTGTGGACTGGGCCCGAACCGTGATTCTGCCCGGGGACGAGCGCATGGTGGCGCTCTCCGATCCCCAATCGAACGAGCGCATGCTGCGGGCCGCGCTGGTGGACCGGATCTCCGGCGATCGCCCGCTGGTGCTTGGCTGGGAGATCGAGCCAGGCCTGGGCCCGGAGACGATCAGCCAGCGTTTCGAGGCACGCTTGCTGGGTGTCGTCCCCTACGTGGACGGGCGGCCCCAACTCGACATTCTGGCCCTGGGCATGGGTGCCGATGGGCACACCGCGTCGCTCTTCCCGGGGCGGGCCTATCCCGAGGAGGCGGTGGTGCTGGCCACCAAACATCCCGACGGGCAGCCCCGGCTGAGCCTCGGCCCTCTGGTTCTCCGCTGGGCCCGCCGGACCCACTTCCTGGTCGATGGGGAGGCCAAGGCGACCACCCTGGCGGAGGTGGTCAGAGGGACCTACGACCCCCTCACCTGGCCGGCCCAGCTGATCGCTCGCAACTCGCCTGGCTGCGAGATCTGGTGTGACTCGGCGGCCGCCACCCAGTTGCTGGGGGTGGGTGGTTGAGCCTGCTCGCGCCCTCGATCCTGGCTGCCGACCTGGCCCACCTCGGTGACGAGGTGAGCGCCTGCGAGGAGGCCGGCGCGGACCGGATCCACATCGACATCATGGACAACCGTTTTGTGCCCAATCTGACCATGGGTCCGGAGACCGTGGCCGCCTGCCGGCGCTCGACGTCGCTCTTTCTCGAGACCCACCTGATGGTGGAGCGGCCGGACGGCATCATCCCCCGCTTCCGGGCGGCGGGAGCCGACCTGATAACCGTGCACGTCGAGGCCTGTCCCGAGCTGCGGCAGACGGTGGACCTGATTCGCTCCACCGGTGCCGAGTGTGGCGTTGGTGTCAATCCCGCCACCCCCGTCGAGACCCTGGCGGACGTCCTCCCGGTGCTCAGCCTGGCCCTGGTGATGACGGTCGAGCCGGGATTCGGCGGGCAGGCCTTCCTCACTCCGACCCTGGCCAAAGTACGCCGCCTTCGGGAGATGCTCGAGGAAGGTCAGCTCAGTTGTGACATTGAGGTGGACGGTGGTGTCGACCCCGACAACGCCCAGCTCTGCTTGCAGGCCGGTGCCAGCGTTCTGGTGGCGGGCACCGCCGTCTTCAAGGCCCCGGGCGGGATCCGGGCCGGGGTTGGCTGCCTGCTCGACCTGATGGGACGGGTTCAGCCGGAGACGAGGCGGAGAGCATGAGCGAAGTTGAATTGCCCAACCCGAAAACGGTGGGGACAGTACTGCCGACCCCCGCCCACCCGGAGCTGCCCGCGGAAGTGGGGCAGGTCTTCGTCGAGGTGGATCGCAAGTGTGCCGTGTTCATCTTTCCCCAGCTGCGCCAGCTCGGAAGGGGCCAGGTGGTCGAGGAGTTGGTGGAGTCCGCCGCCCAGCTCGCCCAGACCGCTGCCGAGGGAGCGGGCGCTGAACTCGCCCAAGGCTACCGGGAGCTGCTGAGCCGGGCCCAGGCCGCCCTCCGCGAGGCGAGGACCACCGAGGTCGAGCAGGAGGGGCAGCAGCGCCAGGAGCGCCAAACCGACGCTCAGATTGCCGCCGCCCTGCTGAGCGCCAAGTCCCGCTTGCCGGCGCCTCGGCTGGCCCGGCTTCAACGCCAGCTTACCGAGATGGCAGAAGGCGAGGGCGGAGACCGGGTGGCGCTGGTGGAGGAGGCCGTCGCCGAGTGGGAGCGACTCAGTCAGGTGAGGCAGTCCCGGGAGGCCGAGCGTCTAGCCGAGCGGGCTCACCGGGTGGTCGAGCCTCGCCAGCAACAGACAGCGCGCAGCCGCCGCGCCCTTAGAGATCAGGCCAAGGTGGTAGAGCTGGCCCGCGCCTTCGTGCTGGAAGAGGCCCAGCCCCTCCCGACCACAGAACCCGGGGACGCCGATCAGTGACGGGCGGTCTCTAGCTCCAGCGCTTCGCCTTCCTCGGCCTCGATGCTGACCCAGTCGGGCTGACCGAGCAGACGGCTGACCTCGACCATGATCCGGCCCTGGGCGTCGAAGACGGCGTCCTGGACCCGATCGATGCTCGGCCGGCTGGTGGAAACCACCTGGGCGAGATCCGGGTCATCCTGGGCGACCTCGATCTGGCGCAGGCGCTCCGTGATCTGCGGTGGGACGACCCGGCGCTCTCGAATGCGCGCGTCCTCGAGGTCGGCCAGAACTCGATCTAGGTGCTCCAAATTGGAGCGGTAACGGCGCAGGATCCGGGTCCGCGAGAACCCGTCGCGCTGGCGACGAAGGATCTCCCGGCGGGTCAGCCGAAATCGGTTATCTCGCTCTGGAGTCATCATGTTGGGGGTATTTCCTTAAGCCACAGCTCGGTGCTGGTCGATTTTCGAGGACCCTCAGCGCTCGGGCTCTCGGTCTTTCCAACGGCAACGGACGCAACCTGGTTACCCGGTGCTCCCCGTCACCTGGCAGCGCGGCACTTAGCAGCGAAGCTCTCTGTAGTATACGCGAAAATCAGCGAATTTTCAATGAGAATTTGACCAGCCTCAAGCTGAGATTGCTGAAGTAATTTAGTTGCCGAAACGTTAGTTTCCGGGCTGCCCCCGGCGGCTCCGGATCGAAGCTTGTCGGCTACCACCTAAACTGGAACGGTGGCTGCCGCCCCCAAGAATCGTCCGGCCCGCGCCAAGCGCGCCCCGGCCCGGACCACCGAGCCTGAGTTGCCCCTGGGGTTGACGCCTGCCCAGTGCCGGCACATGTATCGGCAGATGGTGCTGATTCGGCGTTTTGAAGAGCATGCCGCCGAGGCCTACGCCCAGGCCAAGGTAGGGGGGTTCCTGCACCTGTACATCGGCGAGGAGGCGGTTGCCGTCGGGGCCCTCAATGCCGGGCGGGACGACGACCATCTTCTGGGCCACTACCGCGACCATGGCTACGCCCTCGCTCGCGGCTGTGATCCCAAGGCCTGCATGGCGGAGCTGTTCGGGCGCGAGGACGGTCTCTGCCACGGCCGGGGTGGCTCCATGCACCTTGCCGAGGCGTCGCGCAATTTCTGGGGTGGCTACGCCATTGTCGGCTCGCACATCCCCATCGGCGCCGGCATGGCCTACGCCATGCAGTACCAGCAGCGCGAGCAGATCGTCCTCGATTTCTTCGGGGACGGGGCCACCGGCAATGGCATCTTCCACGAGGGCCTGAACATGGCGGCGCTCTGGAATCTGCCGATTATTTTCATCTGCGAGAACAACCTCTATGGGATGGGTGCCACCCTGGCGGAGGAGTCCCCGGTCAGTGAAATGAAGATCAAAGCCGAGGGCTACACCATGCCGGCGGTGCAGTGCGACGGCATGGATGTGCTCTCCGTCTACGAAACCATCCAGCGCGCCGCCGACCATTGCCGGAGCGGCAAGGGTCCCTTCTTCGTGGAAGCGCTGACCTACCGATTCCGAGGTCATTCCATGGCCGACCCCGAGCTCTACCGGGACAAGGCCGAGGTGCAGCGTTGGCGCACCCAGGACCCCATCCCCCGATTCGGGGACTTCTGCGTCGAGCACCGGATCTGCAGCCAGAAGGAATTGGCTCAGATCAACGAGGAGGTGGAGCAGCAGATGCTCGAGGCGGTCGCCTTCGCTGACCAGTCACCCTGGCCCGACCCGGCTGAGGTCGCCCGCTGGATCTACGCCAAGCCGATCGATCCCGAGGCCGATTTCCTGCTTCAGCAGCAGGGTGCGGAGGCAGTTCTCGAGCCTGAGGCGGAAGCCAAGCAGGCGGGCGTCTGAGGTGGCCGTGGTCAGCTACCGGGACGCCGTGCGGGGTGCCCTCCGCGACGAGATGCTGCGCGACCAGCGGGTGATCCTGATGGGCGAGAGCATCACCGGCTACGGCGGCTCCTACGCCGTCACCAAGGGACTGATCGACGAATTCGGGCCCAAGCGGGTCATGGAGACTCCCATCGCCGAGGCGGGCATCGTCGGTTTCGCGGTCGGGGCGGCCATGGGTGGCCTGCTGCCGGTGGCCGAGCTGATGACGGTCAACTTCGCTCTCCTGGCCCTCGATCAGATCGTCAACAGCGCCGCCAAGTTCCACTACATGTTCGGTGGCCAGTGGTCGGTACCGCTGGTAGTACGCACCGTCTCCGGCTTCGGTCAGCTCGGGCCCACCCACTCCCAGACCTTCGAGGGATGGTTCGCCTCGGTGCCGGGTCTGAAGGTCGTCATGCCGGCCACCCCGGCCGACGCCCGCGGCCTGCTCCTGGCCTCAATTCGCGACCCAGACCCGGTCATCTTCATCGAGCACAGCCTGCTCTACAGCACCAAGGGAGAGGTCGCCGCGGGCAGCGGCGACCTAACCGAGGAGATTCCCATCGGGCGGGCCAAGGTTGTCCGTCAGGGCAGCGACGTGACCCTGGTCGGCTACTCCCGGATGCTGCTTCAGGCGCTCCAGGCGGCTGAGGTCTTGGAGCGCGACGACGGCATCTCCTGCGAGGTGATCGACCTGCGCACGCTGCGGCCAGTCGACTACCCGACCGTGGTGGAGTCGGTCCGCCGCACCCATCAGCTGGTCCTCTGTGGCGAGGACTGGCGTACCGGCGGCTTCGGCGCCGACCTGCTCAGCGAGATGCAGGACCGCTGCTTTGACGACCTGGACGGTCCCATTCAGCGGGTGGCCATGCGGGACGTGCCGATGGCCTACTCCCGGCAGCTGGAAAAAGCCTTGATTCCGACCAGCGACCAGGTGGTGGAAGCGGTTCGGCGGCTGAACTGATGGCCTATCAAGTGACCATGCCCCAGATGGGCTACGACATGACTGAGGGATCCATCAATCGCTGGATGGTGGAGGAGGGCGCCACCGTCGAGCGGGGGGATGTGATCGCCTCGATCGCCACCGAGAAGGCCGACATCGACATCGAGGCCTACGCCAGCGGGGTGCTCCAGAAGATCCTGGTCAAGCCGGGCGCCAAGGTGCCGGTGGGCGAGCCGATCGCCATCATCGCCGACCCCAAGGAGGCTGGATCGGCTGCTCCCAAGGCGGACGCTCCACCTCCGGCCAGCAAGTCCCCAGCAGTGAAGCCGGCGGCTTCCGAGGTGGGCGGAAGTGAGCCTGGGCCGGAGGCTGAGGGCTCGGCCCCTGAAGAACCCCAGTCGAGCAACGATGGCTCCGCTCCGGAATCAGAGCCTGGAGCTGAGAACTCGACTCCGGTTCCGGAATGGGCCCAACAGCTGACTGGCCATGGCCAGGAGCCGGCCCCGGCCGGGCGCCGGGCCGGGTCTGGAGAGCGGGTCAAGGCCAGCCCCCTGGCGCGACGTCGGGCCCGCGAGCTGGGCATCGAGCTGGCCAGTGTCAAGGCGACTGGACCTGAGGGCCGGATCAAGGCTGAGGATGTGGAGGCGGCCTCGCGCGGCGGTGTTGCCGTCTCCCCAGCCGGTCCCGGCGGTCAGAGCCAGCCGATCGATCCCGGGGACCCCTCCGAGCCTGTGCATCTGTCGCGGATGCGGGAGGCGATCGCCCGGCGGATGGCCGACGCCAACAGCACCATCCCCCATTTTCATCTCACCACCGAGGCCCGCATGGGGGCTTTGCTGGAGCTCCGCCAGGAGATGAATCAGCTGGGCGATGCCGAGCTGCCCAAGTTCTCGGTCACGGACTTCATCGTTCGGGCGGTGGCCTTGACCCTGCAGCGTCATCCCGATCTCAATGCCGCCTGGATCGGACAAGGGATACGCCGCTTCTCGCAGAGCAACATCGCTTTGGCGGTGGCCCTCCCCGATGGGCTGGTGGCTCCGGTGCTCCGCGGTTGCGAGGCGGTGTCCTTCTCCGAACTGGCCCGCCAGACCCACGATCTAGCCGCGCGGGCCAAGACCGGCAAGCTGCGCCCCGAGGAGCTCTCCGGAGGCCACACGGCGATCAGCAACCTGGGCATGTTCGGGGTCACCCAGTTCTCCGCCATCATCACCCCGGGCCAGGGCAGCGTCCTGGCGGTGGGCGAGGTGCGCCAGGTGCCGGTCGTCGTTGACGGCGCCCTAGTCCCCGGCCAGCAGATGGCGATGACCCTCTCGATCGACCATCGGGTCACCGACGGCGCCCAAGGCGCCGAAGCGCTGGCCTATCTGCGCTGGCTGCTGGAGCATCCCACGGCATGCCTGGTCTGAGCCGGCCAGTCTGGGCGCCCCGGATCCTGGGAGGGACACGATGAAGGACCTAGCCATCGTCGGTTCCGGCCCCGGCGGCTACGTGGCTGCCATCAGGGCGGCCCAGTTGGGAATGACGGTGACCTTGATTGAGGAGGCCGAGACCCTGGGGGGCGTTTGCCTCAACTGGGGCTGCATCCCCTCCAAGGCCCTGCTCCGCAATGCCGAGGTTCTCCATCTGATCCAGGAGTCCGAGCGCTTCGGCATCAGCCGGGGAGAGGTGGTGGCCGACTACGACGCGGCGATTACCCGGAGCCGCGAGGTGGTCAGCAAGCTGGTCCAAGGGGTGGCCTTCCTGATGCGCAAGAACGGGGTCGAGGTGATCCGGGGCCGGGGTCGCTTGCTCTCTGACCAGACCATCGAGGTGGACCCGTCGGGCCAAACCGTAGCGGCCTCCCAGATCATCATCGCCACCGGGGCTCGAGCCAAGACCCTCCCCGGGCTCAGCCCCGACGGCAAGTCGGTCTGCACGTCTAGAGAGGCCCTGGAGCTGCGCCAGCTGCCCAAGAGTTGCCTGATCGTCGGGGGTGGCGCCATCGGGGCGGAATTCGCCTACGTCTACTCTTCCTACGGCGTCGAGGTGACCGTGGTCGAGGCCCTTGACCGCCTCCTGCCCCAGGAGGACCAGGACATCTCCAAGGAGCTGACCCGTCAGTTCGAGCGGCAAGGTATCAAAGTCCGGACTGGATCCCTGATCAAGCACTCTGAGCGGGTCGGCGAAAGCTGGAGGCTCCACCTGGAAAACGGCGAGGACGTGGAGGGGGAGATGGTCCTGACCGCGACCGGAGTCGTCGCCAACGTGGAGAAGCTGGGGCTGGAGGAGCTCGGGGTTGCTCTCGCGGGCGGGTTCATCAAGGTCGACGATCACCTCCGCACCAACGTTCCCGGGGTCTTTGCCATCGGCGACGTCAACGGCCCGCCGCTGCTGGCTCATGCCGCCAGTGCCGAGGGGGTGATCGCAGTCGAGACGGCGGCGGGACGCGACGTCAAGCCTTTGGACCCGGTTCAGGTGCCCCGCTGCACCTACTGCCAGCCTCAAGTCGCGTCCGCTGGTCTGACCGAGGAGCAGGCGCGCCAGCAGGGGCGCCAGGTCCGGGTTGGCAAGTTCCCCTTCAGCGCCAGCGGCAAGGCGATCGCCATGGGCGAAACCGTGGGCTTCATCAAGACCGTGGTCGACGCCGAGTCGGGCCACCTGCTCGGCACCCATGCCATCGGAGCCGAGGTGACCGAGCTACTGCCGGAGATGGTCATGGCCGCCTGGGCCGGAGTCAAGGCCGAGCAGTTCGAAGCCCTGGTGCATGCCCACCCCACTCTCAGCGAAAGCCTCAAGGAGGCTGCTCTGGCGGCCGAGGGAATGGCCATCCACATCTGAGTGCCGGCCGGTTCCGGCGAGCTGGTGCCTCAGCGCTCCGGCAGGCCGGTGATCCTGATTCCGGTGTTGGTGTGGTGAAGCCGGTTGAGCCGGATCAAGAAGGGGGTGAGCCCCTCGCTGAAGCCGGCATTGGCCAGCCCACCACCGTCGACGGGATGGAGGCCTGCCAGGCGCTCGATCAGCCGAAGCACCATCTCCTTGGCGGTGGGGTGGTCGGAAGTGACGATCACGTCCTCATCCAGGCTGACCTCCAAGCGTCCCAAGGCCGGGGCGCTGACAGTGTGGAATGCCCCCACGACCAGGGCTCCCGGACACACCTCGGCTACCTCCTGGGCGGCGGATCCGGGCTCGGGCCTTACCGGGTAGGCAAGCCCACCCCGGAATTCCATGGGGGCTGCCGTGGACACCAGAACCCGGCCCTGGAGCTGTTCTCTCATTTGGCTCACCAGCGGCGATCCCGGCTGGTAGGGGACGGTGAGTAAGACCAGCTGGCCATAGGCGGCTGCCTCGGCGTTGCCCGCTCCTCTGACCAGGCCGCTGGCAGCACCCAGCTGCTCTTGGATGGCCAGAGCCGCCTCGACCGCCCGCTCCGGGTTACGGGAGCCGAGGAGGGTGGGGATTCCGGCAACTCCGAGCCGAGCCGCCAGCCCCCGACCCATGGGACCAGTAGCGCCGACTATCCCGACGCCCTCGATGGGAGATGTACTCATACCCCGTCCTGCATGAATCGATGCTCAGGCCCCGGTCGGCACGAGCTCGCGACCTACCATATCGGGAACTTGAGTCAGGAAGTTATCGGCGGGGAGGCAGAGCCAGGACTGGGCCTGAGCCTAGATCAAAGGCACTCTCTGGTGGCGGTCACGCCCGGGGCCCTGGAGGCGCTCTGGCGCTCGTCGTCTGGTGGAGGGCTCGGTTGGCTCCTGTTTAGATCTCGCGCCAGCGCCCAGACGCAGGTGGCCGCCGCTGCGGAGACCCCGCCGCTGCTGTGGTTCGAGGCAAGCGGTCAGAGGACGCTGGCCGAGCTAACCGAGTCGGCCGGTTGGGGAGAGGATGGCGCTGCGGCGGTGGCGTTATTCGAGCTGCCATCCGGACCCGGCCGGGAACTTGGTCAGCTGACCAAGTGCGGCATCGAGGTGGAGGGAGGGGAGCTCACCGCCGAGCTGCCCCCCGCCTGGCTCGAGTACCTGCGAGCTACCCCGCCGAAGAGCCACTAACCGTGAGTGTCGAGATCAACCGGGCCCTGACCGGCCCGGGGCATTTGGACCAATCTGCCTTCACCGCCGTCGTCGGCCAAGAGCGAATGAAACTGGCGCTACTCCTGGCGGCGGTCGAGCCGCGGATCGGTGGGGTGCTGATCCGAGGCGAGCGGGGAACCGCCAAATCAACTTTGGTCCGGGCGCTGGCGGCCATCTTGCCCGACCAGGAGCAGGTCGCTGACTGCCCCTACCACTGTTCTCCCCGCGGCAGCGACCAGTGCGACGACTGCTCCGAACGGCTCCAAAGGGGAGAGGTACTCCCGGTTGTGGTCCGGCCCACCCGCGTGGTGGAGCTACCTCTGGGCGCCTCCGAAGACAGGATCGTCGGGTCGATCGATCTTGAGCTGGCCTTGCTCGAGGGGCGCAAGGCATTCCAGCCCGGGATCCTGGCCGACGCTAACCGTCAGGTGCTCTATGTCGACGAGGTAAACCTGCTCGAGCACCATCTGGTCGATGTACTCCTCGACGCCGCCGCGTCGGGCGGCAACGTCGTGGAACGCGAAGAGATCTCCATCACCCATCCGTCCCGTTTTGTCCTGGTCGGGACCATGAACCCTGAAGAGGGTGAACTGCGGCCCCAGCTGCTCGATCGCTTCGGACTCTGTGTCGAGGTCTCCGGGCTGCGCGGTCTTGAGGATCGGGTTGAAGTGATGCGTCGGGAAGGGTGCAAGTCCCAGGCCCCGGAAGAGGACCTCCAGCTGGCCCACCAGGTCCAGCGTGCCCAGGGACTCCTGACCAAGCTGGAGACGCCGGAGGTCGTGGTTCGGATGGCGGCGGCGATGAGCGTGGATCAGGAGGCGATCGGCCATCGCTCTGATCTTGTCCTGGTCCGAGCAGCGCAGGCACGACGAGCTTTCGGGGCGGCTCTCCTGGAGGATCCCCAGCCCGAGGATCTCTCGGTGGGGCTGCCCGACCTCGCCGAAGTGGCTGAGCTGGCCCTGGTCCATCGGCGCCGCTCTCTGGGCGGCAGCCTCGCAGAAGCTCCCCAGGGCATCTCGGAAACTCCGACCGACCTGGTATCTCCACCCAGCGAATCGGGGCTTCACGATCCCGATCGCAACGCCGGGATGAGCGGTGAGGCGACCTCCGAATCCGCCGACGCCGAAGGGGAGGGTTCCCCGCAGAGCGAGGCCCAAGCCGGAGCCGACCTGGGCGGCAGCACTGAGTCCCGCCCAGGTCCCGCCACCGCGGAGCCGGTGGAGGTCGAACAGGGTTTCGAGGTGGGTCGTATCCAGCTCCCCCGGGAGCGGCTCCGCCGCCGGGGCATGGGCCGCCGGAGCCAGACCACCTCAAGGGATCGCCGCGGTCGCTACGTGGCTGCTCGCCAGGTTGAGCACCCCAACGACCTGGCGCTTGATGCCACCATGCGGGCGGCGGCGGCGCACCAGCTGGGCCGCCGAGAGAGGAGAGGTTCGGAGGGCAGGAAACTGTTGCTCGAGGCCCAGGACCTGCGTCAGAAGGTTCGGCAACGGCGGATCGGCAACCTAATCGTCTTCGCCGTCGACGCCTCGGCGAGCATGGACGCCGAGCAGCGCATGGACGCCACCCGGAGCGCCATCTTGGCCTTGCTCAAGGACGCCTATGTGCGCCGTGACCGGGTGGCCCTCATCTCTTTCTCTGGGCGTACCGCCCAGGTCGTGCTCCGGCCCACCTCAAGCGTTGATCTGGCCGAGCGCCGCCTGACCCGGATTGCCGTGGGCGGCACGACGCCGCTGACCCACGGCCTCACCACCGCCCTGAACTTGATCGAGAGCGAACGGCGGCGGGACCCCGACGTCCTGCCGCTCTTGGTCTTGATCAGCGACGGTCGGGGCAATATCAGTTTCGGCGGCGAGGAGCCCCTTCTGGAGGCCCAGCGATTGGCCGATCAGATCAGAAGGGAGGGGATCCGCTCCTTGGTGATCGATTCCTCGCGCGACCACCTGCCCCATCCGACCCGCGCCCAGCCGACCGGCTCGGGGTCTCCCCGCTTCGCCGGCTACAACTTCAATGCCTGCGTTGACCTGGCAGACCGGATGGGAGCGGCCTACTTCGGTCTCTTCGACCTCTCGGAGGGAGCCATCCTGCGCCCGGTCGCGGAGGCGCTGCGCCAGTCCTGACCGACCGGCTGTCCGAGCGCCCTCTGAGACAATCGGTCCATGGCTGAGCTCCGCACCGTCTATCCCTTCACCGCGCTGGTCGGTCAGGGCCAGATGCGCTTGGCCCTGGAGCTGAACGCGGTCAACCCGGCGATCGGGGGAGTTCTCATCCGGGGCGAGAAAGGGACCGCCAAGTCGACCGCGGTCAGAGCCCTGGCCCGGCTTCTGCCCGAGCTCGAGGTGGTGGTCGGCTGCCACTTCGGCTGCGCCCCCGGGAGCGATGTCATGTGCGCCGACTGCCAGGCGCGATTGGCCTCCGGAGAGAAGTTGGAGGTGACCCGGCGCCAGATGCGGGTGGTCGAGCTTCCCATCAACGCCTCCGAGGATCGGGTGGTGGGTTCGATCGACCTGGAGGCGGCCATCCACTCCGGGCAGCGGCGATTTGAGCCCGGGGTATTGGCCGAGGCCAACCGGCAGATCCTCTACGTGGACGAGGTAAACCTCCTCGACGACCACATCGTCGACGTGCTCCTCGACGCCGCCGCCATGGGGGTGAACGTGGTGGAGCGCGAGGGCATCTCGGTGTGGCACCCGTCCCGTTTCATCCTGGTCGGCACCATGAACCCCGAGGAGGGCGACCTCCGGCCCCAGTTGCTCGATCGCTTCGGCCTTTGCGTTGACGTCTCCGGCATCTCCAACATTCCCGAGCGGGTGGAGATAGTGCAGCGCCGGGAGCGGTTCGAGGACGACCCCGAGGCCTTCGCTGCCGAATGGGAAGAAGAGGAAGGCAAGGAGCGAGAGCAGATCGACCGGGCCATCGCGGCGCTGCCAGCGATCCAGACCTCGCGGCCGGTCCTGGAGGCCATTGCCCGGCTGGCCATCGAGCTGGAGGTGGACGGTCACCGGGCGGACCTGGTGGCTCGCAAGGCGGCGCAAGCCTATGCCGCCTTGGAGGGGCTGCCCCAAGTCGGCCTGGCCGAGGTGGCCGCCGTCGCCCCGATGGTGCTGGCTCACCGAGTGCACTCTCGCCCTGGGCAGCGCCCCCACGACATTGCCGCTTCGACGCGACGGGTCCTGGGTGAGGCCTGAGTACCTCCTATGTCGCAAGCGACTGAGGGAACGTTGACGAATGCGTCGCAGTCGGCTGAACTTCCCGAACTGACTGCTAGGTTTTTGAAGCCGGTCGTGGTTCGGGGACCGTCCTCCCACTCCGGTGGGACCCCGGCCAGGGCCGGTGTCTTGTTTCGAGGCGGGAATGGCTGACGTACCCACCCTGGGCGAGCTCCTCCCGGTGGAGCCCGAGGAGCTGCTCACCAGAGGGGCCCTGGGAGTTCCCGGCAGACTCCGCATCGAGGTGGGTCTGGACGAGCCCCGTTTCGCCCCTCCCCAGGGCCAACCAACCTCCAAGGGCGAGCTGGCCCTGCGCCGTGCTCTGGGCGGAGTCTCCTACCCCGCCGACCGTGAGCGCCTGCTCGCTGAGGCCGGCCGCTGGTTGGATGGCCACGACGAATTGCGCCTGCGCCTGTCGGGGCTGCCCGAACTCATCTATGGCGGCGAACTCGAGGTGCTGCGCCGCCTCGACGAGCTAGCTGAAGTGGACGTCACGGAGGTTGCGGATCAGGGAGCGGACGAGGGACCTATCTCGGCTGGAGAGGGGAACGAAGAGGGGAGTTCGGCCAACCGGTAGCTGCGGGTCTCGAGATCGAAGTCGATCACCTCAAGTCCCCGATCCAGCGCTGACTGTAGCTCCTCCCGCAGGGCTGTCTGCCGGCGCCGCATCTCGTCCACGTGGGCGCCTTGCCGATCGGACAGACTGGCAGGCACCTGGACGGAGACGAGATTGGACCGCCGCCGCAGACGGCTTAGCTCCGCCTCCTCGGCGGGCCCGAGGAACCACTCGACGAAGAGGCGGTCAGTGGGCAGTCCCCGGCTGAGCGCGTCGACGCGCTGGCCATAGTAGTCGGCTCGGAAGACTCGCGCCACAACCCCCAGGCGGCGCAGGTTGAAGTGGGCATTGCCGACCTGGCTGGGGTCGAAGGTCCAGACGATCCGATCCATGCCCGCCGCCAGTACGGCCTGGCGCTGAGCCAATTTAAGAGCGCTACCGACCCCGCTGTTGCGGAATTCGGGAAGCACTCCGGCGGCGTGGGAACGGTGGTAGCTGATCCCGGTAGAGGTTCGCCCGGTGAAGCCGTAGACAAAGCCGATCGGGCGCTCCTCGGACCGGGCCAGGAGCACCACTCCGCCTGCCTCAGCCATGACCCGCAGCAGGGTGTTGGGTGCGGCGACCTGGGGTGAGCCCCAGATCTCCGCCTGAAGCTCATGCACAGCGTCGATTGCTTCCAAACTACGAGCAGCCGAGATCTCGTAGAGGCCAGGCCCGGGAGACGTGCTCACCCGGGCTCGGTTAACAACACTTCAGAGCCGCTCCTCGCCACGGACAAGTTGAGACACCTTCCACCGCCCCGATTGTTTTGGCGGGGTCGAATCTGCGCGATCCCGTCCCCTTGGCAGTCAACCGGTCTCCATTGTCCTGCTGGACAGCCAGTCAAGCGGGACTTGACGGGTTCCGACCTCGGAGCTACGGTACCGCCGGAGTCGTTGCATGCGCAGAACTAGACAATCGCCATTCCGGGTGGGCACAGGGCTGGCCGTCGGCCTCTGCGTCAGCATCGTCTTGGTCGGCGGCACCTCTGTGTCAGCGTCGACCCGCGAGCCAGTGGCCAGGCGGGCTGTCTTGCTGGCCGCTGACAAGCCCACCAAAATCTTTGTGTTGTCCGACTTCTGGCACGCGGCCGGCGTGCTTGGCCGGCCGCTCTTGACCTCCTGCAGGGCAGCGGGTAAGGAGGTGGACATCCACGGCGGTTTAGGCCCAGAAAGAGTAGACATCCGGCTGCGCGGATTGCATCCAGGCAAGCACTACCTGTTTCTCGCCTACCAGACTCCAGTCAGCGCGACCCTCAGGGTTACCGAGACAGGCCCGGTTGATGCGCAGCGGTACGCCAAGGGATTCACCGATTTCCTGGGCCCCGCGGCCGGGGTCGAGGGCAACGGAAGTGGCTCTCTGACTGTCGCCGCCAACGGGCGCTCGGGGTCGCTCGCAGT
This sequence comes from Candidatus Dormiibacterota bacterium, assembly GCA_049790415.1. Taxonomy (GTDB): domain Bacteria; phylum Chloroflexota; class Dormibacteria; order Aeolococcales; family Bog-877; genus Bog-877. Next base: position 36,621 of record JBAQYY010000109.1, on the reverse strand, counting down.
GACCCTGCCCAAGAACGATTCGCTCACAGGTCGCTGGACCTGCGGGAGTGACGGCGGGCCTGGCGCGTCCACCCCGCCGACCCTGCTGCCGGCCACTTCATCTCCGGTGGTGAAGGAGTGCGCCCTGGGGTCCTCATCCTCTAACCCGCCACCGGCGGTGACCTGTGCCGACGGGGATCTCAACGTTGAAGCCTGGAGCGGCAATGGAGCTGTGGAGGCTGCCGGCCGCAAGGCGACGCTAAGCAAGGTGGAAGCTGCCATCTGCTTGGACCAGCAGACGCTAAGCACAACGGTGCCGCCGACCCAAGTACCGTTGTCGCTGGAGAACGAGTATGCGGTCGCGGCTGTCTACTACGGTTGGCACTTCGCGCTCAGCCCAGCGGCGATAGTCGCGGCGGCCAACTGCCCAGGTTGACCGCAATCGACCAAGAGTTTGTCCTCTCAATCCGTGGTGGTGCATGAGTCAGAGCTCAGCAAGCGGCCCCACCGCCCCGTCCGCCCTCCACACTTCGAGGTCATGATGAGCAGCGTTGCCGTTCGGTGCGGTCACCTGAGCCCGGGAGGCTCACCATGGCCAAGCTGATCTACTCGGCGATCACGTCGGTCGACGGCTACGTGGCCGACCAAGCGGGCAACTTCGAATGGGGCGCGCCGGACGAGGAGGTGTTCGGCTTCATCAACGAGCTAGAAAGAACTACCGGAACCTACCTCTACGGCCGCCGCATGTACCAGGTAATGGTGTACTGGGAGACCGCCCATTTCCCAGCCGAACTCTCCACTGTGGAGCAGGACTTCGCCGATCTCTGGCGGCGGGCCGACAAGGTCGTGTACACCAGCACACTGGAGACCGTCTCCAGCGCTAGAACCAGGATTGAGCGCAAATTCGACCTTGACGTGGTCCAAGGAATGAAAGCCGCGGCCGCGCATGATATCTCGGTGGCAGGCGCCACTCTTGCTACCCAGGCGTTCCAGGGTGGCCTGGTCGACGAGTGCCATCTCTTCCTCACCCCGGTTGTGGTTGGGGGCGGCCAGCAGGCCCTGCCCCAGGACATTCACCTGAAACTCGAGCTGGTCGACGAGCGCCGCTTCAGTAAGGGCGTGGTCTACCTGCACTACGCCATCCGGAACTAACCGGGGTCGCAACTGGCGCCCTCAGGCGGCGCCGCTACCTGCCCTCGCGGCCCGTCTTTGAGTAGGGGAGAGGGCGGGGCGCCAGAGTGTCGGGATAATCGCCCCGCAGATGGCCAGCCAATCAACCAGTCGAATTCGCAACTTCTCGATCATCGCCCACATCGATCATGGCAAGTCCACCCTGGCTGACCGGCTCCTCGAGCTGACCGGCACAGTAAGTGCCCGGGATCTCACTGAGCAGATGCTCGACACCATGGACTTGGAGCGAGAGCGGGGGATCACCATCAAGGCCCAGGCGGTCCGAATGAGCTATCAGGCTCAGGACGGCCTCACCTACGAGTTCAATCTGATCGACACCCCGGGACACGTGGACTTCGCCTACGAGGTCTCGCGAGCCCTGGCCGCTTGCGAGGGGGCCCTGCTGGTGGTGGATGCCAGCCAGGGGATCGAGGCCCAAACCCTGGCCAACGTCTACAAGGCGCTGGAGTTGGGTCTGGAGATCGTGCCGGTGGTCAACAAGATCGACCTTCCCCAGGCCGATCCCGAGCTCGTCCGTGAGGAGATCGCCCGAGTGATTGGAATCCCGGGTGAGCGCTCGATCCTGGCCAGCGCCCGAACCGGCGAAGGCGTCGACCGCATCCTGGAGGCGGTGGTGACCGCCCTGCCTCCCCCGGTCGGGGATGCCGAGGCACCCTTGCGGGCATTGATCTTCGACTGCAAGTACGACGCCTATCGCGGCGTGGTGGTCTATGTCCGGGTCATGGACGGACGCCTCCGGGCTGGCACCCAGATCCGAATGATGGCCTCCCAGGGCACCTTCGCGGTCGACGAGGTGGGGATCTTCCGCCCCGCGATGGTGGCCGTCGATGAACTCACCGCTGGTGAAGTCGGCTATCTGATCGCCTCGATTCGCAACGTCCGGGACAGCAAGGTCGGCGACACCATCACCGAGGACTCGCGCCCAGCCCGGGCAGCGCTCCCCGGTTATCGCCAAGTGAGTCCCATGGTCTGGGCTGGCCTCTTCCCAGTCGAGGGCGACGACTACCAGGGACTCAAGGAAGCTCTGGACCGGCTTCAGCTCAATGACGCTGCGCTGACCTTCGAGCCCGAGACTTCGGTTGCCCTGGGCTTCGGCTTCCGCTGCGGCTTCCTCGGTCTGCTCCACATGGAGATCGTCCAGGAGCGTCTGGAGCGGGAGTTCCAGCTCAACCTGATCACGACCGCCCCGTCGGTCGCCTACCGGGTCACCCTTCGCAACGGCACTGACCTTGAAATCGACAACCCCGACCAACTTCCCGAGGTGGGCATGATCGAGACCATCGAGGAGCCCCGGGTGAAACTGGAGATTGTGGTGCCCCGGGAGCATCTGGGCGGCATCATGGAGCTCTGTCAGGAGCGCCGGGGGGAGTTCGTGCAACTCGAGTACCAACCTCCCGGGGAGCGCGCCCTGCTCACCTACGACCTGCCCCTGGGCGAGATCATCCACGACTTCTACGATCAGCTCAAATCGCGTAGCCGGGGTTATGCCTCGATGGACTATCAGCTAACCGGCTACCGGGCCGAGCAACTGGTCAAGCTCGACGTCCTGGTGGCCGGCAGCCGGGTCGACGCCCTCTCGATAATCGTCCACCGCCAGCAGGCGAGCACTCAGGGCCGCAAGTTGGTCCAAAGGCTGCGCGAGGTGATTCCCCGGCAGCTCTTCGAGGTCGCCATCCAGGCGGCGGTGGGTGGCAAGGTGATCGCCCGGGAGACGGTCCCAGCTTTGCGCAAGGACGTGCTGGCCAAGTGCTACGGGGGGGACATCACCCGCAAGCGCAAGCTGCTGGAGAAACAACGCGAGGGCAAGCAGCGGATGAAGCGCGTGGGCAGCGTGGAAATACCTCAGGAAGCCTTCATGGCGGTGCTCTCACTTGACCGCTGATTCCGAATTGACACCGCCATTGAGCCTTTATTTGCACATTCCGTTCTGCGCCGTTCACTGTCCGTACTGCGACTTTGCGATTCACATCGGCGGCGCGGATCTGCACCGGCCCTACATCGAGGCGATGATTCGCGAACTGCGATTCCTGAGAGCTGGGGAATCCGGCGAGCCAGCCCTGGATACCGTGTATCTGGGTGGCGGGACGCCCAGTCTCCTCGACGTTCGGCTGCTCGAGGAGCTCCTTGGCGCCGTCCGGGCTAGCTTCGCGATATCGCCGGGGGCCGAGATCTCCATCGAGGCGAATCCGACCGACCTCAGCGAGGACAAGGCGCGCGGCTGGCTTGACCTGGGCATCAATCGGGTGAGCCTGGGCGTCCAAAGCCTGGACGACGCAACCCTGCGCTGGCTCGGTCGCAACCACGACCGGTCCCAGGCACTGGCGGCGATCGAGGCTCTCCGGCGGGCGGGGCTGGAGAACCTCAGCTGTGACCTGATCTATGCCATCCCCGCCCAGTCGACCAGAGTCTTTGCGGCAGGCCTCCGGACCTTGCTGACCTACGGGCCGGCCCACATCTCCTGCTATGAGCTCACCGTCGAAGCCGGCACCCCACTGGCCCGGTCGGTGGCTCGGGGCCGGGTGAAGGCACCGCGGGAACAGGACTTCCTGGAGCAACACCGGCTGGCGCGGGCAATGCTCGAGGACGCCGGCCTGCCCCAGTACGAGGTCAGCAACTACGCTCGCCCCGGCCGCGAGTCGAGGCACAACCTCGGCTACTGGCAGGGAGGTCACTATCTGGCTGCCGGCTGCGGCGCCCATGGCTTCGTATCTCCGGAGATGGCTGGCCGCTGGGGCGTCGAGACCACCGCGAGCGCGGTGGGAGTCCGCTACTGGAACCTGCGCAACGCGAGCAGCTACATCAATCAGGTAGCTGACAGAGGACACGGGCGTCGCGGCCAGGAGGAGATCGATGAGGCGCAGCGCGAGGCGGAGCGGCTCGCCTGCGGGTTGCGCCTGCGCCATGGCGTCGAGCTCTGTCAGCCTCAGCAGTTGGCGGCGGCAGAAGCCCTGTCCCGCCTGGGGCTGTTGACCTTGGCGGGCAACCGGGTCGCCGCCACCACCGCAGGGATCGAGGTGCTCGACCGGATCACCCTGGAACTGGTCGCCCGGGATCCGGTCGCCCTGCCCCTTTAGAAGTTGGAGTGGCTCCAGCTGGCCCCCGAGTCAGTCGTGGTCCAGATCGTGTCGCCGGGGACGAGCCACCATCCGGTAGAAGCTGAGACGAACCCCAAGTAGTTCACTGCTACGTTTGACTTTCCCGTCTCCTCCACGGCGGTGTCCCAGGTCTCCCCGCCGTTGCTGGAGGCGAGGAGCTGGACGGTGAAGGTGCTTGATGGCGTGTTATACCCGAAGTAACCGTTGCCTACGAACAGCTTGCTGGCGCTGGTAGCCGCCACCTGGCGGGCGGAGGTCAGGGGGACGGTCTCAGGGCTCCCGAAACTGCCCCCGGCGTTGCTCGAAACGATGACGAACTCCGAACCATCGGTGCGCAGCGCGCAGACCACGACCAGTACTCCTCCAGGGGCGGCGGCGACACTCTGCGCGTCGTCTGGCGTGGAGCCGGTGTCGCCGCAAGGATCGCCCTGATGGGCCCATTGCGATCCGTCGTCCTGCGAGATGTAGAGGTCTGCCTGCTGGGTGCCGGCACCGGCGGCAATGTTGCCCGGGAAGAGCGCGTAAGCGTCACTCCCTGAGACCACCAGCTGTGCGCTGTCGTTATAGGCAGTCGAAGGTGTGTCGACCGTCGTCCACTGAGTGCTGTCCACCGTGGATTCATCGATGGCCCAGTTGCAGGGACCGGGACAGCCCCCGCCAGAGGAGCTGATTCGCAGCGTCTTGCTGCCTTCGACGGCCATCGCGACTGTCGCCCGGGCGCCCGTTTGGACCGCCCACTGGCGGCCGCCGTCGCTGGTGATCATCAGTGGCGATGTACCGAGACTGTCGAAGAGATACCCGTCCTCGGCCGACGCGAACTGGATGCTGTTGACCTGCTCCTGGCTGGGCTGGCAACCGCTGAGACAGGCTGACACCGCGGACAGCAGGGTCCAGCGGGTGCCTCCGTCTGACGTGCCCAGAACCGCGACGCAGGTGGCGCCTGAGCAATGGGGGGTAGTCACCAGCGCCCAACCTTGTTGGGGGTTGATCCAACTCATGTCGACCGCCTGGGTCGAGCTGGGAAGGCCGGTCGCGGCGGATGGGCTGGCCGATGCGGTAGGCGAAGGACGTGGCTTGGAGGGAGAGCCACAAGCGCACACCAGGCAGCAGAGGGCAAGGATCCCGGCAAACCGGGCGAGGCGCAGATGTCGCGCCAGGATCCACCGAGACGTTGGTCTCACACGGCGAATTTGCACGGTGTCAGGTGGTCGGGGGCAGGCGCAGCCCGAACGCGTGCGGCAGTAGCACACCGAATAAATACCCGACCAGTGCGGCCGCTCCCCCGACCAGGAGGACCTGTGCTCCCCCCAGCCAGAGCCGCTGGCCAGTGACGGCCGCCTTGAGTACCCCCACCGCTGTCAGACCCAGCCCGGAGAGCGCCAGGGAGACCAGAACCGCCGGCAGCCCGGTCATAAATATGTAGGGGAGGATGGGGAAGACCGCGCCCAAGAGAAAGGTGGCTGCCATCAGCAACCCATCTCGCACCGGGGTGTCGCGAATCTGGCTGGAGATACCGAGTTCCTTCTCGATATGGGTCTCCTCCCAAAGCTGGGGATAGCGCGCCATGGTCTGAGCCAGCTCGCTGGCCTCATCGACGGGTACCCCGCGCTCGGCCAGGATGGCCACCATCTCGCTCAATTCCTCGTCTGGCTGCGCCTCCAGTTCGCCCCGCTCTTTGTGGATGGCCTGGTGCTTTAGGTCGCGGGCGGCAGTTGTGGCCAGATATGCGCCGGTGCCCATGGAAACCATTCCGGCGAGGGCACCCAGGACCCCGGCGATGAGGATGGTGGTGTGGGCGACCAGCGATCCGGCGGTTGCGGTGGCCACCCCGGTGGTCAGGCCGAGTGTTGTCAAGAGGCCGTCCTGGACGCCGAAGACGACCTCTCGGATCCCGGTTCGCCGGGCTAGGCGCTCACGCTCCGAGCCGGCCCTGTTTTCGGCGTCGCGGTGGCTGTGAGGGGCGTCAGCTTCGAGGTTCGCTGGCGGCGACGGCCGGGAGCCCATCCGGTGATGTTAGCTGCCCGACCGGGTCAATCCGTCAGATCACGCCCACTTCGATCGGCAGAACACCTGTGCTAGACTTGGCTTTAGCACTCGGCGAAGTGGAGTGCTAATCAGGGCGTGAGGTATAACCCAGAAATGGACCAGCGCAAAGAGCGGATTCTGCGGGCAGTCGTCTCCGACTACACCGAGACCGTGGTTCCAGTCGGCTCCCATGCCCTGGCCGCCAGGTACTTCTTGGAGTTGAGCTCGGCGACCATCCGCAACGAACTGTCGGAGCTGGTCGGCGATGGCTTCCTGGCCCAGCCTCACGCTTCCGCCGGCCGGGTGCCAACAGACCGTGGCTACCGCTACTTCGTTGACTTCTTGCTGCCCCAGGAGGTGGTCGACCCGCAGTTGCGCCGGCACGTCCGCCAGGGATTCGAAGCGGCCGAGCATGACGTTGAGGCGGTACTCGAGGTAGCTGCCGCCATGCTCAGCAGATTGAGCGAGAACGTGGCAGTGGTGACCGGCCCAGCCAACGCGGTCAGCCGGCTCCGCCACATCGACCTGGTTCTGATCCACCCCGGTCAGGCGCTCATGGTTGAGGTCGCCACCGGCAACTCCGCCTTCCAGCGGCTGGTCGAGATTGACCCTCTTGCCGACCAGGAGGAGCTGTCCGGCTGGGCCCGGCGGCTCAACGATATGTATGCCGGAATGACAGCGGACGAGGTCGAGGCCGTGCCCCTGGTTCCTGGACTGGCCCCTGGCCTGCAGGCTCTCGGAGCCGACGTGGCACGCGGTTTGCGCCAGCTGGCGACGCGGTCGGCGCTGGTCATCCACAACGGCGTGCGCAATCTGGTTCGTCAGCCGGAGTTCGAGGATCCAGCTCGGCTTCGAGCCGTCCTCGAGGTCCTCGAGGCCCAGCGTATCTTGGGGGACGTCCTGGTCCAGCTGGCGCCTCAGGCAGGCATGCAGGTCCTGATCGGTCACGAGAACAGCATCGAGGAGCTCCGCGAATGCAGCCTGGTCCTGACCAGCTATCAGGCGGGCGACCAGCTCTGGGGGACGATCGGGGTGGTCGGACCTACCCGAATCCGCTATGGGCAGGTGGCGGCGCGATTGCAGTTGGTCTCGCAGGCGACTGGGGTCGCCTTGACCCGGTTGCTGGCATGAGCTTGTCGCCCAAGGTTCGGTGCCAGTGAGCCCCCGTCGGGTGCCGACCGGGGAAGAGCCCAAGCCGAGCCCGGACGCCGACTCCAGCCCCCCCGTTACTGCGGAACGGCTAGCTGAACTGGAGAGAGAGCTGGCCCAGGTGAACTCCACCTATCTGCGTCTGGCGGCTGACTTCGAGAACTACCGTCGTCGCAAGGCTCAGGAGATCGAGGAGAACGCGCGCTATGGCACCGTCGGGCTGCTCCAGGCTCTCCTGCCCGGGATCGACAATCTGGCCCGAGCGGTCTCCCACATCCCGGCGGACGCCAAGGATGGATTGGCTGAGGGACTCCGGCTCACCATCAAACAATTCGAGGATGGCCTCGCCTCGCAGGGGATCCGCCGGATACCTGCTGTGGGCGAGGTCTTCAACCCCCGTCTTCATGACGCCGTCCTCACCGTGCCCGCAGGAGAGGCTCAGCCAGGCACCGTGGTGGCCGAGCTGGCAGCCGGTTACCAAGTCCACGACCGGGTAGTCCGACCCGCCCAAGTCAGCGTCGCCGAGGCAGTAGCCGACCCCAGTGAAGCCGACGTCAAACCCCCTCGGGGAGGCGCTAGCCAGACCGCCAAGGCCGATCCGCCGGAGAAGTCTCCCAACTAGCCCCATGCCGCAAACCAAACGCGATTACTACGAAGTTCTCGGCGTCAGCCGCCAGGCCAGCCCGGCCGAACTGAAGCGCGCCTACCGAGCCCTGGCGATGCGCTACCACCCCGACCGCAATCCCGGTGACCAGGAGTCTGAGGAGAATTTCAAGGAGATCGGCGAGGCCTACCAGGTGCTCTCCGACCCCGACCGGCGCCAGCGCTACGACACCTTTGGACACGCCGGGGAGGCGATGGGCGGCAGTGGCGGGTTCAACTTCCAATCCGCCTTCGACCTCTTCGACATGTTCTTCGCTGGCGGGACGCCGGGGCAGCGACGCCGGGGTGGACCGCAACGGGGCAACGATCTCCAGCTCCAGGTCACCATCGACTTCGAGGAAGCGATCCGAGGCGTCACCCGAACCTTTGACCTGACCCGGCACGCCGCCTGCCCAGAATGTGACGGATCGGGTGCCAAAGCCGGCACCGGGACGATCTCCTGTCCCGACTGCGGCGGCCAGGGCCAAGTGCAACGGGTGCGCCAGTCCCTGCTCGGTCAGATGGTCACCGTGGAGGCCTGTCCCAGGTGCCATGGCGAGGGCAAGATGATCGAGTCGCCCTGTCCCAACTGCCACGGCCAGGGGCTGGTCGAGGCCGCCAAAGAGGTCGAGGTCCAGATCCCTCCCGGTGTCGACAACGAGATGCGGGTCCGGGTACCGGGCGAAGGCGCCGCCGGTCCTCGCGGGGGACCGACCGGTGACCTCTATCTACTGATCACGGTCAGGCCCCACGAAGAACTGCAGCGGCGGGGCATGACCATCATCTACGAGTGCCCGATCACCTTCTCCCAGGCCGCCTTGGGCGACAACATCGAGGTTCCCACGGTCGACGGGCCGATATCGATGGTGGTCAAGCCAGGGAGTCAATACGGGCAACAGGTGCGGATTCCGGGCAAGGGAGCCCCGGATCCCCGGACCGGACGGCGGGGGGACCAGGTGGTCCGTTTGCGGGTGGTGGTCCCGGCCCGGCTGACCGAGCGGGAGCGGGAGTTGCTCATGGAACTGTCACCTCCGGACGGCAAGCCACACCCAGTGCGCAAGGGATTCTTCGAGAACTTGAAAGACGCCATCGGGCTCTAGGGAGCTTTAGGTTTGGCCCAGGCGAGGCCCGGGTATCAATTCTCCAGGGTTGCTGAAACCCAGTAGAAGATTGCGATTTCTTCGGATGGAGGATGACGACATGACCCGGTGGGATCCCTGGCGCGAGCTCTTTGTCGTGCCGCTCGAGATGACTCAGTTTTTCAACCCCGGGCTAGCTTTCACTGGCGCCCGGGAGCAGGCGCCGACGACCTACCTGCCGCTGGATGTCCGGCAGACGGACAGCGAGTTTGTGCTGGAAGCGTCCGTCCCCGGCTTTGCGGCCGAAGACATTGAAGTGGTTGCCGAGAAGGGCACGCTCACCATTCGCGGCGAGCGCAAGTCGGACGAGGAGTTGGCGGGTCGCTACCTGCGGAGGGAGCGGCGCCAGTCCTCATTTGTGCGCCAGCTCACGCTGCCCGCGGAGGTTCGGGAGAGCGAAATCACTGCTCGCTTTGTCAACGGCGTGCTGACCGTGCGCGTGCCTCGTGTCGAGGCGCCGGCACCGACCCGCATCAAGGTCGAGGCGGGAGCTGAGGCTCCGGCCCTGGAGACGACTGCGGCACCAGTCACGGCCTGACTAAGACGCTCCCCAATTCGCGTGGCCTCGTGACCGGGCCCGCCCGGTCCGGGGTCACAGTGGGAGGGGGAAGTGCCCTTGGAAGCGCTCTCGCAGGCGCGCGGCTAGCACCTCCGGGCTGCGCACCATGAAGGGCTCGTCGAGGAGATGCTGCCAGGCGGTGGCGTCCGAACCCTCGATGGCGGGGTTGAAATAGATTCGCGGGGAGAGCCGGGCATGAAGCCAGAAGTGGGGAGTCGGATCCGCGCTGGGGGCGGAATAGAAGGCGAGGTTGAAGGCGCGCACTCCCTCTTCGTGCTGGGCGGCCAGCGCCAGTTGCAATCCGGAGGAGAACTCCACCACTTCATCACGGGTCAGGTCGGTGAGGTAGGCGCGGTTCGGAAAGAGGGCGAGGAGGTCGCCGACCACGCTCCGCGAGACGAAGGAAGTCAGCCAGGCGGTGTGGCGACCGCGGGCTACGAAGCGCTCCTCGTGCGACTGCTCGGTGTGGGCCAATTCCTCCCAGAAGGTGTGGCCTTGACTGCGCCAAAAGGCGCGGCTATGGCGGACCTCCTCCTCCAGCAGTGATCCCGGGCGGTTGGTCGAGAAAGCTTGCAGGTGGGCGTGGACTTGGGTCGCTCCGGCGGGCGGCATGTAGTTCCAGGTGACCACCGAGTGGGTACTCCTCGGGACCCGAGGCAAGGCTCGGAAATACTCGATGCAGGCCTGCAAACCGTCCGCCAACTGGGTGGCGGTGAAGCGGTCGCCGGGCACGTAGTGGTCCTGGGTTAGAACCGTCACCACGCTATGTCGATCGTAGGGGGAGATATTGGGAAAGAGAGTGGACTCACCCCTTCGGATCAGTCCCTCCGCCACGATCGCAGGGTCCAGCCGCGGGGTCACCTCGAGGATGCGATCGGGGCAGAAAGGGCAACCAGCTCGGGACGACTCCACAACCCGGGAGAACTCGGGTGCAACCAGCTTGAATCCGACGAAATGGGCCACCCGGCCGCTGCGATGGGTGAGCGGGTCGCGGCGCAACTCTGAGTAGCGTCGCACCGGCGCGCCGTTGCCGTCGGGGGGGATGAATGTGGAGAGCCGGCGCTCGCTGCTGAAGCGGAGGGTCACGAGGACCGTGCCGGCGGCAGCATCAGCCCCCCGGTGCCTCCAAGTCGCCGGCCCGGGCGAGGAGCACGGTGAGCGCGACCACCGGTGCGAGGGTGGTACGCAGGTTGCGGCGTCCCAGGGAGACCGGTCGGGCGCCATGGCTGGCCAGTTCCTGAACCTCGGCTGCGGTGAATCCGCCTTCGGGGCCGATCAGAAGCGCTGTGGGCAGGTTGCTGTCCCAAGCCACCGAGTTGAGTCCCTGTCGAACCTCGCCGTCGTGGCAGGTGAAAGCCTGCAGCTCGGGCTCGCTGCGCTTGAGGTCCTGGAGCGCGTCGAGGATGGGCGCCAGGGGACGGACCTCGGGAATCCGGTGCCGCCCGGCCAGCTGGGCCGCCTCCCGGCTAATCGTCTGCCAACGCTCGGCCCTTAGGGCGGCCTGATCGGCGTCGGGTCGGGCGATGGTGCGCTCGGTGAGAGCCGGCCAGATGGTTAGCACGCCCAGCTCGGAGACCTGCTCGCAGACACTGGCCATGCCCTGGCCCTTGGGCAGCGCCTGCAGCAGGTGCAAGCGGGCCTTCGCCTCTCGTCGAGTTCTCCTGGTGGCCACGATCACCCCGGTCACCTCTTCGGCACTGAGGGTTTCCAGTCGGACATCGTGCTCTGTCCCGTCCTCGACCACCACGGTCACCAGCTCTCCCTGGCGGGAGCGCAGGACGCGGCTAATGTGCCAGGCGTCACGATCTCTAATTTGCACCTCGCCGGTGGCGCTAACTTGTCCCGCCGGCACGAAGAAAAGAGGCATACCTCGAGTGTACCCAGCCAGGTCCAGCACGCTGCCATCGATACCATGGCGGTGTGGAGTGGCCTGCCGCCGGAGAGCTCCGGCGCCTGCAGGCCGGTGACGGCACCGAGCTCACTGTGTATGCGGTCGGCGAGGGGCCGCCGCTCCTCCTGATTCCCGGTCTGGGAACCGATCACCATGCCTTCGTCTGGAACATCGCTGACTTTTCTCGGCACTTCGAGTGCCTGGTGCTCGACCAGCGCGGCATCGGCCTCTCTGAGGCCACCCCGGGGCCCTACACGATGGCCCTGCTGGCCGACGACGCCGCCAGCGTGCTCCGTTACCTGGCCCCGCACGGTGCCTTCGTCTTCGGGGTTTCGATGGGCGGCATGGTCGCCCAGCACCTGGCCATTCGGCATCCCCGGCTGGTCGCAAATTTGGTGCTCGGTTGTACCGGCCCGGGAGGGAGGCTGGCGGTCCGGGCGGACCCGGAGGTCACTCACCGGCTTCTCGGTGCCGAGGCCAAGGATCCGGCCTCCGCCTACCGCATCGCCTGTTCGGTGCTCTACCAGCCGGACTGGAGTGCGAAGCATCCAGAGGTGATTGACGACGCGATTGCCTGGCGGGGCGCTCATCCCGTGCGTCCGGGCGTCTTCCAGGCCCACTGGCAGGCGATCCGCCACCACGACAGCGGCCCCCTCCTGGGTCAGATCGAGGCTCCCACCACGATCCTCCAAGGCGGTGAGGACGTGGTCATGCTGCCTGGCAACGCCGACGCCTTGAAGGCGGGCATCAATAACTCCCGACTCTTCCTGCTCGAGGGTCGTGGACACATGTTTTTTCAGGAAGATCCGCCGCTCACCAGGAGCCTGCTCTAGCAGATACTGTTGCCCGACAGGGCTGGAGGCGACACTGCCCGGGAACCATCTGTCCCACTTCCCGATACAATCGCCATCCGCCAAGGTGAGGGCTGACTGCCCGCGCCAGCGCTGGGGCCAGGCTTGAGGAGGTGACTTTCGCTGTCGGAGGTAAAGCTGCGGGAAGGCGAGTCGTTCGAGAGCGCGCTGCGCCGCTTCAACAAAAAGATCAAGCAGAACGGGGTTCTGACCGAGGTTCGGCGCCGCGAGTTCTACGAGAAGCCCAGCGTCCGGCGCAAGAAGAAGATCATGGCCGCGCGCAAGCGGCGCGCCAAGCAGGCCTAGCGCCGGCTCCCTCACTGATCGCTGCCGAAGCGGTCAGCCTCTTGCTAGCCCCGGGACTCTCTCGGTCGGATCGTGCGCTGGTCAAGGAAGCTGGGCTCGAGAGCACCCTCTCTGGGGCATTGGTCGACCTCGATTTGACCGAGAGCCGGCTCGGGTGCCGGGCCACCACTCCCAGCGAGATCCGCCGTCTCAATCGCCAGTTCGCGGACTCCGACCAGGCCACCGATGTCCTGGCCTTCCCGGCCCAAGGCGGCGACGACCGAGGCTTCCAGTTACCAGCTCCGGAGGTCACATTTCTCGGCGACATCGTGATATCGGTGCGGACCGCGGCCAGCCAGGCGGAGCTCGCCGGGGCTGACCCGACGGCGGAGTTGCGTCTGCTCGCCGTGCACGGTCTGCTTCACCTACTCGGCTATGACCATGCCGAGGTCAGGGACTCGGCGCGGATGACCGAAACCACTCAGGACCTGCTCGATCGGGAAGCTGGCCGCCGCGGAGTGGTGGCCCCCCGGGTGCCGGCACTGCAGCCGCCGCCATGACGGCGGACGCGCCACCCCTCTTGGTGATCGGGCTGGGCAACCCTGGCGGCGAGTACCAGGGGACACGCCACAACGTGGGGGCCGAAGCCGTGGGCCTGCTCTCGGAGCGGTTGCAGGTGAAGGTGGGCTCCTATCGTGGCCCGGCTTGGCTGGCCCGCAAGGTTGTCGACGACCGCGAGCTCATCTTGGCCCGACCCAAGACCTACATGAATGAATCAGGGGTCGCCGGTGCCCGGCTTCTGCGCGATCTCAAACTGCCCCTGGAGGCGGTGCTGGTGGTCTACGACGACCTGGACCTGAAACAGGGCCGGCTGCGGATTCGCGCCCGCGGTGGCACCGCTGGCCACAATGGACTGCGCTCCCTGCAGGCGCACTGGCGCTCCCAGGACTTCCCTCGGGTCCGGATCGGGATCGGCCGACCGCCAGCTGGCCAGGATCCCATCGAATTTGTCTTGGAGCGGCCCTTGGGCCAGGACAAAGAGGTGCTGGAAAGAGCATGCGAGCGAGCCGCCGATGCGGTGTTGGCGATCGCCCGCGACGGCCTGGAGCAGGCGATGACGGACTACAACCGGGTCGACCCCGCGGAGGCTGCCGGTGCCGGCTGACCCGGAACCAGCTAAAGGGGGCCGGGTGGGGACTCTCACCCGGCCCCGGACCTTGCTTGCGCGACTGAGTGAACTGCCCCTGGGGCGCGGGCTCAGGACCTGGTTCGACCAGGAGCTGGACCCGACTTCGATCGGCGGCGTGACTCATGCCGCCACCCCGCTGGTGGCGACTCTGATCCGCGACCTGCTCCATGTTCCGGTGTGCCTGCTGGTGGCCGAGCCAGAGCCGGTCTGGCAGGAGATCTCGACCTGGACTTCCGACACCGATGTCCTCCTGTTTCCGGCCGCCGACGTGCTTCCTTTTGACCGCATCGCCCCCTCCGCCGAGGTGGTGCGTCATCGCCTGGCCACCCTGCGGGCGCTGCGATCGTCGGCCCCCCAGATCGTGGTCACGTCGCTGCCCGCCATCCTCCGGCCGACGCTGTCGCCCGAGCGGGTGGCGGGCTGGCGGAGCAGCCTGGAGTCGGGCGCCCGGATGGCACCGGGGGAGCTGGCCTCCCTGCTGCTGGAGTCGGGATACCGGCAGGAGTCGATCGTGGCCTTCCCCGGTGAGTTCGCGCGTCGGGGCGGGATCATCGACTGCTATCCCACTGAGGGTCGCCCCTGGCGGGCCGAGTGGGAGGGCAACATAGTGGCCGGGCTTTGGCGACTCGACCCGGAAACACAGGGATCTCGGGCTGCGCTGGAGTCGGTGGCGCTGACCCAGGCCCGTGAATTCGCGCTCGACCGTCCCTCGTTAGCCATGGCGGCGGAGCGGTTGGCCGCCCTCGACCTGGCCTCCCTGCGCGACGACGTCAAGCTGCGCTGGGAGGGCGACCTTGAGCTTCTCAGAGAGGGCGCCCTGCCGGATCCGGCCGATGCTCTAGGCCCCCTCCTAGTCGACCCCGAGCAAACCCTGCTGCGGCACCTGCAGCCGGGAACGGTGATCGTGACCGAGCACCGCGAGCGGCTAACCGAGGCGGCCCGGGCCTGGTTGGCGGAGGTTGATTCCATCCTCGAGGCCGAGGTGGCCAGGAGCGAAATCCCCACCGATCTACCCCGGACCGTGGCTTCTCTGGAGACGGTGGTCGAGGAGTTGCAGCAGGCGCGCAATCTGGACCTCCGCCGAGAGCCGGTCGAAGATTCGGCGATCTGCGCCGACATTGAGATGGCGGCGGCGCCGACCTTCGCCGGCGACATCGAACTCTTCGCTCAGCAGGTGCGCGAACTGCGTCGTGCCACGGGCACCGTCTTGGTCCTGGGGATGCAGGAGGACCGGGTCCTCGAGCTGGCCGCCGAACGGGGACTGGAGGCGATCCGGTTAGAGGACTACTCGCTGGCCTCCTCTGAGATCGCCGACTCGGCGCTGGTGGTGGCTCCCGGCGACCTCGAGGCCGGTCTGGTGGTGAGCCCGCTGCGCTTGGCCGTCCTCAGCGATGCCGACATCTTCGGGCTCCAGAAACGACGCGCCTCCTCTCTGCTGCGCACCGTGCGGCGGGCTGAATCGAGCGCCGCGGGACGGCTCCGTCAGGCGACCGGTTCCGGGGTGGACGTGGCCGCCTTCCGGTTCAAGCTCGAGCCCGGGGACGTTGTGGTCCATCGCGACCACGGGATCGGTCGCTTCGTGGCCATGAGTCGGGTCTCCGACGGCGACGGTGAACGCGAGTACATGCAGTTGGAGTACGCGGACGGCCACAAGCTCTACGTCCCCGTCGAGCACCTGGATCGCATCGAGCGCTACTCCGGCGGGGGCAACGAGCATCCCGCGCTGTCTCGCTTGGGGACCGGCGAGTGGGAGCGAACTCGGCGCTCGGTGCGGCGCCGGATCGACGAGATCGCCGAGGAGCTGGTCGAGCTCTATGCCCGCCGCCTGGAGGCCCAGGGCCACGCCTTTGCAGCAGACAGCCGCTGGCAGCAGGAGCTGGAGTCCTCCTTCCCCTACCAGGAGACCAGGGACCAGCTCCTGGTCCTCGACGACATCAAGCGGGACATGGAGGCGGCCCGACCGATGGATCGCCTCCTCTGTGGGGATGTCGGCTTCGGTAAGACGGAGATCGCCCTTCGGGCCGCCTTCAAGGCAGTGGAGGATGGATTCCAGGTGGCGGTACTGGTGCCGACCACGGTCCTGGCCCAGCAGCACCATCTCACCTTCAAGGAGCGCCTGGCCGCCTTCCCGATCGCCGTCGAGCAGCTCTCCCGGATGCGCTCAGATGAGGAGGCCCAGGAGGTCCTGGGCGGTCTGGCGTCGGGGACAGTCGACATCGTCATCGGCACCCACCGCCTGCTCCAGCGTGATGTCCGCTTCAAGAATCTGGGGCTGGTGGTGCTTGACGAGGAGCAGCGCTTCGGCGTGCTCCAGAAAGAGCGCCTCAAGCAGCTGCGCACGGCGGTCGACGTGCTCTCGCTGTCGGCGACCCCGATTCCCCGCACGCTGCACATGGCCCTGGCTGGGATCCGCGACCTCTCGGTGGTGCGCACGCCGCCCGAGGGCCGCCTGCCCATCCGCACCTACGTGACCGCCAAGGAGTCGGGGCTGGTCCAGGACGTCATTCGACGGGAGCTGGCCCGAGCCGGCCAGGTCTACTACGTGCACAACCGGGTGCAGACGATTCAGCGCGAGGCGGACTGGCTCCGCGAGCTGGTCCCCGACGCCCGCTTTGCCATTGCCCACGGGCAGATGGATGAGGGGGCGCTGGCCAAGGTGATGGTCGCCTTCATGGCCGGAGAGGTGGACGTCCTCTGCTGCACCACCATCATCGAGAACGGTCTCGACATCGCCAACGCCAACACCCTGGTGGTCGACGATGCCTCCCGGATGGGCCTGTCGCAGCTCTACCAGCTGCGCGGCCGGGTGGGGCGCTCGGGACAGCGCGCCTACGCCTACTTCCTCTACGACCCCCTGCGCTCCCTCACCGAGCGTGCCGACAAGCGCCTGGATGTGGTCGCCGACCTTCAGGACCTGGGGTCCGGCTTCGCGCTGGCGCTCAAGGATCTCGAGATCCGGGGAGCCGGCAACGTGCTCGGCGAAGCCCAGCACGGTGACATCGCCGCGGTCGGGTTGGAGACCTACAACCACCTGCTCCGCCAGGCGGTGTTGCAGGCTCGGGGTGAGGAACTGGCCGAGTCCCCAGCCCAGGTGGCGGTCAACCTGCCCTTCGCCGCCCTCCTGCCGCCCGAGTACGTTCCCGACGAGCGGCTCCGCCTGCGTACCTACCAGCAGCTGGCCGGAGCCACCAGCGAGGCGGAACTGGACGAGAGTGCCCGCAATTTGCGCCAGCGCTTTGGACCTCGTCCCGAGGAGCTGGAGAACCTCATCCTGGCCCTGCGGGTGCGTCTCCTGGCGGCCCAGCTGGGAGCCCGATCGGTGGAGACCGACGGCAATGACGTGGTGCTGGTCCTGGAACCGGGCCACGGCCTGCCCCTGGCAGCTCTGGTGGGGGAGGACCATGGCCGAGCTCTGGAGGCCAGTGCCAACCGCCTCCGGCTCCGAGCGGAGGTGGTCGGCGACAGCTGGCCCGAGCTGCTGATGAGCACCCTGCGCAAGCTGGCTCGGGCCAAGAGCGAGCGCCTGGCCCAGTTGGCCAGCTTATGAACGACCAGGACCTCAGTCAGCTGCGCCGCCTCTTCGAGGTGATGGAGCGGTTGCGGGCGCCCGGGGGATGCCCCTGGGACCGGGTTCAGAGCCACCAGAGCCTGGTTTCGTATCTCCTGGAGGAGACCTACGAGGCCATCCAGGCAATCGAGGAGGGCAGCGCTGACGAGGTCGCCGAGGAGTTGGGTGACCTGCTGGTTGAGGTGGCCATGCAGGTGGCCATCGCCACCGAGGCGGGCGAGTTCGATATCGGCACCGTGGCTGGGCGGGCCACCGAGAAGATGATCGGCCGCCACCCCCACGTCTTCGGCGACCTAAAAGTCGCCGGCGTCGAGCAGGTGCTGAGCAACTGGGAGGAGCTCAAGCGCAAGGAGAAGCCGGAACGAGAATCTCCCCTTGATGGCATCCCGGCTGCGCTACCGGCACTGGCGCTGGCCTCGGCCATCCAACGGCGCCAGGGCGAAGTGGTGGCAGACGGCGGGGCGCCCGACCCGCTCCTGAGCGTGGGTCAGGCGCTCAGTCAGCTGAGCGATGGCAGCGGCGCTGCGGAGGTGCAGGGGCGGCAGATCGGTGAGCTGCTCTATCGAGTGGTGGCCCTGGCTCGGGAACGTGGAGTTGACCCCGAGGGAGCCCTCCGGGGCTACGCCGCGGAGCGCCGGCGGGACCTGCGCCAGGCCCAGTTGGCGCGTCGTCCGGAGGAGAGTTCGGCGGCGCCGCTGGCGACTGAGGGACCGTCGAACTCGGCCTGAACTTGGCGGCAGGCCCCGAATCGGGCTCGCCCCGACGTATACTCACCCGAACGTGGGCCCCAGGCCCGCAGTCTGCCCCGTCAATTTCACTCCACGTTGAACCAGGATCGAGCGGACGGCTACGGGCTCCTCGAGGGGCTGATCCGAGAGCTACGCATTCGCTGGCGGCTTTTCCGGCGAAGCCACTCCCTGGGGCATCGCCACGTGGTTCTGCTCATCGTGGCCTTGGCCAGCTTCTGGATCGCCCTGAGCCTCTATCGGGGCTTGGGTACCGAAGCCGCCCTGCACCGGCAACTGACCCAGCTGCAGGCGCAATCGCAGAGCTTGACCCACCAGGTCCAGGCCCAGCGGGTGGAGCTCAAGACGGCGTCCTCTTCAGCTGCCCAGGCGGAGATCGCCCGGGCTGAGGGCTTGGTGCCCCCCACCGACAAGGTCTACGCGGTGGAGAACCCCGTCCAAGCGGCCGGGCCGGTGGCCATCCAGCAGGGCGCGGAGGAGGTCGGCCAGACCGCCAACAGCCTGGTCCAGTCGCTCCTCGGGCTGACCCCGCCCGCCTCGTGAGGAGCTCGGCGAGCCGCCCCTTCCGGGCGGGGAAGAGCCCCCGATCGACTTTGACGTTCTCAGCCAGGTCGCGTACAATCTCGGCGCGGCGTGGAGCAGTGGCAGCTCGTCGGGCTCATAACCCGAAGGTCCCAAGTTCGAATCTTGGCGCCGCAACGCTCACGCCTCCGAGGCCGCGGCCAACGGCGGTATAGCTCAGGGGTTAGAGCGCTCGGCTCATAACCGAGGTGTCCCTGGTTCAAATCCAGGTACCGCCACCAAGTGCGGGCGTTTGCCGCGCCTTCTTGCGTACGCACAGGCCGCTGACCAGCATGTTTGGTCAGTGGCCTGTGCGTTTATGGGGACAGTTCGTGGGGACCTACTCAGCCCTTGCGTATGGAGCATGTGCAGGGTGGCGCGAACGTAAGCGACCGGTAGGCTGCGGTTTCGCGACGGAGATGCGGACGGTGCCGAGCGGTGCCTAGGCAGTTGCCCTACTCAAAGTGCTCCAGGGTTTGGGCGCGGCGATCTCGACTTCGGCGGAGATCACGGCGGGCAGGTTGAGTGGAATGGTGGGCGACCCCGGTGGCGGTCGCCCGCTGCGTAAGGCGGAGGCGGCGATCGCTTGATAGACGAAGGTTCGAGTCCTGCAGGGGTAGTCCCAGCTGCGGGCTTCGACTATTTAGCTCCTCGCGGGTGGTCAGACGACGAAGGACGAACGCCGTTGAGCGAAAGTTCGAGATGGCGACGCCAATCGTTATTCGGAGTCATGTTGGTCATAACCCCCCGAGTAATCATGATGAAATCCTTCACGCCGAAGTCAGATCGCAGGTACCTGGCATTGACGGCCTTCGCGATAATTGGTTCGGCCGTGCTGAGAAATGCCTCTTTCTGCACGGCAAGGTCGGCCCAGTCAAAGTCGTCCGATCCGAGCATCGCGACACGGAACGCGGCGTCCCGCTCGGCGGCTTCTAAGTAGCTGAACACAAGCGCCTGAAACGCCGCTCCTGGCTCCTCGATAGACGCGGCAACCTGGGCCAGGCCGGTCATACCCTCGAACCGCTGGGCGACAATGGCAGCAAGCAGCGCGTGCTTGGTTGGGAAGTGTCGGTACACGGTGCCCAGCCCGAGACCGCTGCGTGTGGCTACCTCGTCCATCTGCACCGTGTCGCCCTGCTCTGCGAACATCCTCCCAGCCGTGGTCAGGATCGTGTCGCGGTTGCGTTGCGCGTCCGCTCGTCTCGGGGGATCGGTGGCGGCCATGGCTGAAACGGAATCGTACTCCCGCTTCCGGTATAGTATGTAAACGGAAGTGGACATCCGATTCCCGGTTGGAGCTACTATGATCGTGATCACTACGCCGACCGGTCAGATCGGCAGCAAGCTCGTGGCCCAACTGCTTGCCGGCGAGGACCCCGTCCGGGTCATCGTCCGCGACGCCGCGAAGCTCGACCCCAGAGTGCGCAGGCGCGTCGAGATCGTCGACGGTTCCCACGACGACCCGGCCGTGCTCGACCAGGCGCTGCCCGGGGCGGTGGCGCTGTTCTGGCTCGTGCCCACCGACCCGCGGGCACCGAGCGCCGCGGCGTACTACCTCGCGTTCGCCAGGGCGGGCGCTGAAGCGATCCACCGCCACGGCGTCGGCCACGTCGTCGGTGTCACCAGCGCCGGGCACGGCTGGTCCAAACCGGCTGGTCTTCTGTCGGCCGCGTTCGCGATGGATGCCGAGCTTGGACGCTCGGGCGCGGCGTACCGGGCGTTGAGCATGCCGTTCTTCATGGAGAACCTGCTCCGCAATCTCGACGCTATCCGTGAGCAGGGGGTGTTCTCCCTGCCGTATGCGCCCGACCGGCCGCTCGCCATGGTCGCCACCCGTGACATCGCTCAGACCGCAGCCGCGTTCTTGACCGACCGCTCCTGGACCGGACAAGAGAACCTTCCCGTCTTCGGACCCGACCGGCTGACCCCCGAGGAGATGGCGGAAGTGATGTCCGACGTGCTCGGCCGGCCAGTCGCCTACCACCAGACCCGCCACGAGGACTCGGTCTCGAGGATGGCGGCGCGCGGTGCCAGCGAGCAGACGATCCGAGACATGACCGAGATGCACGACGCCCAGAACGAGGGATTGTACGAGGCCGACTGGGCAGGCGCGGCCCCCACCGCAACCGACTTTCGGACCTGGTTCGCCGAAGTGCTCCCTTCCGTCGCCGACGCGTAGGAGACGACGATGAGCACCGGTACGTTCGATGAGCGGGTGGCCGTGATCGTCGGCAGCACGCGACCAACCCGAATCTGCCCGAGAATCGCCGAGTGGACCCAGCGAACGCTTAGCGAACAGAGCCCGCTGCGCCACTACCAAACCGCTGGTCGGCCCGCCGCGGTTGGTAAGCGACCTGGGCCATGACCCGGGCTCGGCCTGGCGGTTCGGAGCGGGCCGCTGACCCGACCGGTGTCGCGATGACTGGAGTGCTAGCCCCAGCAGACCGGTTCCGCCCGTTTGTGGTGCCGGTTGGTTCAACACCACCCACCAGGGGACGGCGAGCCCGTCTAGCATTGACCCGGGGACCTTCGGCAATACTGGGTATACTGCACTCATGGCCAAAGTGATGGTGTCGCTACCCGACGACCTGCTGCGAGCAGTGGACATCGAAGCGGAACGCCGCGGCACGACTCGGAGCGGGTTCCTGCGGGATCTTGCCGAAGAGACGATGCGCCGGCGCAGCGCCAAAAGGGCAGAGCGAATGACCCAGATCGACCTCCTCAGCGGCCCTCTCGCCGGGCATGGCGGAGGGGTAGCAGAGTTGGTCAAGGCGAACCGGCCGCACGGTTGAGCGGCTGGTTTCTCGATGCCAGCGTCTTGCTGGCGAGTGAAGCCCTAGAGGACGAGAACCACCGCAGCGCCCGGCGCCTGCTGACGGGCAGTGATGCGCTGGCAACGCTCGATCTCGCCTTCTACGAGGTGACCAATGTGGCGATTCGCGCTTGGCGGGACCCCCTGGCAGCGGGTCGCCTCTGCGAGCGGGTCAGCGCTCTGGCTGACGACGGAGGCCTGGTCCGCGCCGACTCGGAGCTCATCGCTGAAGCGGTAGCTCTCGCCGCCGAGCAGGGCATATCGGTTTATGACGCCGCATACGTGGTGGGGGCGCGCATCTCAGCTAGCGAACTCGTCAGCTGCGACTTGCGCGACCTAGTCAAGCGGGGCCTTGCCCGTCTTCCCAAGGACGCCGAAGCGGCTAGGTCGACTTCCTGACCCGACTTTGGTTGGCGTTGGGCGAACCATCGTCCCGGCAAGCGGATCGGGCAAGCTACCGCTACTTCAGACTCGCGGCTGGGACCAGGTCCTTCGTTGGGGTCGAGGGCCGGCTCGATCGCCAGGGTGACCGCTAGCGATGCCCACTTCGCAGCAGGGCGCCGTTCAGATGACTGCGTACAATCGGCGCGATGCTACGACAGCGCCGGGCCGTTGCCTACACGGTCCTTTTTATAGCCCTTCTGGCGATTGCCGTCCTGGCCTGGCGGGTGACTCCCAGCAAGAACATTCCCAGCCGGCCGACAGGCGACCTGCAGCAGGCGCTGGCGAACTACCAGCTCAAGTCAGCCGGCAAGACGGTTCCGGCCGGGCAGCCGGTGATCTCGACCAAGCATTGGGCGACGGTAGTCAACGACGAAGAGTCGGTCAACTGGTGGACCACCAGCGGCCATGAGTACCAGTCGGTCATCGACAGCACCGAGCCAGATAGCCTGTTCAGCAGGTACGGCTACAACGCCTACAGCATTCAACCTTCCAGTTCAGACAACGTGTTCCTCACCCTGATCCTGCCCAACTTGATCATCGTCTTGGTGATCCTGGCCTTCATCTGGTTCATGCTTCGGCAGAGTCAGAGTGGCAACAACCAGGCGCTCTCGTTCGGCCGCAGCCGAGCCCGGCTGATCGCTGGCGACAAGCCGGAGGTGACCTTCGCGGACGTCGCGGGGGTGGACGAAGCCAAACAGGAACTCAGTGAGATCGTCGAGTTCCTGAAGTACCCGGAGCGATTCACCTCGCTGGGGGCCCGCATCCCCAAGGGGGTGCTGATGGTGGGCCCGCCGGGAGCCGGCAAGACTCTGCTCAGCAAGGCAGTGGCCGGAGAGGCCGGAGTGCCCTTCTTCAGCATCTCCGGCTCCGAGTTCGTGGAAATGTTCGTGGGCGTGGGGGCCAGCCGGGTCCGCGACCTTTTCGACCAAGCCAAGAAGAACAGCCCCTGCATCGTCTTCGTCGACGAGATCGACGCCGTCGGCCGGCAGCGCGGGGCCGGGCTGGGTGGTGGTCACGACGAGCGGGAACAGACACTCAACCAGCTGCTGGTGGAGATGGACGGCTTCGAGACCAACACCCACGTGATCGTCATCGCGGCCACCAACCGTCCCGATGTCCTGGACCCGGCCCTGCTTCGTCCCGGCCGCTTCGATCGCCACGTCACCCTGGACAATCCCGACATCCGAGGCCGCGACGCCATCCTCAAGGTGCACGCCCGCAACAAGCCGCTGGACACCTCGGTCGACCTCGAGGTTCTGGCCAAGCAGACCGTCGGCTTCAGCGGCGCCGACCTGGCCAACCTGATCAACGAGGCAGCGATCCTCTCGGCCCGGCAGAACAAGAAGGTCATTGCGATGCCTGAGCTTGAGGAGGCGATCGCCCGGGTCATCGCCGGCCCCGAGCGCAAGTCGCGCCGGATCACCGACGAGGAGAAGGCCAC
This sequence comes from Candidatus Dormiibacterota bacterium, assembly GCA_049790415.1. Lineage (GTDB taxonomy): Bacteria > Chloroflexota > Dormibacteria > Aeolococcales > Bog-877 > Bog-877. Next base: position 13,054 of record JBAQYY010000109.1, on the reverse strand, counting down.
GATCGCCTACCACGAGATGGGTCACGCCCTGGTGATGCACACCCTGCCCCACTGCGACCCGCCCTACAAGATCAGCATCGTCAGCCGCGGCATGGCCCTGGGTTGGACCATGGCCCTGCCGGACCACGACCGGGTGCTGGTCAGCAAGGCCCAGCTCACCGACCAGCTGGCCGGGATCCTGGGGGGTCGGGTGGCCGAGGAGATCCTCCTCGGCGACGCCAACATCACAACCGGCGCCTCGGACGACATCGGCAAGGCCACCAAGCTGGCCCGGCGGATGGTGACCGAGTGGGGCATGAGCGAGAAGCTGGGGCCGTTGGCATTCGGGACCAAGGAGGAGCTGGTCTTCCTGGGCCGGGACCTCGGCGAGCAGCGCAACTACTCCGACGAGACGGCGGGCGAGATCGACCAGGAGGTGCACTCCCTGGTCGACAACGCCTACCTCACCGCCAAGAAGGTGCTTACCCTGCGCCGCCAGACCCTGCAGGCGCTGGCCGATCATCTGATCCAGGTGGAGTCCATGGACCGCAAGGAGATGGACGAGGTCATCCAGCAAGCTGAGGAAGCGCAACCCGCCGCCAGCTGAGCCCGGGTCGCCCGATGCCGGGAAGCGGCACTAGGATCGGCGGTCTACCATGGGCGACGGCCCGTGGGGCCTAGAGGGACGACCTCAATCCGCTTGGATCCCTGAGGTGACCGAGACGGAAGTGGGTTATGGAATCGTCGGCGCCGGGAGATTGGGCCAGGCGCTGGCCCGGCGCTTGGCCCGGAACGGAGCGCCCCCGGGGACGCTCTACTCCACCAGTCCCGAGCGGGCGGGTGCCCTGGCCGCGGAGCTGGGTTGGACGGCCCAGTCCAGTGCCGGGGAGGTGGTGGCCCGGGCCCGGCTGACCATGCTCTGTGTACCCGACGGAGCCTTGGCGCCCTTGGTGGTCGAGCTGAGTGGGGCAGCGCACCTCCCCGAGCGGGTGGTCGTCCACTGTGCCGGCAGCCGGGGCCTGGAGCCCCTGGCCGCGCTTCGTGAGCAGGGCTGTCTGGTGGGCGTCTTTCATCCCCTGGCTCCGATTCCCGATGGAGATCCCACCTCGCTCGAGGGCACCTTCATCTCGATCGAGTCTGACCCTCCCGCCCGGGCCGAGCTGCTCGACCTGGCCTGTCTCCTCGACTGCCAAGTCATCGAGGTGGAGGGACTAGACCGCCCGCTCTACCACGCCGCCGCCGTCTTCGCTGGCGTCTTGCCGGTGCTTTTGGAGAGCTTGGCGGAGCGCCTCGGGGAGGCGGCCGGTGGTGGTCCCGACGTCAGCCGAGCCCTGCGTGCCCTCTACTCGGCGAGCGCTCGCAACGTGGAGCGGCTCGGACCGGAGCGGGGGCTGAGTGGTCCCCTGCGGCGCCGGGACCAGGGAACCGTCGGCGCTCACCTAGCTGCTCTGAGCCGGTTCGATCCGGCTCTCGCGGAGATCTACCAAGCGATCCAGCAGACGGCCAGGCCCGGGCCGGCCGACCACACCGGGAAGGAGGTTGACCGTGGCTGACCAGGGAATTGCACGCAAACCGATTCAGATCGGAGATCTCGGGCGCTGGAAGCGGGAGGGCAAGCGCTTTGCCATGCTCACCGCCTACGACTACACCACCGCCAGCTGGCTCGACCAGGCGGGGATCCCCGTTCTCTTGGTGGGCGACTCCATGGGGGGAGTGTTCCTCGGTAACCGCCTCCGGGATGGTGGCTACGACACGGTCCCGGTCACTCTGGAGGACATCGTCCAGCACGCCAAAGCGGTGGCTCGCGGGGCGCACCGACCTCTGTTGGTCGGCGACCTGCCCTTCATCTCCTACCGCCTGGGGCTGGAGGAGGCGACCCGATCGGCGGGGCGGCTGCTCCAGGAGGCGGGTATGCAGGCAGTCAAGCTGGAGGGAGGCGGACCGATGATCGAGGTGGTCGGCCACCTCGTCGAGCGCGGCATCCCGGTGATGGGGCATCTCGGCCTCACCCCCCAGAGCGTGCACGCCATGGGCGGTCTGCGAGCGCAGGGCAAGGACGAGGCCGGGGCCTCCCGGATCCGCGGGGCCCTGACCGGTCTAGAGCAGGCCGGAGCCTTCGCGGTCGTGCTCGAGGGGATCCCGTCTGCCTTGGCGACAGAGCTGACCGCGGCCACCTCGTTGCCCACCATCGGCATCGGTGCCGGTGCCGGATGTGATGGTCAGGTGCTGGTGGTCCACGACATGCTGGGGCTGACCGTGGGGCCGGTTCCCAAATTCGTCAAGCGCTACGCCTCCCTGGGGGAGGAGATCGCTGAGGCGGCCCGCCAGTTCCAAACCGAGGTAGGGGCGGGCACCTTTCCCGATCCCGAGCACACCTATGGGTGATCCCGGAGCCGCGCCAGCTCCGGGCCAGATCGGGACGGCGCGCTTGCCTGCGGTGGTCACCTCGCCGGAGGCTCTTCGTCGGCTGACCAGGGAGTGGACCAAGGCGGGGGACCAAGTTGGGCTGGTACCAACTATGGGATCGCTGCACCCGGGTCACCTCTCGCTGGTCGCCAGAGCGCAAAGAGAGTGCACCAGGGTGGTGGTTTCGGTCTTCGTCAATCCCCTCCAGTTCGGTCAGGGTGAGGACTACCTGGCCTATCCGCGCCAGCTGGAGTCGGATCTCTCCCTGCTGGCCGAGCGAGGCGTCCAGGTCTGCTATTGCCCGGCGCCTGAGACCCTCTATCCGAATGGGTTCGCGACCAGGGTCTCGGTGGAGGCCGGTAGCAATCTCTGGGAGGCGGCTCGCCGCCCCGGGCACTTCGTGGGGGTGGCGACTGTGGTCACCAAGCTGTTCGCCAGCACCGGCCCCTGCCAGGCCTACTTCGGAGAGAAGGACGCCCAGCAGCTGGCCGTTGTGCGGCGGCTGGCCCAGGACCTGGACCTGGGGGTCACTGTCATCGAGTGCGCCACCGTGCGCGACCAGCACGGTCTAGCTTTGAGCAGCCGCAACCAGCTCCTCTCTGCCCGAGGCCGGGAATCGGCTATCTGCCTTTCCCGGGCTCTGATTAAAGCCGCCGAGGAGTTCCAGGCAGGGGTTCTCCAGGGAGACACGCTGGCCCGGGCGGCTGCCTCAGTAATCGAGACGGAGCCGGGAGTGGAACTCCACTACGCTGCGGTGGTGGATCCTTCCGACTTCGAGCCCGTCGCCGTGGCCAGCGCCGAATCACGCGTCCTGGTGGCAGCGCAGGTAGAGGGGGTCAGCCTGATCGACACCTCGAGCCTCGACCGGCCCCCTCGTCCGAGCCGCTGACCTATGGGCCAAACGGTGACGGTGGAGGCACCTGATCGGCGCTTCGACCTGGTGGTGGTGGGCAGCGGAATCGCCGGACTGTTCGCCGCCGTCAAGGCCGCCCGGGCCGGTCTCCGGGTGGCGGTACTGACCAAGGCGACCATGCAGGAGTGCAGCAGTCGCTACGCCCAGGGCGGGATTGCCGCCGCCGTGGATCCCGACGACAGCCCCTTGCTCCACGCCGCTGACACCTTGGCCGCCGGTCGCGGCCTCTGCGACCCCTTGGCGGTTCAGGCGCTGGTGGAGGAGGGGCCCGGGCGGATCCGGGAACTGGTCGATCTCGGGGTCCACTTCGACACCCAGGACGGGGTTCTGTTGGTGGCCAAGGAGGCCGCCCACTCCCGCTCCCGGATCGTCCACGCCGGTGGTGATGCCACCGGAAAGGAGGTGGAGGAACTGCTGGCGCTGCGGGCGACCGGCGCCGTCGAGCTGATCCTGGAGGAGCACTCGGTCCGCCGCCTGCTGCTGAGCGGGGACCGCTGTTGGGGGGTAGAGGCGATCTCCATGCGCCGACCCGCTCTTCGCCGCCTGGAGGCAGGGGCGGTGCTCCTTGCCACCGGAGGCTTGGGCCGGCTCTATCGCTACACCACCAATCCGCTGCCCTCCACCGGCGACGGGGTCTGGCTCGGCCACCAGGCGGGGGCAGAGATCGCCCACCTGGAGTTCGTGCAGTTCCATCCCACCGCCCTGGCCCTCTCGGGCGCCCCGCCATTCCTGATCTCGGAAGCCGTCCGTGGCGAAGGGGCCCTGGTGGTGGACGATCTCGGTGAGCGCTTCCTTTTCCAAGCCGACCCGGCCGGGGAGCTGGCCGGCCGCGACGTGGTCGCCCGGGCGATCAGTGAGCGCATGGCGGAGCGTTCCCTGGACCACGTCTGGCTCGACCTGAGGCCGATGGGGGCAGCCCGGGCCCGGGTTCGCTTCCCCAACATCGTTGCCACCTGTGCCAGTCACGGCATCGACATCACCGAGCAACCCATCCCGGTGGCTCCGGCGGCTCATTACCAGATGGGGGGGGTGCGGACCGATCTCAGCGGGGCCACTACGGTCCCCGGACTCTTCGCCGCCGGCGAGGTGGCCTCGACCGGTGTGCATGGCGCCAACCGGCTGGCCAGCAACAGTCTGCTCGAGTCGCTGGTCTTCGCTGCCCGGGCGGTGGAGGCGGTCCTCGGTGCCGGCGAGATGGAACGACTGGAAGCGCCGCCGCCCGCCCCAGAGATGGAGCTGGAGGAAGTCAGCGCTGACCAGCTGGGCGCTATCCGGCTCGAGCTTCAGGACGCGATGTGGCGCAGTGCCGGGATCGTCCGTGAGCGGGAGTCCTTGGCCCAAGCTGGCGCCCAGTTGAGTCGCCTGCTCGAGTCACTGCCCGAGCTGCCCGTCGATCCCCATCTCGGCGAACTGCGGGGCATGCTCGGAACCAGTGCCCTTCTGGTCGAGGCGGCCAGCTTCCGGGAGGAGAGCCGGGGCGCCCACTTCCGGCTCGACTACCCGGCGGTCCGGAGCCGCTATCTGGGCACCGTCATCCAGAAGCGGGGAGTTCCCTTGGAATTCAGGCCAATTGAGCCAGCTCGACCCGACTGAGATCGCGTCCGCGGTGGAGCGGGCCCTGGCCGAGGACTACCGCGGCCGTGATCTCACCGGTGAGGCGGTTCTCTCGGCTGGTCAGTCATGCCGGGCTGAAGTGATCGCTCGGGAGCGGGGCGTGCTCTGCGGCGTCGAGCTGGCCCAGGCGGTGTTTCATCAGATAGACGCTGAGGTTTCCTGCAGCGACGCTTTGGCGGACGGCAGCCCGCTGGCCGCCGCAACCGTGGTCATGCAGGTGGCCGGACCGGCGGCCGCCGTCCTCGCCGGCGAGCGGACGGCGCTCAACTTCCTTCAGCACCTGTCCGGAATCGCCAGTCTGACCGCGCGCTACGTGGCGGTGGCCAGGGCCTACGGGGTGACCATCCAGGACACCCGCAAGACGGTGCCCGGTCTGCGCTCCTTGGAGAAGTACGCAGCCCGCACCGGGGGAGCACAGAACCACCGGATGGGTCTCTACGACGCGGTGCTGATCAAGGACAACCATGTCGACCTGGCCGGGGGTCTGAAGGAGGCGCTGGAGCGGGCCCTGAGCCGCCATCCCGCGCGCGAGGTGGAGGTTGAGGTGCGCTCGAAGGAAGAACTCCTGACCGCCCTCGAGGTCGGCGTGGGTAGGGTCCTGCTGGACAATTTCAGCCCCGCCCAGGTGGCCGAGGCGGTGGGCCTGATCGACCATCGCGCCGAGATCGAGGTCAGCGGAGGGGTCAGCCTGGAGAACTTGGCCGAGTACGCGGCCGCTCGGCCCGATTACATCTCGGTTGGACGGCTCACCCACAGTGCTCCCGCCCTCGACTTGGCTCTCAAGGTGCGCCCAGCCGTCTAGGTTTGTCGAGGGCTAACGGCCGGCGAAGCCCACCCGGCGGCCGAGCTCGGCGTCGCGGACCCGGCGCAAGACGAAGTGCAAGCGACCATCGAGAGCGACCGCCTGAAACAGGTCGAAGCCCTCCTCGATGGCCAGGCGGTTGACCTCATCCAGCGAACTGGCCTCGCGGTACTCGTAGGTCTGCTGGGCGGGAGCTACGCTCAAGTCTGTCTCCTCATTAGACGGTCGGGACGCGGAACCGTCCGAACGGGCGGCTCAGGCATGGTCAAGTCTGCCACCGAAGGGTCGGGCTCGCCGGACATCTCAGCGCAAGCTCGACCACGATAGAACCGATCTCAGCGGGTTCGCTGCTATACTCTCGCCCGCGCTGGCGCTCTGCTTTTGCGCGCCAGCGACACCGTTTGTGGAGGATTCAACAGGACGTTGTCCGAGCTCGCCACTGAGGCACCCGCCGAGGAGCTGATCAGCTTCAGCTCCATGGAGGAGTACCTGCGCACTAGCGCTGAATCCATCCGGACTTTGACCTACGGGGACATCGTTGACGGAACCGTCGTCCGGGTTGATCCGGACGAGGTGCTGGTCGATATCGGCGCCAAATCGGAAGGCGTCATCTCCAACCGGGAACTGACCGGGCGGGCTGAGGAATCGGTTGTGCTCAACCCCGGCGACAGGATCAAGGTCTACGTCCTCCAATCCGAGAACGAGGACGGCAACGTGGTCCTCAGTCTGCGCCGGGCTCGGGCCGAAGGCATCTGGGCCAAGGCTGCCGAGAAGGAAAGCTCGGGCGAGGGCGTCGAGGCCGAGGTCCGCGAGCAGAACAAAGGCGGCCTGATCGTCAACATCATGGGTCTGCGCGGCTTCCTGCCCAGCTCGCAGGTGGCTCGAACTCACTCCGGCAACCTCATGGATCTGGTCGGCCAGCAGATCATGGTCAAGATCCTGGAGGTCAACCGCAAGCGCAACCGTCTGATCGTCAGCCAGCGGGCGGCCCAGGACGAGGATCGGGCCCGCCAGCGGGAGGAGCTCTTCGAGCGCCTCAGCGTCGGCGACGTGGTCAGTGGGCGGGTCAGTGGGCTGACCTCCTACGGTGCCTTCATCAACCTCGGTGGCGCCGACGGTCTGATCCATATCAGCGAGCTTTCCTGGGACCGGGTCAGCAATGTCTCGGACATGCTGGCGGTGGGCGACGAGGTCACCGTCAAGGTGATCAAGCTCGACCCCGAGCTCTCGCGCATCTCCTTGTCCCTGCGACAAATGAGTGATGACCCCTGGGACAGCATCGAAGCCCGTTTCCCGGCCGGCACGGAAATCGAAGGGACCGTCACCAAGACCAAGAAATATGGAGCTTTCCTGCAGATCGCCGACGGGGTCGAGGGCCTCCTCCACATCAGTGAACTGTCCTGGGAGCACGTCGAGCGCACCGAGGACGTCTTGCGGGTGGGCGACACCGTCAAGGTGATCGTGCTCCAGGCCGACCGCACCCGCCGCCGCATCTCGCTCTCCTACCGACAGCTTCTTCCCCGTCCGGCCAACCTACCGCCCGAGGACGTTCCCGGCGAGGGGGAGTACGCGGCCGCCGCCGACTACGAGCCCGACATGGATGAGGACTCGGACGCCGACGAGGCGCCTGCTCCTAAGCCCAAGCGGAGCCGGGCCAAGGCCGCCCCGGTCGAGGAGGACACCTCTGTTGTGGAGGACGCCGGCGCCGAAGTCTCGGCAGCGACGGAAGTTGAGGAGGCCCCGGCCGCCAAGCCCAAGCGGAGCAGGGCCAAGGCCGCCCCGGTAGAGGAAGAGACCCCCGCTGTGGAGGACGCCGTCGCTGAAGTCTCCGCAGCGACGGAGGCTGAGGAGGCGCCCGCCGCCAAGCCCAAGCGGAGCCGGGCCAAGGTAGCAGCGCTCGCTGAAGCCGACGACAGCAGCGACTCGGCGGGCAGCGGGGACAGCTGATTTTCGGGCGGTAGCCGGTCCCTGGGGCCGACCGCCAGGCAAGGGTTCCTCCCAGGCCGCCGTCCTCGCTGGCACAGCTCTGTCTGAGGTGCCGCGCCAGCTAATCAGCGCTGCACCCAAGGCCTTGCAATCGCCGAGCCGCGGAGTCAGGCTGACCTGGTCCCGTCGACGGCGCGTCGGCCAAGGAGGGGCCCGGATGTATCCGTTTCAGCGCTTTACCGAACAGGCCAAAGCGGTCCTGATGATGGCTCAGGACGAGGCCGAGAAGACGCGCCATTCGTACATCGGCACCGAGCACCTGCTGCTGGGATTGCTCCGCGTAAGCGATGGCGTGGCTGCCGAGGTGCTCACCAACCTGGGCGTGGATATCGACACGGTACGGGACACCATGGACGCCATCGTTGGTCGCAGCGAACGGACCATCGTCCAGCAGATCATTCCCACTTCCCGGGTCAAGAAGGTGATCGAGTTCGCCTTTGATCAGGCCAAAGAGATGGGCGACGAACCCGTCGGCACCGTCCACCTCCTCATCGGGTTGCTTCGCGAGGCGGACGGCATCGCCGCCCAGGTTCTCCGAGGCATGGGGGTCGAGGTCGAGGTGGTTCTCACCAATCTCCCTGATCGCAAGGAGGAGGCGGCGGATGAAGCGGTTTCCGAGGAGGCGGGGCACACCGCCCACGCCGTGTACTCCACCCTCGGCCCAGCGCCCGCGGCAACTCTGCCTTGGTTTTATGGGGACCCGGCGCGGTTCACAGCTGAGGCGAAAACAGCCCTTGCCATTGCTGACGAAGAAGGGGTCAAGCGGGGAAGGGGAGAAATTGGCACCGAGCATCTGCTGGCCGGCCTCATCCGTCAGGGGGAGGGCCGTGCGGCACAAGCCCTGCGGGCGCTGGGGATCACTCTGGAACGCGTCCGGTCGGCAACCGGCTCGGTGGCGATTGCCCTCCCAGCGCCGCCTTCCCCAGTGCCCACGCTGACCCTCCGGCGAGCCGTCTGGGTCGGCGCGCGAAAGCAGGCGGAGGGGGAGGGCTTGTCCCTTGTCGACACCGAGCACTTGCTTCTGTCGCTCAGCGATCCCCAAGCTGAACCAGCTGCCGGGATACTGCGGGACCTAGGTGCTAGCCCACCCCGGATCGCAGAAGCGCTGGCCAGGTTCCCGGGGGAGCCACCCGGCTAGGCCTCCTCTGGGCCTCTCCGAGGCCGCAGGGCGCGATCTTAGGAGGGCCCGCAGGGAGCGCTGGTTGTTCCAACTTGGCGACGGTCGAGAGCCCTTCGGATTTGAGCTAGGCGTATTGGGCATAATGCCGGTGTGATCGGCCCCGCCCCGAGCCCGCGAGCCATTCCAGCCATGGCGGCAGCCTGCGCTGTCGACCGTCCTTCCATCGGGCTCAAGGAGATGATCCGTGTATCCGTTTGAGCGCTTCACCGAGAAGGCCAAGAAGGTCCTGACCCTGGCGCAGGACGAAGCGGAGAAGTCGCACCACTCCTATATAGGTACCGAGCACCTCCTGCTCGGGCTGCTTCGCGAGGGCGACGGCTTGGCGGCCAAGGTGCTGGCCAACTTGGGCGTCGAGATCGACAAGGTGCGCGACACCATCGACTCGGTGCTGGGGCGCAACGAGCGGATCATCGTGCAGCAGATCATCCCCACCTCCCGGGTCAAGAAGGTGATCGAGATCGCCTTCGAGGAAGCCAAGCGGATGAACAACACCTACGTCGGCACCGAGCATCTGCTGCTGGGACTGCTGATCGAGGGTGAGGGCATCGCCGCTCACGTGCTCGAGGATCTGGGCGCCAACCTGGACAAGGTGCGCCACGAGCTGGACTCCCTGCTCAAGGAGCAGGGGCTCGAGGACGAGCCTCCGCCGGAGCGCAAGAAGTCGAGCAAGACCCCGCTCCTGGATCAGTTCTGCCGCGACCTGACCGAGCTGGCCACCAAGAACCAGCTCGATCCGGTCATCGGACGGGAGATGGAGATCGAGAGAGTGGTCCAGATCCTCTCCCGGCGGACCAAGAACAACCCCGCTCTGATTGGAGAGCCTGGCGTCGGCAAGACGGCGATCGCGGAAGGACTGGCTCAGGCGATCGTGGACCAGGAGATTCCCGAGTCTCTGGCCAACAAGCGCGTGCTCACCTTGGACATGGGCGGCCTGGTGGCCGGCACCAAGTACCGAGGCGAGTTCGAAGAGCGCCTCAAGAAGATCCTTGACGAGATCCGCTCCTCCAAGGAGGTGGTTCTCTTCATCGATGAGCTGCATACCCTGGTGGGAGCCGGCGCCGCCGAGGGCGCCATCGACGCCGCCAACATCCTCAAGCCGGCCCTGGCTCGTGGTGAGATCCAGTGCATCGGGGCGACCACGCTCAACGAGTACCGCAAGTACATCGAGAAGGACGCCGCCCTGGAGCGACGCTTCCAACCGGTGTTCGTCGAGGAGCCCAAGCTGGAGGAGACGGTCGAGATCCTCACCGGGGTGCGCAGCCTCTACGAGAAGCACCATCGGGTGACCATTAGCGACGCCGCCTTGCGTGCCGCCGCCGAGCTCTCTGGGCGCTACGTCAGCGACCGCTCGTGGCCGGACAAGGCGATCGACCTCATCGACGAGGCCTCCGCCCGGGTGCGCATGAAGCTGACCACCACCCCGCCCGAGCTGCGGGCCAAGCAGCGCCACGTGCGCTCCCTGCAAACGCGCAAGGACGAGGCCGTCGAGAAGCAGGACTACGAGGCAGCCACCAAGTTGGACGAGGAGGCCAAGCTGCTCAAGGCCGAGTACGCCCTGGAGGAGGCCGCCTGGCGCGACGAGCTGGGCAAGACCGTGCCCGAGGTCGACGAGGAGAACATCGCCGACATCGTCTCCTCCTGGACCGGGGTCCCGGTCAGTCGCCTGGTCGAGGCCGAGACCCAGCGCCTGCTGGCCATGGAAGGCGAGATCCACAAGCGCCTGATCGGCCAGGAGGAGGCGGTCAAGATCGTCTGCCAGGCGGTGCGTCGCGCCCGCGCCGGGCTCAAGGATCCCAAGCGCCCGATCGGCTCCTTCATCTTCCTGGGGCCCACCGGGGTGGGCAAGACGGAGCTGGCGCGATCGCTGGCGTCCTTCCTCTTCGACAACGACGATGCCCTGATCCGGCTCGACATGTCGGAGTTCGCGGAGCGCCACAGCACCGCTCGACTGGTCGGCTCACCGCCCGGATACGTCGGCTACGACGAAGGTGGTCAGCTGACCGAGGCGGTCCGCCGTCGCCCCTACAGCGTGGTTCTCTTCGACGAGATCGAGAAGGCTCATCCTGACTTCTTCAACATGCTGCTGCAGATCCTCGAGGACGGGCGCCTCACCGACGCCAAGGGCAAGGTCGTCAGCTTCGCCAACACCATCGTGATCATGACCAGCAACCTGGGCATCCAGGGAGTCGGCTCCAACGTGTCGATGGGCTTTCAGACCGGCGTGCCGGGGAGAAGTGGCGAGGACCAAGAGCACAGCAAGATGCGGGAGCGGATCACCGACGAACTGAAGCGCGCCTTCCGGCCCGAGTTCCTCAACCGGGTAGACGCGGTCGTGGTGTTCCACCGCCTGCGCACCCACGAGACCCGTCAGATCGTCGACCTCATGCTGGTCCGGGTGCGCGAGCATCTGCAGCGCCAGGGACTCAGTCTCCTGGTCACCGATCAGGCCAAGGATCTGCTTGCGGAGCGCGGCTTCGACAAGCAGTTCGGGGCCCGGCCGCTACGGCGCGTGATCCAGTCGGACATCGAGGATCCCCTCAGCGAGGAACTCCTGAAAATCGAGTTCACACCGGGGGACCTGGTGACCATCGATGTGGAGGACGGCAACATCCGTACCCACGTAGTCCCCGGTCCGCCGCCACCACCCGTCGAAGTGGCCGAGGTTGAGGAGCAGCCGCCAGCCGTCGAACCGGCTGGTGCGGGAGCCGCCGGTCCTAGCGGCGACGGTGGCGGACCAGTCTGAGCCCGGGGAGGCGCCCGGAACCCTAGCCGCCGCCGACAGCGCCACCGCCGAGCAGGGCGAGCGCAGCCGGAGGTCGCGTGCCTCCCGGATCGCCAGCCTCTTGGGCATGTCGGTGGGGGCCGTCCTGGGAACGCTTTACGCGACCGGGATCGTCAGTGTCGTGGTCAGCCTCTTCAAGGGTTCGCTCCACGGTTGGGAGATCAAGGCGGTGATCCTGGTCGCCGGCCTGCTGCTGGGTTGCGTGGTCGGCTACCTGCTGGGTCCAACCCTGAGCATTCGCCCCTACGCCTGGGCCGAGGAGGAACTCAACAACATCCCCCTCCCGGAACTAATCGGTGCCGTGGCCGGAGCGCTGGTGGCCCTGGTCATCGCCGCCTTGGTGGCGCTGATCTCCTCCGGAGTTCCTGGTCATCTCGGCTGGCTGATCGCCGTGGTGGTCGCCTTCGTCCTGGTGCCCTTGGGAGTTTCGGTGGGGCGGCGGCGCCGCCGCGAGATCGCCACTCTGGGGATTCCCCTGGGGGGAGCCAGTGCGCCCTTGGCGCGGGTGGTGGTCGATACCAGCGCCATCATCGACGGCCGGCTTCTGGACTTGGCGAGGGCCGGTTTCTGCCTCTACGAACTTGTCGTCCCCCAGTTCGTTCTGGCTGAGCTGCAGTCGGTCGCCGACGCCGCGGACCCCATCCGCCGGGCTCGGGGTCGGCGGGGGCTGGCGATGCTGGAGGAGCTGCGCTCGCTGCCCACCATCGACGTGGAGTTCCCCGCTGTCGATTACCCCTCGATGCCGGAGGTAGACGACAAATTGGTGCGCTTGGCCCGCGAGCAGCGAGCCGGCCTCCTCACAGTCGATTTCAACCTCGACCGGGTGGCCCAAATCGAGGGTCTGACCGTGCTCAACCTCAACCAGTTGGCCACCGCCCTGCGCCCGGCCCTGGTGCCCGGCGAGACGCTCGAGGTCGACGTGGTCAAGGAGGGCCGCGAAGCTGACCAGGGTGTCGGCTACCTGCCGGACGGCACCATGCTGGTGGTGGAGGGAGGGCGCGGTCATCTGGGCCAGCGGATCACCGCGACTGTCCGCAGCGTGATTCAGACCGCCTCAGGCCGGATGGTCTTCGTCCAGGCACCAGGCCAGGAACCGGAGACCGAGCCCAAGCCACCGTCCGGCCAGCGGGGCAGTTCCGCTCGCAGTCAGCGGTCCTGAGCTTGGCCGAGCTGGCTCCGGGTACCACTGCCCTCGTCCCGGCAGCTGGTTTCGGTGACCGCTTCGGTGGCCCCAAGTTGTGGGCCGACTTGAGCGGCCAACCGGTTCTGGCCTGGGTCCTCCAGGCGCTGGGAGATCCCAGCAGCGGAGTCGATGAGCTGGTGGTGGTGATCGATCCCAGCGAGCACCGGCGGGTGGTGGAGCTGGCCTCGGCCGCCGCGCCGCGCCTGGGC
>JBAQYY010000108.1:0-2858 GCA_049790415.1 Candidatus Dormiibacterota bacterium | reverse complement strand
GAAGTCGCTGTAGATGTAGACGCTCTCGTCGGCCGGGTCGACGCTCCGGTGCAGGCCCAGGCCTGTCCGCTCGTAGGCGGCCCGACCCCGCACCAAGAGCGAGTTCCGGGCAGCCAAGGGGGGAAGCGAGATGCGTTGCCCGTCGTAGGCGGAGGCGGGCAACGCGACGCCGTTGCAGGCCATCTCGGTGACTTCTGGAACTTCCAGTTCGGCGAAGGTCAGCGCGCCTATCTCTCTGCCTGAAAACTCGATCCGGGCCTCGAAGCCGTAACTGGTCTCCGGCCCAGTCAAGTCCCATTCGATGAAGTAGGCGAGGTCGTCGATGAGGCGAGCCCGTTCCCTGGCCTCAGCATGGGACAGGTTGGAGGAGGGGGCGAGCATCCGGCGCAGTTTAGCGGGGGAACCCGCTGGGCTCATTTGCGGCCCAGTTCGTAGGTAACATCGGCGACGGCAAAGTCAGAGCGGCCCAGCAGGGCGGCCTTGATGTGGAAGGCCCGGTGGTTGTGCAAGATCTGATTCCACCAGTGCCGGGTGACCAGCTCGGGCAGCACCACCGTACAGAGCGTGTCTTGATTGCCTTCCCGGTACGCGGCCAGGTACTGGAGGACGGGCCGGACCACGGTCCGGAAGGGCGAAACCACGATCTGCAGCTGGGGCTGCGGTCGGTCCCGATCCCAGCCTGACTGCTCGGCCAGCCAATCGTCCCACCTCGCCTCCAACTCGCGAGCCTCCTGGTCGGGGAGCATGCCCAGCTCGTCCTGCTTGATCTCACCCGGAGCTCGCTCCTGCTTGGGTGCGACATCTCCTGGCTGCCCGGTGGCGATGTGGAGGGCGATGACCTCGTCGGCAATCGCCTGACCGTAGTGAAGGGCCCGGAGGGTGAGGACGTCGAGCCCGGAGACAGGCACGATGGCCACCCGCCGTCGAGTCCTGGTGATGGCTCCGCCGGCCTCGGTCGGCCCCCGCCAGGCGGCTGGATAGCTCACCGCCACCACCCCGACCCGGCGGAGGAGGGCCAGCTTGAGGCGCAGCGAGCGCGGGTGTCGTAGCAGTCCCAGCACTCCTGAACTGGTGACCACGTCAGGGACCATGACCGTAACCAGTCCCGGATAGGACTCCCGGGAGAGCCGGTCGATGAGCCGTAGCAGGGGCCTCAGGCCCCGGCGTGCCGTGGCTGTCTCCACCTCAACTTGGACCGGGCGGCCGGTCGTCTTGACCGCCTCGGCGATCTCATCGCGGAGAGAGCGCTTGCCGCCCAGGTTGAGTGCAATCACGTCGCGCCCCAGCGTCGACGCGTACTCCAGGGCGCGGTGGGTGGGGGGGTCGAGCGCCCACACCGGCACCACCGTCTTGTAGGCATCGACCGGCGGGGTACCGCGGGGGACGTCGCGGATGCGCCGTCGGACCTGTACGTAGTGGCGGCCGACGAACCAGAAGAGGAGCACCAGGAGGGGCACGATGATGAGCACGACCCAGGCTCCCAGGCGGAACTTGACCACCATCACGATGATGTCGACCACCAAGGTGGCGAAGGCACCCAGGCCGTTGACCACGACGTTGCGCCGCCAGTGCCCCCGGCGGTGGTGCAGTTGGTAACGCACCAGGGCCGCCTGGGCCAGAGTGAAGGCGGTGAAGACGCCGATGGCGTAGAGGTTGATCAGGTGGTCGGTGTCGGCATCGAAGGTCACCACCACCAGCACTGCCACTACGGTCAGGAAGAGGATGGCGGCGGAGTAGACGAGGCGATCCCCGAAGGCCCCAAATCGGTGGGGCAGGCGATCGTCCCGAGCCAGGAAGGCGCAGAGCCGGGGGAAGCCGTTGAAGCTGGCGTTGGCCGCCAGGATGAGCACCAGGGTGGTCGAGAACTGGATCACATAGAAGAAGAAATGACCAGGCCCGCGAAAGGTGTCGGCGGCGATCTGGGCCAGGACGGTGGGGCTGCCCGATGGTTTGGGCTCGACCCCGAAGATGACGTCGAGAAGGGTGACCCCGATGAAGAGCAGGACCAGGAGGGCGCCCAGGATGACCAGGGTCTTGGCGGCATTGTCGCCGGGCGGGTCGCGGAAGCTGCGAACGCTGTCTGAGACAGCTTCGATCCCGGTCATTGACGAACAGCCGGAGGCGAAGGCGGTGAGTACCAGGAAGGGGGTGAGCGCCTCGGTGGGGTTGATGACCGGCGGGTAGACGCCGATCGCGTGGTGAACTCCGCCGGAGAGCCCGGTGAACAAGCCCACACCGATCAGGAGCAGCATGGCGGCCACGAAGAAGTAGGTAGGCAGAGAGAAGAAGGCCCCTGCCTCGCGCACCCCGCGCAGGTTGCCGGCGCAGAGGAGAACGACCAGAAGGACGGCGATGGGCAGCCGGAGCGAAACCAGGGCGGGGAAGGCGGAGGCCAGGGCATCGGAGCCCGAGGAGACGCTGACCGACACCGTGAGGACGTAGTCGATGAGGAGGGCTGCGGCAGCGATCATGGCGGGCCACTGGCCCAGGTAGTCGCGGGCCACTGCGTAGGAGCCGCCGTCAGCTTGCCGGGTGATCACCACCTGGCGGTAGGAGATGACCACCAGGATCATCAGCACCGCGATAGCGATGGCGATGGGAAGCTCGAAGACGAGAGCCCCAACTCCGGCCGCGACTAGGACGGTGAGGCCCGCCTCGGGGCCGTAGGCGACCGAGGACAGGGCATCCGAAGCCAGGGTGGGCAGTGCCTTGAAGATCGGTAGGCGCTCGCTCTCCATCGCCGAGGTGGGCAGCCGCGGGCCTAGCACGGCGCGCTTCAGCAGATACCGGAACTTCGCCAGACCCCCGGCCGGTACGTCGGCCTGGGAGGTGGCCACCAGCATTCCCGCCCGGCTGCG
>JBAQYY010000107.1:0-5949 GCA_049790415.1 Candidatus Dormiibacterota bacterium | reverse complement strand
CCGGCGAACTCCCGGATCATGGCTTCGAACTGGAGCAGATCGGGACCGAGGCTGAAGTCAAGCATGGTTGCGGATGGCTCAGCCGGCGTCGGTGTCGATCTGGGCGCGCTGGAGATGTCCGGAGTAGTCGATGTAGACCGTCTTCCACTCGGTGAACTCGTCGAGGGCTGTGGTCCCCGCCGCCCGGTGGCCGTTTCCGGTCCACTTGACGCCGCCGAAGGGAAGCTGAATCTCCGCTCCGATGGTGGGAGCGTTGACGTAGACGATTCCCGCCTCCAGGCCATCCACCGCCTGGAGAGCCTTGTCGATGTCCTTGGTGTAGATCGCCACCGAGAGACCGTAGCGAGTCCCGTTGGCGATCCTGACCGCCTCGGCCAGGTCGGGGACAGGAATGATCACCGCGGTGGGCCCGAAGATCTCCTCCTGGGCGATCTGCATCTCGGCGCTGACCTCGGAGAAGATGGTCGGCTGGTAGAAGTTGCCCTCAGCTAGGGCTCCCTCACTGGCCACCTTTCCCCCGGTGAGGAGTCGGGCAGACTCCTTTTGGCCGATATCCGTATAGCCATGGATGCGCCGCAGCTGGACCTCGTTTATGACCGGACCCACGTCCGTCTTTGGATCGAGTCCGTCGCCCAGGCGGAGCTTCTGGACCCGGGCCACTAGCTGCTCGGTGAAAGCACCCAGTACCTTCTCCTGCACGATGAAGCGGGAGGTCGCGGTGCAGCGCTGCCCGGTGGTGCCGAAGGCGCCCCAGACAGCCCCCTCCAGGGCCAGCTCCAAGTCGGCGTCAGCACTGACCAGCATGGCGTTCTTGCCGCCCAGCTCGAGCGAAACTCGCTTGCCCAAGCGGCCACAGCTGGCGGCAATCTCCTGGCCCACGGCCACCGAACCGGTGAAGGAGATGGCACGCACCGCCGGGTGCTCGACCAGGGCCGCTCCCGCCTCCTCGCCCAGCCCGGTCACCAGGCCCAGGACCCCGCTGGGGAGGCCTGCCTCGACCAGGATCTCGGCCAACCTGATGGCCACCAGGGGGGTGTCCTCGGCGGGCTTGAACACGACCGCGTTGCCCGCCAGTAGGGCGGGCATGAGCTTCCAGCAGGGGATGGCCATGGGGAAGTTCCAGGGCGTGATGCAGCCCACCACGCCGATGGGAACTCGCTCGGCGAAGGCCCGTTTCTGGCGCAGCTCGCTGGGCACCACCTCGCCGATCGGGTTGCGGCCCTGGCCGGCCATGTACTTGGCCATGTCGATGCCCTCCTGGACATCGCCCCGAGCCTCGGTCAGCACTTTGCCCATCTCCCTGGTCATTAGCTGGGCCAACTCCTCCTTGCGCTCCTCCAAGAGGCGGCCGGCCCGAGCCAGGACCTCCGCCCGAGCCGGCACCGGAGTCCGGGCCCAGCTCGGCTGGGCCGCCGAAGCCGCCTCAACCGCCAGCTCGATGTCCGGGGCAGTACCCCTGGCAAAGCGGCCGATCAGCTCGCTGCGATGGGCCGGGTTGATCGAGTCGAAGGTCTGCCCGGAGCTGGCCTCTCGCCACTCCGGGCCAACCAGGTTGCCGTAGGTGCGCACCGGGGCCGCCTCGGCTGTGGTCATTGGGAGCTCCCTTTTCCAAGCACTGCTGACTCGAGGATGTCGAGCCCCTCCTCGAGTTCGGCGTCGCTCACGGTAAGGGGAGGCAGGAGTCGGATCACGTTATCGTCGATGCCGCAGGAGAGTACGACCAGACCCGACTCCACCGCCCGGTGCTTGATCTGCCTGACCCGGTCCGCGTCGGGACGGCCCTGCTGGTCCATGAACTCCATGCCGATCAGGGCCCCTCGACCGCGCAGATCGGCGGGGCCCTCGCCGCTCTCCTGCCAGCGGGCGACCCGGGCCCGAATGGTTTCGCCCAGGGCGGTGGCCCGGTCGGCCAGGCGATCACGCTCGATCACCTCGAGGGTGGCGATGACGGCGGCACCCGAGACCGGATTGCCCCCGAAGGTGCTGCCGTGGCTGCCCGGCTCCCACTTGTCCATCAAGCGATGGCTGGAGACGATGGCGGCCACCGGAAGACCGCTGCCCAGCGCC
The DNA here is from genome assembly GCA_049790415.1 of Candidatus Dormiibacterota bacterium. Classification (GTDB taxonomy): domain Bacteria; phylum Chloroflexota; class Dormibacteria; order Aeolococcales; family Bog-877; genus Bog-877. Next base: position 3,882 of record JBAQYY010000107.1, on the reverse strand, counting down.
TTGGCCAAGGTCACGATGTCGGGAACCACCTGTTCATGGTCGACCGCCAGCCAGCGCCCGGTCCGGGCCACCCCGGTCTGGATCTCGTCGCAGATGAGCAGGATGCCGTGCTCATCGCAGATCCGCCGCAGCGTCGAGAGAAATCCCGGCGGGGGTACCACATAACCACCCTCGCCCTGGATCGGCTCGACCAAGATCGCGGCCACCTCGTTGGCCGGAACCACCTGGCGGAAGAGGCGCTCCAGTTCCTCGCCGGCGGCGATCGGGCAGGGCTGGTCAGGGGCGTGGTCACAGATCCGGAAGCAATAGGGGTAGGGGGTCACGTAGACACCGGGGAGCAGCGGTCCGTAACCGGATCGATAGAGGGCCTTGCTGGTGGTCACACTCAGGGCCCCATAGGTGCGTCCGTGGAAGCCGCCCCGGAAGCAGATGATTCCCTGGCGGCCGGTTGAGCGCCGGGCCAGCTTGAGCGCACCCTCGACCACCTCCGCTCCGGAATTGGCGAAGAAGACCACGTCGAGGGGATCGGGGCAGATGGCGGCCACCTTTTCGGCAGCCTCGGTCATCACTACGCTCTGAGTGACGATGCTGGTGTGCCAGTAGCGATCGACCTGGCGGTGGACCGCTGCCGCCACATCCGGATGGCGGTGACCCAGACTGGTCACGGCGATGCCGCAGGCAAAGTCGAGATAGCGCCGACCCTCCACGTCGATCAGATACGAGCCTTGAGCAGAGTCGACCACCACATCGGTGTAGCGGGACCATACCGACGCGACCGAACGGCGATCACGCTGGCGCCACTCTTCCGCCGTGGCGCTGCCCAGGGCACCGCTGATTAGCTCAGATGGGGGAAGTGTCGTGGCCATAAGGAGCCTCCTCGAGCTGCGCGCGTGGCGGTTGGACTGAATGTCGGAGGGGGCTGGACCTTGGCTGCCCCCGAACGAGCCGCTGAACTACTGACGCGAGCTCGGCGGCGGCGGCAGTCCATCCGCATCCCACCAACGTCCCAGGGAGGCTGTTCGCATAGGCAACCCACGGTACATCCTTTGCCATCGCTGCGGCTTCGGAGTCAGAGAGGGTTGCCCACCGCCAGCATGACCGCCGCCACGACCACGAAGAAGGCGAAGGCGCCAATCGAGCGCCGGTCGTGCTGGCTAACCACCCCGGTCAGGCCATACCAGCCGAGCAGGAGCGCCACCGGCAGCAGCGGGATGGGCACCTGGAGTAACACCGATGCTCCCGCCGCAGCCCCCAAAACCAGCGCCACTGCCACTGAGCGGGTCGCGGCCTGGCGGTCATCGCGACAGGTCAGGCTGATCAGCCGCCAACTCGGCAAGAGCACCGCGGCTCCCACCGCGACCGCCCGTACCGGCGCTTCCACAGACGGGCTCATGGCCAAGATGAAGAGCGGCAGGGGGACGGAAATCGCTAGCAGCGCGAGCACGGTCGGGCCCCAGCGCCGCGATGAGCGGCTCTCCTCGGCCACCTCCAGCCAGGGGCACACGGTGAGCATGAGCAATACCCAAAGTGGCAGCAGAAGCAGTCCCGGGAGACCAGGTTGCTCGGCCAATGCTATCGCCGCAGAAACGAAGCCGGCCAAAGGCAACACCGCCGGTTGCATCCCGCTTAGGAGCTGGAGCCGACGCCAGGGCAGCTCAGGCCAGCGGGGCAGTCCCGAGCGCAGTGCCAAGAGGTAGCTGAGAGCGGCGCCGACATCCAGCGCGACGGCGGCGGCCAGGGGCAGTACTCCGATTCCCGACAGAGCGCAGACCGCCGCCGCCGCCAAGGAGAAGGGCACCACCCGGGGCGGTGACAGGTGGAGCTCGGGTTGGCGCTCGAAGGGCGTCACGCCGAGCCCGGTCTCCGCCTCCTGGCGGAGGGCCGCGGCTCCACGGGGACGGCTGCTCAGAGCGGTAACTCCGGCACTGGGTTATCCACGTTCACCTGTGGATATTGGGGGAAACGCGAATCTCGCGGCGGCCCTTGGTGCCGCCCCCGTCCCGCTCCTCTCCCCGGCCCGCACCGAGCGCCGCCGTCAGTCGCTCGGGCTTTCGACCCGGCCATAGCGATCGTGGAGGCGGACCACGTCATCGAGATCGGGAGTGGAGACCTCGCAAATCTCGGTGGTGTCCAGAGCCCGCATCCGGTGTCGCTGACCTGCCTCGATGCGCTGACACTGGCCCGGTCCCAGGGGCACCGTCTCCAGCTCACCACGGGCGTTGTCCAGCTCCAGCTCCATCTTCCCGAAGAGGACGTAGATGGACTCATCCTTGCGCTCGTGGTATTGCAGGCTTAGTTCGTGACCAGCCTCGATGTGGAGGATCTTGCCGGCGTAGCGGTCGGTGACCGCGAACCAGATCTCGTAACCCCAGGGCTTGTCCACCCGGCGCTCGGGCTGGTGCGAAAGCGGGCCCCCAGGCTCAACCATGTCGGGCCTCACCGCTGCCGAGTACCCCGAGCTCGCCCTCGAAAGCGTCAAGCAGCTCTTGAACTCGCTGGGCAGAGGTCGACTCACAGTAGACGCGCATGAGCGGCTCGGTGCCGCTCATGCGGACCAGGACCCAGGAGTCCTCACCGAGCCAGTACTTGAAGCCGTCGTCGCTTCTGGTCTTTGTGATCCGTTCCTCACCGACCCGCTGGGGAGGATCGTTCTCCATCCGCTGGATCAGCTTCTCCCGAGCGGCCTGGTATCCCTCGCGGGGCAGGCGGTGGTCCCGCCGCGCATAGGCGTGGGGTCCGACCAGCTCGGCCACCTTTTGGCGGATCCGACTGAGTGGGCTCCCCGACTTCACGATCATCTCGGCGAAGAAGAGCCCGCTCAGAATCCCGTCCCGCTCGGGGATGTGACCACGGAACCCGAAGCCTCCCGACTCCTCGGCGGCGAACAAGGCGTCCACCTCGCGCATCCTGGTGCCCAGGTACTTAAAGCCGACCGGCAGCTCCTCCACCGCGCATCCGTAGCGCTCGCCGAGGATGTCGAGCCGGCGGGTCATGGTCAATGAGCGCACCACTGGGCCGCGCAGTCCCCGGTTCTGGCAGAGATGCCAGAGGAGGAGGGTGGCCGCCTCCAGCTGGTCGACGAAGTTCCCCTGCTCATCGAAGATGCCCACCCGGTCGGCGTCGCCGTCATTGACGATGCCTAGATCGAAACCTCCAGCTCGGAGGACCGCCGCCGCTTCGTCGGTGTTGGGCGGGATCGGCTCGGGATGGAGGCCTCCGAAGCCGGGGTTGCGCTCCCCGTGAAGCTCGGTCACCCGGGTAGCCCCCCCCTCGAGTAGGTCCGCCACATAGCCCGACCCGGACCCGTACATGGGGTCGTGCAGGATGCTCAAGCTGGCACTCTTGATCGCGACCAAGTCGACCAAGCGGCCGATCTGGTCGCGGTATGACGGTCGCGGGTCGATGAGTTCCACCAGCCCTTGCGCGATGGCCTCGTCGATGGTCATGGTGCGGACCGAGTCCTTCTCCAGCACGAGGGCCAGCTCCTGCTCCAGCTTGGTGATCACCTCCGGTGAAGCGGAGCCGCCATATTCGGGCTTGTACTTGAGCCCGTTGAACTCGGGAGGGTTGTGGCTGGCGGTTACCACGACTCCCCCCAGGGCCTTCTGGTCGACGACCAGCCAGGCCGACACCTGGGTCGGGCTGGGACGGTCGCTGAGGACCACATGACGGGAGTTGGCGGCCAGCACCCGGGCCACCTCCCGGGCGAACAGCTCCGCCGAAAAGCGAGTGTCATGGCCGACCACCACCCGACCCTCGGGAGGCGCCGCCTCCAGGTACTGGGCCACCGCCTGGGTGACGGCGCGCACGTTGGCGTAGGTGAAGTCGTCGGCCACCACCGCCCGCCAACCGTCCGTGCCGAAACTGATCTGGGGATGTGTC